>FZQV01000005.1 GCA_900199505.1 Ruaniaceae bacterium KH17 | reverse complement strand
CCGCGTGCCGATCGCCACGATCTTCCCAATCGTGGAGCGGTCCAGGCCCGCCTGTAACGCCAAGAAGTGTTCGACAGACCCAATCTCCGGGCACGCCCACGTCTTGTCTTCAATGACCCGTGCAGTAATGGACACCATCTGCGCATGTAACTGCGCGATCTGACCCGACAGCATCCCCAGCCGCCTTGTGGCTGTCGCCCAGTCGAGTCGTGTTTCCATACTTCATAATACTCGAACACGCGTTCGAGTGCAAGACCTATTTCGTTGAATTCTCACCATTTCTACACGGCTCACACGCCCGTCTCCAGACCCAGAACCGCCTCCGCGGCCCCCAGCACACACGCCACCGCCCGGCCCCGTCTAGACCCGTCCCCAGCCCGAATCCGCACGCACCGGCGACCGCACGCGATACCGCACCGGCGACCGCACGCGATACCGGACCGGTAACACGACCGCGACCCCGTCCCCAGCCTGGGGCGCCCGAGGCGAAGATGATGCGCACCGGCGGCGCCTCCGGGGAGCGGAGCCGCGCGGCGCATACGATGCCGTGGTGCGTTACGACACCGATCCCCTCGCCAACCCCGCGCCGAAGAAGCATCTCCCTGAAGTCCCGGTCGAGCCGGGCATGGTCCTCGAGGACGTCGAGACAGGCTGGGTGGGCGCCGTCGTGCGAGTGGAGAAATCCGGCGGGATCCATGTGGTCCAGCTCGAGGATCGCCACGGTAAGGTCCGCGGCTTCCCGCTCGGCCCAGGTTTTTGGCTCGATGGCCAGCCGATTGTGGCCACACCCCCTAAGGTTCAGGCCGACGGCGGTCTGAAGCTGACGGCGTCGGGCTCGATTGCCGCCCCCACCAGCCGGGCAAAGGTGGCGCGCGCGTCCCGCATCTGGGTGGAGGGCCGGCACGACGCCGAGCTGGTGGAACGGATTTGGGGAGACGATCTGCGGGAGGTTGCCGTCGTCGTCGAACTGCTCGACGGCGTGGACAACCTCGCGGAGGTCCTCAACGACTTCCAGCCCACACCCAGACGGCGAGCCGGCGTGCTGGTGGACCACTTCGTGCCCGGCTCGAAGGAGACACGACTGGTTGAGGAGGCGTTGCGCGGCGTGGACCGGAGCAACGTGCTCGTGCTTGGACACCCCTACATCGACGTGTGGCAGGCCGTGAAGCCCGCGAGGCTCGGCCTCGATTCGTGGCCACAGATACCCCGGAGCATCGACATCAAGAAGGGCACGCTTGCCGCGCTCGGCTGGGCGCACGCCGATCAGGCGGACATCGCGATGGGTTGGAAACGGATCCTCGGGCGGGTGCGCGATTACCGCGATCTGGAGCCGGCGCTCCTCGGCCGCATGGAAGAACTCATCGATTTCGTCACGGCCATTGAGTAGCGTCCGAGCACCTGCTAATCTGATATCACATTGATATCTGATTTGAGGAGTGAGTATGACTAGCGACATCACACCCGTCGGCGACGAGGTCTCGGTGGGCGGCGAAGCGGCCGGGCGACCGGTCGGACACTCAGGAACACGCGTGATGATCGACGAGCGGCCCGCCTGGACCGCCAATGGCGCGCTGGCACTGCTTCTGACTCTGATCATCTTCTCGCTGGCAACCTGGGGCGTGATCGCAGCGGGGATCTCGCTCGATGCCGGCGAAGGCGGAGGCGCCACAATGGCGCTCAGCATCATCGGGATGCTCCTCGCCGTGCTGATGCTCTCCTCTCTGACGATCGTGGCACCCGGAAGCACCAAGGTGTTGCAGTTCTTCGGGCGCTACGTGGGCACGATCCGGAAGCAGGGCCTCCTCCTCACCATGCCGCTGACCACCAAGAAGAAGGTCTCGGTGAAGGTGCGCAACTTCGAGTCCAACGAACTCAAGGTCAATGACGCAAACGGAAACCCGATCAACATCGCTGCGATTGTGGTGTGGCAGGTGGCGGACACGGCGAAGTCCGTGTTCGCTGTGGAGTCCTACGAGGATTTCGTGAAGGTGCAGTCCGAATCCGCACTCCGTCACGTGGCAACCTCACACCCCTACGACTTCGCCGACCCGGGCGAGGAGTCGTTGCGCGGTTCGACCGATCTAGTCTCGAGCGAGCTCGCCGAAGAGGTCGCAGCGCGCGTGGCAATTGCGGGAATCGAAGTTGTCGAGACCCGCATCTCCTCCCTCGCGTACGCCCAAGAGATCGCCAGCGCGATGCTTCAACGCCAGCAGGCGTCGGCGGTACTCGCCGCACGCGAGATCATCGTTGACGGCGCCCTCGGAATGGTGGAGCAGGCCATCGAGCGCCTCGAATCGGACTCGATCGTGGATCTCGATGACGAACGGAAAGCCGCGATGGTCTCGAACCTGCTCGTGGTTCTCACAAGCGAATCGCGCACCACACCGGTCATCAATACCGGGACGCTGTACGGGTGACCACGAACGACGGCGATGGCGCACCCAAGCGCCCCGCCCTACCCCGGCAGAGCCGCAAGCAAATCCTGCTGCGGCTCGATCCGGCTGTGCACGAAGCCCTCGCGAAGTGGGCGGCCGACGACCTCCGCAGTGTCAACGCGCTCATCGAGAAGATCTTGCGGGACGCACTTCGCGATTCGGGACGGAACGTGAAGGCCGCTCCGATTCGCCGTCCGGGGCGGCCGAAGAGGCCGCTCCCGGACGATTCAGCAGAGAGTTAGTCCTCGCTGAGTGACGCGAGAACCTCCTCAGCGACGGTCTCTTCCAACTCGTCGAGGGACTCGTCGGCCGAGACGTCCTCGTCGTCCTCAAACGCCTCAATGTCCTCGAACACCTCAGCTACGGGGCGCGGCGCCAGCGTGCGCATCACGATTCCCGCCCCGAGAAGGGCCGATCCAAGCGGCAGGCCCACGCCCTGAATGATCGAAAGTACGTACGTCACGATCGTGACGAGTGCCCCACCCGTGGTGGAAGTCCCAACCATCGCGTAGTAGATCGTATTCCCGAAGAGAATGACGATCAGGGCGGCCACGATCAGGCCGATCCCCCACCAGAGAGTCGCGGTTCCGGCCCGCTTGATTCGATTACTTTCAGTCAACTTTCA
This sequence comes from Ruaniaceae bacterium KH17, assembly GCA_900199505.1. Lineage (GTDB taxonomy): Bacteria > Actinomycetota > Actinomycetes > Actinomycetales > Actinomycetaceae > KH17. The sequence continues at coordinate 97,744 of FZQV01000005.1, read as the reverse complement.
TCACCTCGCGATGATCGTGTCACCCGAGTCTGAGAAGTTCCTGACAAGTTACTCTTCGCCAGCGCGCGGCAGGCGGATCAGGTTGGCGATGATCGTGCCCACGGTCGCGAAGATTAGCGGATACACGCCCGTGTACAAGCGGAATGCGTCGCCGGGACGCTCCCCCGGGTTGTCGCCCGAAAAGTAGCCGTACAGCGCGCCAAGTGTGGCGAGTGCTACACCACCGAGCGCACCAGTCAGGCGCCCGAACACGCCGAAGGCGGACATAAAGATGCCCTCGCGGTGCACGCCGTGCTTCCGGGCGTCGTGATCAAGGATCCGCGCCATGATCAGGTCGTTCGAGGAAAGTAGCCCCGACCAGCCGACGGCGACCACAACAGTCCCGAAGATCGCCGTCGGGAGGGTGTGGGCAATCGAGAGTGGAATGAAGCCGAGCGCGAGGACCGCGAACGCCGCGCGCCAGATCGGCGGCGCGCCAAACCGACGCACCAGCGCCGTCCAGACCGGTAGGAACGACGCCGCCACGGCGATCGCAATGCCCATGACCACCGTGGTGTAGCGGACCGGCACGTCGAGCGAGTACTTCACGTACAGCTGCATCCCAGAAAGAGCGATCGCCAACGGAATCAGGTAGCAGGCGGAGGCGATCCCCACCGCCCAAAACAGCGGCAGCGTGAGGATGTCTTTAATCGAGTGGAGGAAACTGGGCGGGAGTTCCGCTTGTCGGGCCGGATCCTCGCGAACGCCGGAGACGAAGACGAAGAACGCCACGAGCGCGATGGCGCCATAGATCAGCGCCGTGCGAGTGAAACCGACTGGGGAGTCCTCGGTGCCAAGGACCTGGGTGGCGAGCCAGGGTGTGACGGCCACCGAGAGCACCATTGCGAGGAGCTGGAAGCCCTGCCGCATCGAGTTTGCCAGCGCCCTGTCGCGTTCTTGCGGGAATGCTTCGGGCAGGAGCGCGCCGTAGTTCGCGGAGAACATCGAATCGGCGGCCTCGGTGAGAATTGCAAAGACCGCGAACCACAGCACCAGCCCCATTCCCTCCAGCTGTGACGGCGCGGCGAAGAACGCGATGAAGCTTGCCACGATCAGTGGTGCGGCCAGGCGCAACCACGGGCGGCGGCGGCCCCAGCGGGTGCGCGTGCGATCCGAGAAGTAGCCGAGGACGGGGTTGTCGAGCGCATCGATCACGGCGTAGATTGCCATCACGATGCCGTAGGCGCGTACGTCGAGGCCACGCATGTCCACGTAGTACAGCAGCATCGATCCGCGCACCATGTTGATCGGGATCGACGAGCCGAACATGCCGACGGCGAACCGCGACGCGGACATCCGCGGAGGAGAGGGACTCACCCGCTCAACGTTACCCGCTGGTCAGAGGTCGGTGAGAAGGCGCGTCACGGCGTCCGCCTGGAGGCGACCTTCTCTGGTGAGGACGACGACGCCGTCCCAGGCCGGCGCGCTCTCCGCCAGCCCGTCGCGGACCAGTTGGGCAAGGGCCGCGCGCCAAGCACTCGCGCCTTCCTGCGCAGCACACTCCCCGTCATCCATCTGCGCTACCGCCCCTTCGTCATCCTGCGCGGAATGAGCGTAGCGAATGGAGTCGCAGGATCCAGGAAGTGAGTCCAATCCGACGTGCGTCTCTGGATTCTGCGACTCCGCTTCGCTCCGCGCAGAATGACGAATGGTGAGGCCTTCGGCGAGACGGACGCCGAGCATGATGCGCTCAAACTCCTGCTCTTCCGGCGTGAGCACCTCATGGTCCGCGACCGGGAGTTCGCCAGCGGCAACCTGCTGCTCGTATGCCCGCGGGTGCTTCACGTTCCACCACCGCACCGTGCCCGCGTGACTGTGCGCGCCGGGCCCGATCCCCCACCAGTCGCTGTTTCGCCAATAGGCGAGGTTGTGCCGGCACTGGAACTCGCGCCCGCGCGCCCAGTTCGAGATCTCGTACCAGTCATAGCCGGCCCCGGCCAGGACCTCGTCGGCCAGCTCGTACATTTCGGCCAGCGCGTTCGGATCTGTCGCAGTGATCTCGCCGCGCCGCAGTTGCGCACCCATCTTGGTTCCCGGCTCGATTCCGAGCGCGTATGCCGAGACATGATTCGGCTCGAGCGCGAGCACGGACTCGAGGCTCGTGCGCCAATCGGCGAGCGACTCCCCCGGCGAGCCATAGATCAGGTCCAGCGAGACCTGCAACCCGGCAGCCTTGGCCGCCGCCACTGCGCGGGCCACATTCGCCGGCGTGTGTGTGCGATCGAGGGTTGCGAGCACGTGCGGCACTGCGCTCTGCATCCCGATCGACATCCGCGTGAAACCAGCCACGGCGAGTTCGGCCGCATAGGCCTCATCCACGGTGTCCGGATTCGCCTCAGTGGTGACCTCGGCGCCGTCGGCCAGGCCCCACTCATCACGCGCGGCATCGAGCATCGCGGCGAGGTCTGAGGCCGGAAGGATCGTGGGTGTGCCGCCGCCGAAGAAGACCGTCTCGACACGCTCAGGGGTCCGTCCCACCTCGCGCAGGTGCTGCGCGGCCATGCGAATCTCGACAATCGCGGTGTGCGCGTAGCTCGCGCGGCTCGCTCCCCCGCCCAGTTCCGAGGCGGTGTAGGTGTTGAAGTCACAGTAGCCACAACGAACCGAGCAGTACGGCACGTGCACGTACAGTGAGAACGGCGCGGCGGGGCCGAGTTCCACGCCACTGAGGGGACCGTCAGGCATCCTTCACCGCCGCGAACTCGTGGACCTCTCGGCCTTCAGCGATGGCCTTCTTCTCGTACTTGGTGACGATCCGCTCGGCGCGGTCTGCAGGCACCACGCGCAACGAAGAGTTCTCCAAGACCTCGGCCATGTGTTCCGCATAATCGGGCCAATCGGTGGCGAGCCGCCACACCCCACCCGGCGCCAGCACCCGTGCCACAGCCTCCGCAAAGGCGTCATTCACGATCCGGCGCTTGAAGTGCCGCGCCTTCCGCCACGGGTCAGGGAAGTAGGTCCACACTTCCGAGATAATCCCGCCCGACGGCGCCGCCGCCAGTAGCGCTGCCGCATCCGCCCGGAGGAAGCGCAGGTTGGGCAGGTGCGCGCCCGCGCGCAGGCCATCGGCAAGGCCTTCGCGGTAGATCTCGACGGCCACGACGTCCAGCTCGGGGTGGGCCGTGGCGTATGCGATCGCTTGCGCGCCGTTGCCGGCGCCGACTTCCACGATGAGGGAACGAGCGCCGTCGAACAAGGTCTCCAGGTGAAACTCCGGATCGATCCGGGAGAAGTTCCCGAGAGTGGGTTCAACAAGCAGATGCTGGTTGGCCGCGTACGCCGCCACTTGTGCGGCCGAGAGCCGCCCCTCGACCCGCGCGAACGAGCGGACTCCGCGCTGGGGTGCGGTCACTTCTTGCCCGTGGGCGCGTCCGATGTGAGGGCTGCGACGAAGGCTTCTTGCGGCACGTCCACGCGGCCGATCGACTTCATCCGCTTCTTGCCTTCCTTCTGCTTCTCCAGCAGCTTGCGCTTACGGGTGATGTCACCGCCGTAGCACTTGGCGAGCATGTCCTTACGGAGCGCGCGGATGGTCTCGCGGGCGATGATCCGCGAGCCGATCGCGGCCTGGATGGGCACTTCGAACTGTTGCCTCGGGATCAGATCCTTGAGCTTGCCGGCCATTTCTAGGCCATACGCGTACGCCTTGTCCCGGTGCACGATCGCGGAGAACGCGTCCACGGTCTCGTGGTTGAGCAGGATGTCCACCTTGACGAGATCCGCGGTCTGGCTGCCGGACTCTTCGTAGTCCAGCGAGGCGTAGCCCTTCGTGCGGGACTTCAACTGATCGAAGAAGTCGAAGACGATCTCGGCGAGCGGCAGCGTGTACCGAAGCTCCACGCGCTCGGGCGAGAGGTAGTCCATGCCGAGCAGGGTGCCGCGGCGCTGCTGGCACAGCTCCATGATCGTGCCCACGTAGTCGCTCGGCGCAAGAACCGTGGCGGTCACGATGGGCTCGCGCACATCACTGACCTTGCCATCGGGATACTCGGACGGATTCGTCACGGTGATTTGGGACTTGTCCTCCATCGTGACCTCGTAGACCACGTTGGGTGCGGTCGAGATCAGATCGAGGTTGAACTCGCGCTCCAGCCGCTCGCGCACGATCTCCAGGTGCAGTAGTCCGAGGAATCCGCAGCGGAATCCGAAGCCCAGCGCGGCCGACGTCTCCGGCTCGTAGACGAGCGCGGCGTCGTTCAGCTTCAACTTGTCGAGCGCGTCGCGCAGCGCCGGGTAATCGGAGCCGTCGATCGGGTAGAGCCCCGAGAACACCATGGGCTTCGGGTCGCGGTAGCCGCCCAGCGACTCGGTCGCCGGATTCGTGGAGACGGTGACCGTGTCACCCACGCGCGACTGCCGCACGTCCTTCACGCCGGTAATCAGGTAGCCCACCTCGCCCACGCCAAGCCCCTTGGACGGGGTTGGCTCCGGCGAGATCACGCCGATCTCCAGGAGTTCGTGCGTGGTGCCGGTGGACATCATCTTGATGCGCTCGCGCGGAGTGATCTTCCCGTCCACCACGCGCACATAGGTGACCACGCCGCGGTAGGTGTCGTACACCGAGTCGAAGATCAGCGCCCGAGCGGGGGCATCGGCATTGCCCTGCGGGGGCGGCACTCGCGCTACGAGCCGGTCCAGCAGCTCCTGAACGCCCGCGCCCGTCTTGCCCGAAACCTGCAACACCTCAGATGGGTCACAGCCCACGAGGCCGGCAAGCTCCTCGGCGTTCTTCTCCGGCTGTGCGGCCGGCAGATCGATCTTGTTGAGCACGGGAATGATCTCGAGATCGTTCTCCATGGCCATGTAGAGATTGGCGAGGGTCTGCGCCTCGATTCCCTGGGCGGCGTCGACCAAGAGAATTGCGCCCTCGCACGCGGCGAGCGAGCGCGAGACCTCGTAGGAGAAGTCCACGTGGCCCGGGGTGTCGATCATGTTGAGGGCGTAGGAGACGCCGTCGACCTGCCATGGCATCCGCACGGCCTGCGACTTAATCGTGATGCCGCGCTCGCGCTCGATGTCCATGCGGTCGAGGTACTGGGCGCGCATCGAGCGGTCGTCAACCACACCGGTGAGCTGCAGCATGCGATCAGCCAGCGTGGACTTGCCGTGGTCGATGTGCGCAATGATGCAGAAATTGCGCAGCAGCTCGGGCGCGGTGGCGGCGGGAGCAATCGTGGGATCGGGGTTCAAGGGACCTCTTCGCGAATCGTGACTGGCTCTATCGTCCCACGAGCCGCGCGCACCGGTAAAACGGGAACATCCTGGCCGACGGCGGTGTTCACAGTTCTGAAAGGTGGTGGCACATGACCGGACTGTTCCAATCGATGCTTCGCATGGGTTCGGAGACGACGCGCTCACTCACGTTGGTGGCGGGCGTGGCGAGTGCCCTGTTCTTCGGGATCGCACTCGGCTCAACTCTCTCCAATGGGCTGTTCCTTTCCTGGCTGATGCTGATCCTCGCTACAGTGCTCCTGATCGCAGTGGCGGTGTTCGCGTGGCGACGCTGGCGGCTCGCCGAGAACATCAAGGCGGCTGAGAACCAGGTGTACGTCTCCTCCGGCGTCGTCTCTGCCGATGCCTCCGATCCGGCCGATACCTTCTTCGAGACGGTCTACGTGGAACTCCAGAACCGGGACGCCCAGTGGCTCCCCGGCGTTGAGGCCACGCAGCGGGCCATGGTGCAGGCGGCCGGAGGCACCGTGAACGCGCCGTATCTGAAGGCCGATCTGCGGATCACGATGCTCTCGTTTATCGGCACCCTGATCGCCGTGCCACTGGCCGTCTCGGGCGCGTTCATCACCCTGCTCCTCTGGCTACTCGCGTAACCACTTATCATGGGTGCCGTGAAGGTCAATCCCCAGCTCCTCAACGAAATCGGCACGTTCCTGCAGGGGCTCGTGCGCGGGTTTGCGCGCGCCAAGCAGCAGCAGTCCCAGCAGGGTACGCAGACTGGCACTCAGCCGGGAACTCAGGCAAAGCCCAAGGCGCCGTCTAGCGGGAAGAAGCCCACGACGTCGGGCACGGCTTCCACACTGACCGGTGCCGTGGAGTTGGACACCTCGGGCGGGCTCCCCAACTTCGACTACGCCCCGCACATGGACGGCGATCCGGATCCGGGTGAGGTCATGTGGACATGGGTGCCCTACGAGGATGATCCGCGGCAGGGCAAGGACCGACCGGTGCTCGTGATCGCGCGGCTCGGCGCGAACGTGGCCGCCGTACAGCTCACCTCGAAGGACCACGATCTCGACGCCGCACAGGAGGCGCGGTGGGGCCGCTATTGGTTCGAGATCGGCACCGGGAACTGGGACCCGAAGGGACGAGTCAGCGAAGCACGCCTGGATCGCATTCTCGAGGTGCCACCCGCGGCCATGCGCCGCGAAGGTGGCATCCTCGACGAAGGAATTTTCAGTGAGGTGGTTCAGGCGATCACGGCGCACCACTCGAACTCGTGACTTTCCGCACCCGTGGCGGAGTTTTGGCGGATCTTTGCTAGCATTGTGCGTTGGGTCGCGCTCGGTCGGGTGGGGCCCGCGCCACGAGCATCGCACGGCATCCCCACGCCACGTCTCGTCGCTGGTGGCAGACCCTCAACGACCATTTGAAGACCTACCAGGAAGATATCCGTGGCAAACATTAAGTCGCAGATCAAGCGTAACCGCACCAACGAGGAGGCGCGCCAGCGCAACAAGTCGGTGAAGAGCGAGCTCAAGACCTACGTGCGCAAGACGCGCGAGGCCGTTGACGCCGGTGACAAGGAGGCCGCCGAGGAGGCGCTCCAGGTTGCCTCCCGCAAGCTCGACAAGGCCGTCTCGAAGGGCGTCATCCACGCCAACCAGGCCGCCAACCGCAAGTCGAAGCTCGCAAAGCGCGTTAACTCGCTCTAAGTAGCACTCACGAAGGCGGGGCTGGAGTAATCCGGCCCCGCTTTTGCGTGTCCGTCATGGCAAGTAGTACTCCGCGAGGCCGACGACGACGCCGTCCCTCACAGTGATATCCGTGGACCACCCAAACTCGCTGACGCCACTGGCAAAGGAATAGGTGCCAGCGATGTCGCCCTCACCTGCGAAGAAACCGGCGAGTTCGGTGACGCTGCTTTCGGTCGGCTGAATCGTGTCACTCCCGATCACGCTGACACTTGCATCATTCGCCACAGCCAATGTGAGCGGGTCACCGTCCGAGCGCCGGAGATAGAAGTCATTCGGGGGCTCCTGCTCGCCGTCCTTCGCCGCCTCCGCAATAGCCTCATCGCCGGTGAAGAGCTCGGCCTCTGTGAACGTGAGCTGGCCATCGGCGAACGCGGTGACGAAACCGAAGTGGACGCCGTCGGGCAGGGAATCGGTCGTGGAATCTGCCGAGCTCGAGCCATCGCAGCCCGCGAGCACAAGCACCGCCATCATCGCCGCAATGACCACAACACTCACTCGTTTCGTTGCTGCCGCCATGATGATCCTCCTCGATCGATCAAGCTTGCCGTGCGTGTGCCTTCACTGTATCCATTTCCGGCACAGTCCAATTTGTTACAGAGACTCCTGCAAGAACTCGGCGAGGTACTGCTCGAACTTCGGGGTCCACCAGAGGAGGTAGCCCGCAAGCCTGTGGAAAACTCGTGCGGGCATTCGTCGAGTTGCGCTACGTTGACGCATGGGCTGTCACACGGAACGTACTATTCACCCTGAACACAGTGCGCGCTACACTGTAGAGCATGGTAGCGCCCACGAATGTACGGTTGGCTGAGACCGTGGAAGTTTCACTCCGAACCTTCGCGCAACGCACGGCTCAAACGAAGTCGAGCGTCATCAACACCGCCCTCGCAGAGTGGCTCGCCGTACAAGCGCACCCTCGCATCCACTTCCTCCCCGTCATCACTGGCGAACGCCGAGCCTGCCTCATCGACGGGCCCGAGGTCTGGACAATCGCCGACTCCTGGCTAGCCCATTCCAAGGCTGAGCGTGATCCCGCGATCGTTGCCGACGCCATTGGACTGACGACGGCTCAAGTTGAGACTGCCCTCGACTACTGGGCGGACTACCGCGATGAGATCGATGGCTTGATCGAGCGTCACCATCTTGCACAGGACGAGGCACTCGCCTCGTGGGAGCGCCGCCAGTCCCTCACGGACGCCTAATGGACTCCCCCGTCGACCAGTTGCGTTTTCTCCTCGATGAGCATTATCCGGAGTGGCTCGCGGTGGCACTCCGAGAGCACGGGATCGATGCCGTCGCAGTCGTCTCTCGGGAGGACCTGCGATCACAAGATGACTCTGCCGTACTCCGGGCGGCGGCAAGCGAGGGACGGATTGTCGTGACAGAGGATCTCACCACGTTCGCTCCCGCCATCGCGACTGTTCCAGAGCATGCCGGTGTGGTCTTCTGTCACCATTCGAGATTTCCCCGGACGCGAGTTGGGATTTCAGCGCTTGGCCGAGCGCTCGCGCAGTTCGACGAGACTTTGCCCGCAGAACTCCAAGGGACGCCCTTTGTCTGGTGGCTAGCGAATGAGCAATAGTTGAGCGTGGGGCTGGAGTAGTCCGGCCCCGCTTCTGCGTGCCCTAGGGTCCGCCCATGCGATCAGCCCTGTTGTGGAGCTGGCGGCTCTCTATCGCCGTCATTGGCCGAGTCGGTCGAGAACATCTGCATAACGTTCCCGCGCAGCCGCCGAAAGCTCCGTCACATTTTGCGCACGCGCTGGACGGATGACGACGGCACCGAGCGTCACGAGAGCTAACACGACCAGCGGGGCGAACCAGTAGGTCGCGTAGAAGTCCCACACATCCGGATCGCCCGAATGCCCCTGGCAAGCCAGGTAGGCCGCAACGGTGAGAAGCGCGCTCACAACGACTGTCCCCACCTTCACCCCTCCAGCACCAGACCCGACGGGCAGTCGGCGGAGCCAGAGCAAACCAACCACGCCCACCACGGCTGCGAGGACGGCACACGCGAGCGGAAGCAGATCGGTCATGGCAAGTAGTATTCCGCGAGGCCGACGACGACGCCATCCCTCACAGTGATATCCGTGGACCACCCGAACTCGGTGACACCACTGGCAAAGGAATAGGTGCCAGCGATGTCACCCTCCCCTGCGAAGAAGCTGGCGAGCTCGGTGACGCTGCTTTCGGTCGGTTGTATCGTGTCGCTCCCGATCACGCTGACGCTCGCATCGTTCGCCACAGTCAACGTGAGAGGTTCGCCCTCCGAGCGTCGGATATAGAAGTCATTCGGAGGTTCGGGCTCGCCGTCCTTCGCCGCCTCCGCGATCGCCTCATCGCCGGTAAAGATCTCGGCTTCTGTGAACGTGAGCTCACCATCGGCGAACGCGGTGGCAAATCCGAAGTGGACGCCGTCGGGCAGAGAATTGGTCGTGGAATCTGCCGAGCTCGAGCCATCGCAGCCCGCGAGCGCAACCACCGCCATCATCGCCGCAATGACCACAGCGCTCATTCGTTTCGTTGCTGCCATGATGATCCTCCTCGATCGATCAAGCCTGCCGTGCGCTAACCTTCACTCCATCTATTTCCGGCACGGCCCAATTCGTTGCAAGGAGCCCCGCAGAAACTCCGCGAGATGCCCTCATACTTCGGAGTCCACCAGAGGAGGCAACGCTATCACCGGCATAGTCATGTAAACCGAGCCCAGCGGGAAACGGTCAGTCCACGAGAACGGTGAACTCGCATCTAGGACCCGGCGCCGCCGCCAGCCGCGTATCCCGAGTAACGAGTGCACAACTAAGCGACTCGGAGAGCGCCACATACGACGCGTCATACGGAGTCACGTTTCCCCGTAGCTCGAATGCCCTCCAGATCAGCTTGCGTGACGCGTATCGATCGAGAGGCATTGTCGCGAGCATCGTGAGCGCACCCTGAAATCGCTCCAAAGAGATCTTTCCGCTGAGCCAAAGCTTCCGAAGCGCGGCCGCCACCTCGACATCTACGAAGTCGGGAGCCGCGATCGATTCGTCACGCAGCAGGCGTCGGGCAGCCTCTCCCCGCTCTGAGTCATCACTGACAATGTCCACCAAGACAGAGGCATCAAAGACCATCATCTGAATCACCAAGAAGATGCCGGATACGTTCCTCACGCGCTTCGTGAATCAGTTCAATTATCTCGTCCGTCTCACTCTTGTGACTCTCACCATTGGTTGCCAGACTCGCCTCAACCATGTCAACCCACTCGGCCATTGTGGGTTTATCTACCAACTGTGAAAGCTGAGTGACCAGATACTGCTGAAGCGACTGCCCAGCCGCAGCGGCACGCTCCAAGAGACGCGAGTGAAGCTCGCTTGGTACGTCGCGGATCAAGATATTCGGCATGCTTGCATTATGTAAGCGTTGCCCGGGCCTTTCAAGAGTATTCGGCATGACCTTCCTTTCCCACACAGATCTGCGAGAGGGAATCTCACAGATGGGTCACGTTAGGAAGTCCACTGACAGCAGCGCAACGTCCTCAAAGCCTGCCTGTGAATTCAGTCCCCTCACGCGGTGTGGAAAGAGTGACGCTACCCCGTTGTATTGAGTGCGATCATCTTCGCGTGACCATGCCGACGGCGCGGTAGGGGCAGCCGTCCTGCTCAAACTCCTCGATCTCCAGATCGAGAAATTCGCCCACTGTCAGCTCTCGGAAACCGGGGCCAGGCACGTTTGCGAAGTGAACGAAGCACTTCGCATTGGGTGAATCGAGGTCGAGGACGCCCCATCCGGCCTCACTGTCCCATTGCGTGACGCGACCGTGCGCATGCAAGGCCTCTCCCCGTACCATGCTGACCTCAGCTTTGGTTCCGGGCGCGAGTAATGGAAATGATCGCGCGTTCGACGGCGTAACCGGGGTCACGGCTCGCACCCTTGGCATCCTCGTCCGCGCGGGCCACCGCGAGGATCGCGTGCGCGAGCCCCTCCGGTGTCCAGCCACGCAGATCCTGCTCGGCGCGCTGCATTTGCCACGGCGCCAACGAGAGATCCTTCGCCGTGAGCCCTCTCCCCCGCGCGGCGGCAACTTTCGCCATAGTGCGTAACTTCATCGCGAGCGCCCCGATGATCGGGACCGGGTTGTTACCCGTTGCGATCGCGTGGCGTACGAGAGTGAGCGCCTCGGCTGTCCGGCCGCGGGCCGCGGCGTCGGCCACACGGAAGCCCGTCGCCTCAACACGCCCCGAGTAGTAGCGGTTCACCGTATCCACGGTGATCACGCCTGTCGTATCCGCAATCAACTGGCGCACGGCCGAATCGAGCTCACGCAGATCCGAACCCACGGCGGCAAGCAGCGCATGCACCGCCTCGTTCTCGATGCGCCGCCCTGCCCCGGCGATATCCCGTTTCACGAAGTCCGCCTTATCGGAGTCCTTCTTGATCGGATCGCAAGAAACGACGGGGAATTTCTTGCGTGCGATCGCGTCAAGCAGCTTCTTTCCACGCACGCCGCCACCGTGGCAAATGATCAGGTTGACGTCATCCTCGGCCGTCTCGAGGTATGCAAGCGTGTCAGTCAGAAACGCATCGCTCATCGCCTCCGCGCCATCGACCACAATCGCGCGCGGCTCTCCGAACAGCGAGGGGCTCGCGAGGAGCGAGAGCGTGCCGGTCTTATAGGACGCCGCCTGGATCGTGGTCACCTCGACGTTGGGATCGGCTTGCCGAGCCAACGCAAGGAACGCCGCCCGCGCGCGATCAACGAGCACGGACTCGCTGCCCTTCACGAGGACAACGGGAGCGAGTTCGAGAGCCACCCCCTAAGCATGTCATGGCCCCCGGACATTCCCCACGCGGATGTCGCCGTCTCGATCGGTTCTGAGGACGACGGCGCCCACGGCCTCGTAGAGTTCAATCGCCTCGGGAGTTGGGTGGCCATAGCGGTTCTCCCCCACGCCGATGATCGCCACCTCGGGCGAGAGCAGCCGTGTGAGCTCTGCCGACTGCGTCTTCGATCCGTGATGCGCCACGATCACCACATCCACGTCCTGACACGGCTTCCCACACCGTTGCACCACCTCAACAAGCCCGACCTGGCCAAGCTCCTCGACGTCCCCGAGCGCAACAATTCGCGCCCCGCCCGACTCCACCAGAAGCACCACGGACGCATCGTTCACACCAGCTCCCTCGACGCCGTCGTCCTGGACCTCGCGCGCACGATCCGGCCACAGCACCGTCCATGTAGCAGCAGAGGCACTCCCTGAGAGACCAGTCAGACCGGTCCACGGTGTCACTCCCACCGCGTCGAACTCGCGCTCGAGCCGCTCGGCAACACTCGTGCGCGCGGGAGAGACGATCGCCTCCCGCACCGGGACTGCCGAGAGGACCGCCGGGAGATTACCCACATGATCCGCGTGCGGATGCGTGAGCACAAGGAGATCGAGCTGACTCACCCGAGCACGACTCAGGCAGTCCTGCGAGCGCCCCTCCGCCAGCCCAACATCGATCATCACGGCGCTCGACGGACCGGCCCGGATCAGCGTGGCCGAGCCCTGGCCCACGTCGCACTGGTACACCACCCACGGCTCCGGCCTCAGCGCAACGATCCCGACGGCGATCAGCCCCGTGAACGCACCGGCGATCAGCCACGACTTCAATTTAGGCGGCCGAATCTGGGTGTTGTTCGCAGGGCCGTGGAAAACGCCACGCGAACGCGTGGCGGCAGGCCCAAGAACAATGCCCAGGTTCGGACTACGGCGAGGAGGCTCCTTCGCATGCCGCCCGCGGACTCTCGGCGGGCCGGCGAGCACCGCCAGGATCGCCACGTTGACCGTGCCAAGCAGGAGAGCGCCAATCGCCCCGCCGAACCACGGTACGCTCGCGCCAGGTAGCCGCGAGACGTCCATCGCCACCTCGGCGATCCACCACGTGCCGGCTTCCGCGATCCGGAGCAGTACGCACACCACGCCCTCCCACTGCGTGGTGAGGAGCGCCAGCATCCCGGCACCGGTCGCGAGCGGCACGGCGGGAGTAACCAGGACGTTCGCAAGGACAGAGGACAGACTCACGGCGGGGCTGAAGAGCAGGATGATGGGCGCGCACGCCAACTGCGCCACGAGCGGCACGGCGCATACTGCCACAACCCGCCTCAGCCACACCTTCTTCTCCGGTACCCGCAACGCGAGCCGCGGGACAACGAGCACCAGCGCTGCTGATGCCGAGACCGAGAGCGCGAACCCGAGGGACGTGGCCCGCCACGGGTCGAGGATCATCAGCACCACAATCCCGGTAGCCAGCGCCGGGATCGCTTGCGGTGGCCTGCCACGCCAGAGCGCCACGGCACCCACGGTGGCCATCGCCGTTGCGCGCACAACCGAGGCATCCGGCCCCACGAGCAGCAGCAGCGCGCCGATCGCGAGTAGAAGCAACGCCGCCCGCCACCGGACCGAGAGGTGCACGGTGAGCACCAGGATGACCGCGAGCATCATCGTGATGTGGCTGCCCGAGATCGCGGTGAGGTGGCTCAGCGAGGTCCGCTTCATCGCCTGGTCGAGCACGTCCGTGAGCGCCGAGTCGTCGCCGAAGGTCATGCCCGGCACGAGCCCTTGCGCTTGCGGGCTCAGCTCGGCGGTCATGCCAAGGAAGTCGGCGCGCCGGCCGGACACCAGCCCCACGAGCCCGCCGGCGGACTCCACCGAGAGCAGCTCCGCGTCCATCACCAACGCATAGGCACTTCCCCCGCGCTCCAACTCAACCATCCGCCCGCGCGCGCTCACGATCGTGTCGCGGAGGACGCCGTCGACCTCACCCAGTAGCACCACTGTCCCGCTGCCCCACTGTGCCGGGCCACTCGCACACGCCACCGCATCCACACGCAACGACATCCGCGCCGGGGACATTGCCCCGAGCGCGGTCTGCTCACCGTTCCCGGCGGCACGCCCGTGCACCACGACCGCGCCGTCACAGAGCACCATCTGCGAGGCCTGCACCGCAGCGGAGAGGACCACACCCGCCGCCACAGCGCCGGCCAACACCAGCGGCACACGCCCCTTCACCACCGCCAGCCCGACGGCGATCGCGGCCACCGCTACCAGCACACCCTGGGCGACCCCAGGCAGGTGAACCGCGAGCGCCGCCATCAGCCAGGCGGCGGCCGCGGCGGGCACGAGCCGGAAGTCCGCGTTCACCAGGTGATCTCCTCGATCAAGCCCTCGAGCTTCTTCTGGCCGATGCCACTCACACCCAACAGCCCTTCCGCGGAGGTGAATGGGCCGTTGGCCTCGCGGTAACTCACGATCCGGGCGGCCAGCGCCGGGCCGATCCCGCTGAGTTCCTCCAACTGCACCGCCGAGGCCGTGTTGATGTTGATCGGACTTGACTGAACGTCGCCAGCGCCGCCCTCCACCGCGCGCGGCACCTCCCCCACCTCCGGCACATACACCTGCTGGCCGTCGCGCAGGACCTCGGCACGGTTCAGGAGTGACTCATCGGCATCCGCAGCGAAGCCACCCGCCGCCGCAATCGCCTCGTCCACACGAGCGCCAGCAGGTAGTGTGATCACGCCGGGCGAGGCCACTGCCCCAGTCACATGGACGACGACGTCGGCGGCAGCCGTTTCAGTCGGCGCCTCGACGAGGGGGTCCGCCTGGGGTGTGGTGCCTTCGGGGGCCAGATTGATCGCCGTCGTCCCTGGGCGAAGCCACCACACGACCGCCACGCCGACTGCGAGCAGCGCGAGGAGTGCCGCGAGGATGTACCCCGCGCGCTGCGGGAGCCATCCTCCATGCCCTGCTCGCCGTCCCATCACGTGAGGCTACGAACACGCCGCTCCTCATCGCTAGCACCAAATCGCGCGCCTGTGGATACAGTCCCCTCGCGCGGTGTGGATACAGCTACGCCAGCCCGAACAGGGTCGCTAGGCTGAACATGTGGACACCCTGCGCACCATCCTTCTGACCGGATTCAAGCCCTTCGACGGCGCCACAGAGAATGCCTCGTGGCGGGTGGCGCAACGCGTCGCCGAACTGTGGGATGACGAACGCGAGGGCGCGCGACTCGTTACAACGCTCCTCCCCGTCACCTACGCGGACGCCCCAGCCGCGAGCGCCGCCGCTGTCGAACGAGAGCAACCGAGCCTCATCCTGCACCTCGGCCTCGCGGGCCGGCGGGCGGCCGTTGAGGTGGAGCGGGTCGCCATCAATCTCGCGGACGCGCGCATCACAGACAACGCCGGTGCCCAGCCCATCGACGAGCCGCTCGATCCCACCGGGCCTGCGGCGCGCTTCGCGACCATCCCGGCGAAGGCCGCCGTCACGGCGTGCACTGAACGCGGACTTCCCGTGAAGGAGTCGCTCTCGGCGGGCGCGTTCGTCTGTAACGCCACGCTCTATCACTCGCTCGCGGGCTCGATCCCGGCGGGCTTCGTGCACCTGCCTGCGGTGGAGGGCGCCCAGTCCGACGGCGCCCCGTCCCTTCCGCTCGACACCATGGCCGAAGCGGTCAGCGAGATTCTGCGGACCTGCCTGATCTCAGCGAGCTAGTTCGCGCACAGCCTGGACCGCAGCCGCGATCCGCCCGGGATCGGTAGCGTAGTACTCGCTCGAACCGCCCCCGGGGCGTACCCGGATCAGCGGGTGGATCGGAATGCCCACCTGAGCCGCATCGCGAATGAGACCAATGCTCGGCGTAAGCCCACCGACCTCGAGTGCCGTGCACAACTCCACACGATCCGCCCCCAGCTCGTGAGCCGCCATGACGCCATCGAGATCCTCGATCGCGAACTCAATCTTCACACTGCTTCCCTTCATGAGCGTGCGGCCAAGCCGAACGTGGGCGCGACCACCGCGCCGAAAGATCCTGGTCCCGTGTGCGCTGCGAGCACGAGCGACAGCGGCGTCACGAGCACCTGTTCAACGGTGTTCCCGGCAGCCTCTGCCGCTTCGCGAAGCGACTCGGCGATCTCTTGCGCCGTCTCCTCGTCCGCCACATGGTGCACGGCGATTGAGACGCTACCGGGCAGGACTCCATCGAGCGCACCCTTCACGAGTTGGGTGCGGGCTCGCGCCGCTCCGCGCACGGATTCGCGTAGCACGATCGATCCCTGGCTCACTTGGAGCACCGGCCGGATTCCCAACGCCGCACCCACCGCAAGCTGCGACGAAGCGAACCGCCCGCCACGCTGCAAATGCCGTGGATCGTCCACGGTGAGCAACACGCGGGCTCGTGACGCGCACTCACGCGCGCGGGACAGCGCGCGCCGCGGCGAGTGCCCCATCTCAAGAGACCGCGCCGCCACCAAGGCCGCGAAGCCGAGTCCGGCTCCGGCAGTTCGCGAGTCCATCACCTCGACCGGCACGCCCCGCTCCTCAGTCAGTTCGGACGCCACGACCTCCATCGCGGCGTAGGTGCCGGAGAGCGCAGAAGAAAGGTGCAGGCAAAGCACGCCCTCCGTGCCGCCGTCAATCGCGCGCTCCAGCACCGCACGGAGCTCGCCGTGCGAGGGCTGCGAGGTCGTGAGGCGCCCCTCGGGACGCTCGGCCACGGGCGTATCCAGGAACTCTGCGTCCGCGCTCGCCACATGTAAGGGAACGACGGCGATCCCCAACTCCTCCGCAAGAGCGGGAGGAAGGGACCACGTCGAGTCCGTGACGATTGCGTGCATAGGTCAAGCCTCGTGCGCTAGACGACGATGTTGACCAGGGCAGGCGCGCGGACGATCACCTTACGTACCGGGGAGCCGTCGATCGCGCGCTGCACCTTCCCGGAACCGAGCGCCAGAGCCTCCAGATCGCCGTCGGAAATAGACGGCGAGACTTCCAGGCGATCGCGCACCTTGCCCTTCACCTGCACCACGCAGGTGACGGTCTCCTCCACCAGTAGCGCCGGATCGGCCACCGGCCACGGCACGTAGGTGATGGTCTCGGAGTGTCCCAACCGCTTCCACAGCTCTTCGGCGATGTGCGGCGCCACGGGCGAGGTCATCTGCACCAGCGGCTCGATCGCAGTGCGCGGCACCGCGTCCAGACCGGTCAGGTGGTTGTTCAACACGATCAGCTTGGCGATAGCCGTGTTGATGCGCATATTGCTCATCTCTTCGGTCACGTCCGCGATGGTGCGCGCCACCAGGCGCTGTGTCTCCAGATCGGCCTCGGCATCGGTCACCGTCACCTCGCCGGTCTCCTCGGAGACCACGTTGCGCCACAGCCGCTGCAGGAAGCGTTGCGAACCGACGACGGCGCGCGTCTCCCACGGGCGCGACAGGTCCAGCGGGCCCATCGACATCTCGTACAGGCGGAAGGTGTCCGCGCCGTAGGCGTCATACATTTCGTCCGGCGAGACCATGTTCTTCAGCGACTTGCCGATCTTGCCGTACTCGCGCGTGACCGGCTCGCCCTGCCACGTGAAGCCAGAGACCTCATCGCCCTCAACCTCGGCCGCCTGCACGTACATGCCGCGCGCGTCCTTGTAGGCATAGGCCTGAATGTAGCCCTGGTTGAACAGCTTGTGGAACGGCTCGGCGGAGCTCACGTGGCCCAGATCGAACAGCACCTTGTGCCAGAACCGCGAGTACAGCAGGTGTAGCACTGCGTGCTCCACGCCGCCCACGTACAGGTCCACACCGCCGGTGCGGCCACGCGAGCCACCGGGGCCCATCCAGTACTTCTCCAGTTCCTGCTCGACGGCGACATCCTGGTTGTGCGGGTCGAGGTACCGCAGGTAGTACCAACAGCTCCCAGCCCAGTTCGGCATGGTGTTGGTGTCCCTGCGATAGGTCTTCACCCCCTCGCCCAGGTCCAGTTCGACCGTCACCCAGTCGGTGGCGCGTGAGAGCGGCGATTCCGGCTCCGAATCCGCGTCATCTTCGGCGAAGGTGCGCGGCGAGAAGTCTGCAACCTCGGGCAGCGGCACCGGCAGCATCGACTCCGGCAGCGGGATGACCCGGCCGTCCTCGTCGTAGACCACCGGGAACGGCTCGCCCCAGTAACGCTGGCGTGAAAACAGCCAATCCCGCAGTCGGTATGTAATCGCGCCGCGGCCGGCGCCCTTCGACTCCAGCCACTCGATGATCGCCGGCTTCGCCTCGGCCACGGCCAGGCCGTTCAGCGAGATCTCGTCATTGGCCGAGTTCACGGCCACACCGTCACCCGTCCACGCGGCCACCTGAACGCCGTCGGCAGAGCCCGAAATCACCTCGATGATCGGCAGCTCGAAGGCAGTGGCGAAGGCGTGATCGCGCTCATCGTGCGCGGGCACGGCCATGATCGCGCCGGTGCCGTATCCCATCAGCACGTAGTCCGCCACGAAGATCGGTAGCGACTCGCCATTCACAGGGTTCGTGGCGTAGCCGCCGGTGAACACGCCGGTCTTGGCGCCAGCCTCTGCCTGGCGTTCTTCGGCGGTCTTGGCGGCGGCGGTCGCCTGGTAGGCACGCACGGCCTCGGCGGGCGTTGCCGCGCCGCCGGTCCACACGGCCGGAATGCCCGCGGGCCACTCGGCGCCGCGCGCCACCAACTCGTCCACCAGCGGGTGTTCGGGCGCGATCACCATGTAGCTCGCACCGAACAGCGTGTCCGGGCGGGTAGTGAAGACGGTCAGCGTCTCACCCGAGCCCTCCACGGCGAAGTCAACATGCCCACCGGATGAGCGGCCGATCCAGTTGCGCTGCATCGCCTTGACCTTCTCCGGCCAGTCCACGAAATCGAGGTCATCGATCAGGCGGTCGGCGTACGCAGTGATCCGCATGACCCACTGCCGCAGATTCGACTTAAAGACCGGGAAGTTGCCCCGCTCAGAGCGGCCATCCGCGGTCACTTCTTCGTTCGCCAGCACCGTACCCAGGCCTGGACACCAGTTCACCGGCACCTCGTCCACGAAAGCCAGGCGGAACTCGGCCAGTACCTTCTCACGCTCGGCCGCACTCAGCTCGCTCCAGACGGCGCCGCCCGGCACCTCGCGCTCACCACTCTCGAAGGAGGCGATCAGCTCCGCGATCGGCCGCGCCGCACCCTGCGAACCGTCCGGGGCTGTTGCCGAAGGATCGAACCAGGAGTTGAAGATCTGCAGGAAGATCCACTGCGTCCAGCGCACGAAATCCTCGTCCGTGGTGGCAAATGAGCGGCGCGAATCGTGCGCCAGGCCCAGCCTGCGCAACTGCCGACGCATGGTCTCGATGTTCTGCTCGGTGGTGATCGCCGGGTGCTGTCCCGTCTGCACCGCGAACTGCTCCGCCGGCAGACCGAACGCGTCGTAACCCAGCGCGTGCAGCACGTTCTTGCCCTGCATGCGGTTGAAGCGCCCCATCACGTCCGTGGCGATATAGCCCAGCGGGTGCCCCACGTGCAGGCCCTTGCCTGAGGGGTAGGGAAACATGTCCATCACGAAGAACGACTCGGCCGGAACCCCGCCCTCCGCCGCGAGATCACCCACCGGGTTAGGGGTAAAGAAGGTGCCCTCGTTCTCCCACCGGTCCTGCCACTCGCGCTCAATCGTCTCGGCCAACTCGGCCGTGTACCGGTAGGTGGGGGTGCTCTCGCTCATCATCGTTCCTTCGGTTGCTCCAGACATGAAAAAACCTCCCAGGCAGGGAGGTACGCCGCACGGGTGCCGTGCGGCTAACTAAGGAGCAAGTGGGTCCTCATGTCTGCAAAATTACCACAGCGTTCCTTGCCCGATCGGGAGCGTCCGCGGGCGCCGTCGGGCAAGAATAGAGACATGAGTGTGTTCACGATGATCATCGACGGCCAGATTCCCGGAACCTTCGTGTGGGCGGACGAGGTCTGCGTGGCCTTCTCCACCATCGAGCCGATTGCTGCGGGCCACGTGCTCGTGGTGCCGCGCGAGGAGATTGAGCAGTACTCGGATCTGCCCGACGACGTTGCAGCTCACCTTGCGATCGTGTCGGCGCGGATCGGGCGGGCACAGCGGGTTGCGTTCGACGCGCCGCGTTCGGCACTGCTCGTGGCCGGCTTCGAGGTGCCACACACGCACATCCACGTGCTGCCGGCGTGGGGCGAGGAGCACCTGAGCTTCGCTTACGCGAAGGCCGCTCCTGCGGAAGAGATTCGTGCGGCGGCCGAGAAGCTGCGCGCGCAGCTCTTTGCGGACGGATGGGAGGCGAACGTACCTCCCATCGACGGACTCTAGAGGCCGAGGTACAGGCGCCAGGTGCCCCAGAGACCGATCACAATTGCGAGGATGATCAGCACGAAGATCCCGATCATGATCAGCCAGCGCTCGCGGTAGATCGCGCGTCCCAGCTTCTGAGAAATCGGCAGGTGCCCGGCCTGTGCAGCCCGGGCGATCACCTGTACACCGACCACAATCACGACCGCCCACGAGGTCATACACCAGGGGCAGAGCGTACCGAAAACGGTGAGTGACTGGCCGAGGAACCAGGCGATGAAGGCGAGCCCGGCGAGCACCACCGCGCACATCACACGCCAGAACCAGCGCGCGAGCCGTGCCCCGGCGAGGAATGCGCACCCCACGCCTAGCACCATCGCGAAGATCGCCACGCCAATCAGCGCATTCGGGATCCCGAACAGAAGGTGCGACTGCCACTCGAGGAGCGAACTCGAGCACCCAATGAATGGGTTCAGATCACACGAGAGCGACGCCGAGGGGTCCTCAATCAGCGCGATCTCGGCGAGCACTAGCTCAATGGAGGCGAGCACGCCAATAAATCCGCCGATGATGAGCAACCATGAGAAGCCGCGGTTCGCCCCGCCTAGACGCTGATGCTCGCTCGGGCGGGTGCGATCCAGCTTCGCGAGCGCCAACTCCTCCTCGAGGAGTTCGTCGTCGTCCAGATCGAACTCAGCCATGTGGCGAGTCTATAGTGTGGCCGCCGCCTGCCAGAACGAGACCGTTCCCACGAGCACCGCGAGGCCCACACCAATCGACACCATTGAGATCCACACAGGCTTCTTCTTGCTAGCGAGCGCAACGATTGCCACCACGATTGCGGCGAGCGCGGTGATGAGTGCAACGAGCAGCATCGCGGACGCAACAGCGTTCGACGGGTCCCAGAGCAGGCCTGGCGGGTTGTACCGCAGCGTATTTGCCGCCCCGGCGGTGCCCGTGGCGACCGAGAAGTTCAGCAGGAACGCCTGCGAGGCCATCGCGACGACGGCGAGAAGCACTGCGGACCAACCGACCGGGTTTGCCCTCTCGCGCTTCTCCTGCTCCTTACGTGCCTTCTCGGCGTCCTTCGCCGCCTGCTCGGCGGCCTTCTCAGCAGCTTTCGCCGCCTGATCGGCTGCCTTCTTGGCGGCCTTCTCGTCGGCGCGGATCTCCGACTTCGTCTTCTCCGGGACTGCGGGAACGGGCTCAGCAGCCGGCTCCGGTTCGTACGGGCTCTCTGGGAGCGCTGGCTCGACAGCGTCGGACGAGGGAAACTCAGGCGTGTTCGTCATGTGCTTATTTCAGCACCTCGCGCGGTTTTCGACTACTGGTACGAGATGAAGATGGGCTGCGGCGTCACGTTCGCGATGGTTTGCTTCGGCGTCAGCATCTTCGGGGTGTCCTCGTCGTAGAAGTTCTTCCAGCCCCAGAGGTCGATGTTTGGCGCGTAGTTGTGCAAGGCATTCCACGTGTTCTGCTTCGCGCCTTGGGCACCCTGCCCATCCACGTGCATCACGATCGCGAGTTCACTCCGCGAGGTGTCGAGATCCTGAATGTCAGTGATCATGCGGTTCTGGAAGCTGTGCAGGATGAGGATCTTCTGCGGTAGCGCGTTCTCGCGGGTGAGATCCGCCAACCATGTCACCACTTCGTTCACCTCGGATGTCCTCACCTGACCAATCTGCGTGAGGTGTACCTGATCCTTCTTGAGCCGCCACTCGGGATCGAGCGCGAGGCCCACGTACGGCCGCAGCAGTAGCTCTTCATACTCCTTGGCCTGGGTGAGGAAGTCCGTACGTCCGGGTTGCAGGTCGATGACCACATACATTCCAGCCTCACCGGCGGCATCAATCAGCGGGGTGAGTACGGAAATGTCCGATTCGGCCGAATAGTTCCCGTCCGAACCCGCGCCCGCCGACGCCACGGTCGCGATGATCTCCAGTGCCGGCACCACGGGCACATCCACGAGATCGCGATACGGCTTCGCGTGCTGCTCGGCGCGCTTGATTGTGTCCGGCACGTTCTGCTCGCCGAGCACACCCAGTGCGCCGCCCGAGGGGTGACCGTAGAGCGCCACGTACAACACGTCCGGCGCAGCGAGCTGGGTGCCGGTGGGCAGCAGCACGCCGGTGCGGGCGGTGGCGAGCCGCCAGGCGAAGTTCTTGTCCACATCGCCGACGACGATCACAGGCTCCTCAGGCAACTCGGCCAGGGCCGCAATCGCTTCGGCAGAGCCCCGCGGGTCCTTGGGGACCTCGAGCACGTCCCATCCGAGCCCGGCGATGAGTTCGCTCGCAATCTCGGAATCGCCGACTGTGAGCACGGCACGATCCTCGAGCTCGGCCGAGACGAGGCGTGTGGGCTCGGGGAACTCCTCCGGGAGGGTGAGCCCGTGCGCAATCCAACCCTTCGCGCCGAGTCGCGTGGACTCTTCCGTCAGCGCCGCCAACTCCTCCGTCGTGGGGTCTTCGGGGAGCACCAGGATCGGGAGTGGCATCTCCGCCGCGTCCGAGGCATCGGCGAGCGCCTCGCGACTCGAGACGATCACGGCTGGCGCCGACGCGTAGAGCTCGCGGCTCAGGTTGAAAGAGAGCTCGGTGGCGTCGTCACCGGGGATGTGCAGATTGGCGTCCGGCGCCGCGTTCAGCGTGGCGGGCGGCATCTTGGTCACCGTGCGATATTGCACCGCCGACTCCGGAATCGTGCTCTCGGTGCACCCCGCGATGCCCGCGCCGATGGCGATCGCCGCCACAAGGGCAAGAACCCGGTGCCTCACCCGCGGACACCTCCAATCAACTCGCGAATGATGCGGGGTGTCTCTTCCGGCCCGGTGGTCGCGATGCATTCCACGCCCATGTCGAGGACGGGACGGTCGTTGCCGTGTTCGTCCAGCCGGTCACCCACGAACACCATCTCGTCCAGTGCGATGCCGGTGAGCTCAGAAAGCGTACGAATGCCGAATGCCTTATCGACGCCCGCCTCGGTCACGTCCACGGAGGTTGAGCCGCCCGCGCGCGGCTCGAGCCCGTCGAGATAGGGCGCGATCGCGTCTTTGAGCGCGACTCGCTTCGCACCCGTCGGGTCCCACTCACGCTTCGCCTCGATCGGTGCCTGCTGGCCGAGTGCGGAGAAAGTGATCTGGGTCCCGCGATCCTCGATGACCGGCCCCCACGTCTCCTCTTCCCAGATCCCCAGGCGGCGCGCCTCGCGTTCGATCACCTTGGCCACCTCCCGCCGCTGAACTTCGGGAATCAGGTGCTCGTAGACCGGCCGCCACTCCCCCCCAGACCAGGTCAGGTAGCGCGTGCCGCACGTGGGCATCAGGTGCAACCCCTCCACCCGCGCTGGGGGCAGGTTAGCGAGCAGTTGGTTGTTGAACTGGCTCCAGTTCCCGCCCGAGATCACACAGACATCCGCCACCTCGAGGAGATCCACCAAAGCCCGCCCGACGTCGTCGGGCAGAGCACCCTTCGAGGGCGCCAAGGTGTCATCGAGATCGAAGGCAACGAGCCGCAGGTTCACATCTCCTCCTTGCGAGGTTTGGCACAGCAGGTTCGATTCTCCCACGGTATTGTCAGGGAATAACGAATCACGCGAGAAAGGGACGTCATGGCGACACCACATATCAGCGCGGAGCCGGGAGATTTCGCACCCGCAGTCCTCATGCCGGGTGATCCCAAACGCGCGGAGCGGATCGCGCAGCAACTCATGCCGGATGCCCGCCTCGTGACGGATGTGCGCGGCATGCTCGGCTTCACGGGGACTTACGAAGGCCAGCCACTTTCGGTGATGGGATCCGGGATGGGCCAACCCTCGGCCACCATCTATGTGACCGAACTGATGAAGTTCTACGGCGTGCAGCGCGTGATTCGCGTGGGCACCACAGGTGGCATCGCCGCCAAGGTCAAGGTGGGTGATGTGGTCATCGCGACCGGCGCGCACACCGATTCGTCGATGAATGACTTCCGCATCCCCGCCATCAAGTTCGCGCCCACGGCCTCGTTCGCCCTGGCGAGCGCCGCCATGGCGGCCGTGCAAGAAGGTGACCGCGTGCATGTGGGTTCGATCGTCTCGAAGGACCACTTCTACTTCGCCGTGCCTGGCCAGGCGGACGCCCTTGCCGCGTATGGCGTGCTCGGCGTGGACATGGAGGCGGCCTCGATGTACGCCACTGCCGCCGAGTTCGGACGCGAGGCGCTCACCATCCTCACGGTCTCGGACCACCTCTTCGACTCCTCCGCGGACATGAGCGCGGAGGATCGCGAGTCCAAGTTCCAGACGGCGCTTCGCCTCGCGGTAGCCGCGGCGCTGAGCTGATGAACCCGTCACCCGGCTGGTACTCGGACCCACAGGACCGATCGAGGGAGCGCTACTGGAACGGCTCCGCATGGACCACACACGTGCGCAACGACATCCCAAAGATCCCGCTCGCGCCATGGGTGGAGCAGTCGCAGCACATCCTCTCCGGCGGGGTGATGCAGGACGTCACTCCCCCGCGCTCGAATCGGCGGATGTGGCTCGCGGTAGCGGCGGCCGTGGGTGGCGTGGCGGCCGTGACGGTCGTGGGTGTGCTGGTCGCAATCGGCGGGATGGGAGTTTAGTGGCCACTTTCCGGTTCGAGCAGTGCCTCCCGCAGAATCGGGAGCGCGTGTTCGGCTGGCATGAACGACCGGGCGCCGCGCACCGACTCACCCCGCCCGCCATGGGACAGATCGTCGCCGGACCAACGGATGGGATCGCCGTCGGGAGTTCACTGACAATCCGGCTCGCCGGGGTCCCTGGCTCTCTGGGCGAGTGGACCGCCGTGCATACGGATCTGGAGCGGCCGGTGCCGTTCGCCGATCACGCGGAAGGTGGGCCGCTACCCACCTGGCGGCATGTCCACCATTTCGACGAGGCCGACGGCGGTGGCACCCGGATCGTGGACGAGGTCACCCTTGAGAAGGGGCCGGCAGGGCTGCCGCTGAAGCTTGTGGAATCGCGGATTGCCGGGTTGTTCCGATTCCGGCACCGGCAACTGATCGACGAACTCTCGACCGCCGAACGCTACCAGGGCAGTGGAATGCGCGTTGCGGTCTCCGGTGCGAGCGGACTCGTGGGATCTGCACTCGTGCCATATCTGCGGGTGCTCGGATTCGACGTGGTGCCGCTCCGGCGCGCGCCCGAGTCTGGGGAAGGCTTCATCGCCTGGGATCCACGCTCGCAGTGGGTGGACCGCGAGAGGCTCTCTGCGGTCGATGCGATCATTCACCTTGCGGGCGAGCCGATTGGCCGGCGTTTCACTCAGGCACACAAGGATGAGGTGCTGGCCTCGCGTGTGGGGCCAACGCGAGCTTTGGCTCAGGCGGCGGCGGATTCGGAGCGGATCCGCACGTTTGTCTCGGCCTCCGCGATCGGTTACTACGGCGCCAATCCGGGCGCGCGCCTCACCGAAACGTCCGCCCCAGGCAACGACTTCCTTGCGGACGTCTGCGTGCAATGGGAGGAGGCAACTCGGCCCGCAGCGGAGGCGGGCGTGCGCACGGCGCAGATTCGCACCGGGATCGTGCTCACACCGCGCGGAGGATCACTGGCGATGCAGCTCCCCCTGTTCCGGGCGGGCATCGGCGGGCCCCTCTCACGCGGCTGGCTCTCGTGGATCGCGCTCGACGATCTCCTCGGGGTCTACGCCCACGCCCTCCTCGACGATCAGATGGTGGGGCCAGTGAACGCCGTCGGGCCGAATCCGGTGCGCGGCGACGAGTTCGCGAGCGTGCTTGGGCGCGTCCTTGGCCGCCCCTCACTCATGCCGGTCCCGAAGCTCGGGCCGCAGCTACTACTCGGGAAACAGGGTGCCGAGCAACTCGCTCTGGCGAGCCAGTTCGTCGTACCCGAAGTGCTGCAGAGCCGCGACTTCCGCTTCCGTCACACGGATCTCGCGGACGCCCTCGCGCACATCCTTACTCGATAGGCAGGCAGCAAGACCTCGTTCCGGATGACATCTGTCATTGCGGGTTCGTGACTGGCGGGGATGGCCGGGCCTCAGGGTCCGGAACCATTCTGGATACATGAGTACAGCCATCGAGACGCATCAGCTCGTTAAGACCTTCGGCCCGCGCTCGAAAGAGCCGGTTCACGCCGTTGCGGGCGTCGACCTCACGATCGATGCGGGTGACGTGGTCGCCATTCTTGGACCGAACGGCGCCGGGAAGACCACCACGATCGACATGATTCTCGGCATGACCTCGCCCACGGCGGGGAGCGTCGACGTCTTCGGTATGCGCCCGCGCAGCGCGGTCGTCGAAGGGAAGGTTGGCGCCGTCCTGCAGACCGGTGGCTTGCTCCGTGATATCACGGTGCGCGAGACCGTCGAGGTCATCGCGTCCCAGTTCCCGCACCCCGCTCGCGTCGATGACGTGATGGAGCGAGCCGGAGTCGTGGGGATCGCATCGCGCCGTGTCTCGAAGTGTTCGGGCGGAGAGCAGCAGCGTCTCAGGTTCGCGCTCGCCTTACTCGCGGATCCGGACCTGCTCATTCTCGATGAGCCCACCGCCGGCATGGACGTCAACGCACGGCACGCCTTCTGGCAGGCAATGCGGGAGGAGACGCACCGCACGGTCCTGTTCGCCACGCATTATCTGGAGGAGGCGCAGTCCTTCGCAGATCGGATCATTCTGATGAGCCGGGGCGAAGTCATCGCGGACGGACCCACCGAGGAGATTCGGGCATTGACCAACGTCCGAACGATCACGTTCCACACTGACGATCCGGGGATTGCCGCGAAGATTGCGGCGCTTCCCACCGTCACCAGTGTCAGCAACGGCACCGGCCGCATCACAGTGGAGACATCAGACTCGGATTCGCTGCTCCGCCCGATCCTCGAACTCGGCGGTCGCGAGATTGAAGTTGCCGCCCCGAGCCTCGAAGCCGCATTCATGGCACTCACGGAGGAGATCTGAGATGGGAACCTACCTCGCACTCGAACTCCGCCGGATCGCACGCGATCCCTTCTCGATGCTCTTCACCATCGGTATCCCGGCAATGATGTATGTCATCTTCGGGGCAACCATGAGCTACGGTGATCAGGACATGGGGAACGCAAACGTTGCCATGTACATCATGATCAACATGTCCGCGTACGGCGCGGTGACTGCCACCACCGGGGTTGGCGGTATGGCGGCACTCGAACGCATGCAAGGGTGGGGACGCCAACTCGGCCTGACCCCGATGCCTGATTCTCGGTTCGTGGTGATCAAGGCGATCATCGGAGTCGTCCAAGCGGCGATCCCGGTCGCGATCATCTACACGATCGGATTCTTCACCGGTGCCAAGGCAGCCTGGTGGGTGTGGCTCAGCTCCGGACTTCTCGTGATGGTGGGTGCAGCCCTGTTCTCCCTCTACGGACTCACGGTGGGTTCGCTGTTCCGCTCCGAAAGCGCGGTGGGAGTCTCATCCGGCCTTGTGGTGATCTTCGGATTCCTCGGCAACGTGTTCATTCCACTCAGCGGGTGGATGCTCACAGTCGCTAAGTTCACGCCACTCTATGGAATCGCGGCCCTCGCACGGCGCCCTGCCACCGAGGGACTCAGCGTCAACATCGACTCCGGCGAACTAATCACCGAACCGTTGTGGCAGATCCTCGTTAACGTGGGGGTATGGGTGACGATCTTCGCCGTGGCGTCCGTGCTCCTCGTGAGGCGAGGGCGCGAGCGGCAATGAGCGCCGAGGCGAACCCCAACCCGTGGGAGAAGAGTTCTCTCCTGCTTGGCGGCATCTGGCTGGTCTTCTTGGCGTTTCCGATTGTGTCCGCATGGCAGGCCGACGCCGCACTCTGGGCTCGGATGGCAACGATCATGTGCCTGGTCTGCTTCGCGGTCGTCTACCTGCACGGCTACTCGGTGGGAGAATGGGAGCGAGTGACGTGGCCGCCCATGATCCATCTCGCGATCATGCTGGTGCTTGCGATGGCCACGTATCCGGTGGCGGGGTTCAACGGCCCCATCACCTGCGCCATCTTCATGATGGCGTACACGGTCTTCGTGTTCCCACTGCACGTCTCGCTGGTGGTCGCATTCGTCATTCACGTCACCATGTGGCTGATCGTGGTGCTGACAGGGAACGTGAGCGAGTGGGGGTACCTCATGGCACTCGGGGCGATGGTGGGAATCGGTGTCACCGCCGCTAGGATGACAGCGCAGAGCGGCGAGCGATATCAGGAGACTGAACGGCAACTCGTGGCCGCACAAGAGCGGGAGCGGGTCGCGCGGGATGTGCACGATCTGCTCGGTCACACACTCACCGCGATCACAGTGAAGGCGGAGCTCGCCGAGAAGCTGATCGACGCCGATACGGCCAGGGCACGCACCGAAGTCACCGAGATCCAGCAGCTTTCGCGGGAAGCGATCACGGAGGTTCGGCAGACCGTTGGTGCGTTGCGCGCACGCCGACTCGATGCCGAGTTGTTTGGCGCTACGACCGCACTCGTGGACGCGGGGATCGCCGTCGAAGTACCCGAGGATGTGAGCATCGTGGAGCCGCGGCTCCGAATGCTCTTCGCGTGGGTGGTGCGGGAGGCCACCACGAACGTATTGCGGCACTCGAACGCCACGCGTTGCTGGATTGAGCTGGGTCAATCCCATGTCTCGATCACCGACAACGGACGAGGTTCCGAAGCGGTCCTTGAAGGCAACGGTCTCAAGGGACTGCGCGAGAGGGTTGAAGAAGCCGGCGGAGCGCTGACGGTTTCCGTGCGCGATGGCGGCGGCACGATCGTGGAGGTGACGGCATGATCCGGGTGCTTCTTGCGGACGATCAGGCGCTCGTACGTGGTGCGATCGCCGCGCTCCTCGAGCTCGAGGGCGATATCGAGGTGGTGGCGCAGGTGGGCCGCGGCGATCAAGTCGTGACGGCCGCAACTGAATCAATGGCCGACGTCGCAATGCTCGACATCGAGATGCCGGGGCTCGACGGGATCGAGGCGGCAGCGCAACTACAGCGCGACATGCCAAGCTGTCGGGTACTGATTGTGACCACGTTCGGCCGGCCCGGATACCTCCGGCGCGCGCTCGAGGCGGGCGCAACGGGCTTCATGGTCAAAGACGCACCCGCTGCCACGCTTGCGGAGGCGGTACGTCGTGTTCACGCAGGGCTGCGCGTTGTGGACCCCGATTTGGCGGTGGAGTCGCTCTCCAGCGGCACCAACCCACTCTCCAATCGCGAGCGCGAGGTACTCCGTGCGGCGCGGGATGGCGCCCCCGTGCGCGAGGTGGCGAAGCGTATGTTCCTCTCCCCCGGCACCGTGCGGAATCACCTCTCCAGCGCGATCGGCAAGACCGGAACTCAGACCCGCGCGGAGGCCATTCAGGTCGCCGAGGCGAACGGCTGGCTCTAGGCTCACTGAAGGCCCGGAGTGTGTCCAGGGCAACAGTAGGGCAAGTTCAGACCCGCCCGCTCCGCGTGTTAGAGTTGTTCTCGCTCAAAGGGGCATTGGCGCAGTTGGTAGCGCGCTTC
This sequence comes from Ruaniaceae bacterium KH17, assembly GCA_900199505.1. GTDB lineage: Bacteria > Actinomycetota > Actinomycetes > Actinomycetales > Actinomycetaceae > KH17. Next base: position 68,193 of record FZQV01000005.1, on the reverse strand, counting down.
CATGGCATGGAAGAGGTCAGGGGTTCGAATCCCCTATGCTCCACGATCATACCCCGGTATCCCAGCGATGCCGGGGTTTTTCGTTGGAACGACGCCATTTCTTGAGTTGTCGGAGTGTTCACTAGTAGGCTCTAGTAAGCTCCATTACGCTAGATACTAGGCTCGATAGAGGCACATAGCAAGCTCAAGGAGGTGGGAATTGAGGAAAAAGGGGCCGGATAATCTGCCGCGCGGCATCGACTTCGAGACCCGCACCCGCAAGGATGGCACGCCGTACACCAACTACCGCGTGCGCGTGTACTGGCAATATCGGCAGATTGTCGTCGGCAGATACGAGGACTTGACCGTGGCGCGGGCCGCGCTGCGCCGTGCCCAGCTCGAAGTAGTCAACGGGACGTTCGTCCCACCCGCCGACCGCCGGCGGACACATCACGCGCGGCTCGCCGCTGAGCGCGCGAACGGAACCACGGTCGAGGAATGGTTCGAGCGCTGGATTGGGCAACTTGAGAATGACAAGCTCCACCCGCGATCCCCTGCAACGCTCGTGAGCTATCGGTCGACGATCACGGCCTGGATTCTGCCGGAGCTTGGAGACGTGCGCCTGGTGGACGTGAAGCCCGCCGAGGTCCAGGCCATTGTGGACGCCGCCGCAAGCCGAGGGCCGGGCGCCGCGAACAACGTGGTGCGGCACTTCCGCGCGATGATGAACGCCGCCGTCGCCGAGGGCGCGGGAGGTCTCACGGTCTCGCCACTGAGGGCGAAGCCGGAGAAGGCCGGGATGCGCAAGAGGTCCGACGATGAGGTGCCCACGCTCGCCGAGGTGGCCGCGATCACGGCGAACATGCCGGAGCGTCTGCGCCTGGCGCCGGAGCTTGCCGTCTGGGCCGCGTTGCGCGTCGGAGAGGTGCTCGGCCTACAGCGTGGAGACCTCCGGCACCTCGACGACCCAGCGAAGGCCGAGCTTCATGTGCGCCGCCAGTGGAATGTGAAGGGTCACGGCTACGGCCCGCCGAAGGATGAGAGCGCCGGCGCGGTCTCGTTGCCCGCCGTCGTCGTGCCGGCCATTCGAGAGCACCTCGAGCGGTACGTGCTCGACGGCGACGACGCGCCCGTGTTCCCGTCCGTGCAGGACCGGACTCGCCCCGTGAGCTACAACAGCCTGCAGGGCGCATGGGTGGACGCGCGAGAGGGCGCACGGCACCCGTTCGCGCTCCATTCCCTGCGGCACCTGGGATTGACGATTTACGCCCAGCAGGGAGCCACCAGCGCGGAGATTCAGCGACGAGGGCGCCATAAGGACGCCGCGGCGAGCGCGCGCTACCAGCACGCCAGCGTCGAACGCGATCGCGCTCTCACGGCGAAGATGAGCGCCACGCAAGAAGGCGGTGGAAAGTGAGCGCGCGCGAGATCCGCATCGTCTGCGACAACTCCAGGCACCATTCCCAGAAGAAGCCCATCGCCACAGTGGCCGTATTCGTCCCCGTGGCGGGAACGTGGCCCGATGGCCGCGCGGAGCACTGGCAGATTGACCCCAAGCGATCATCGGTGGCGGATATGCGCCGCGTCATCATGTACCCGGCGAACACGCTAGGCGGCTGGGATGAGCGCTTCCCCGAGGGCGATAATCGTTACCGGCTCTCGTGCAAGCGTTGCCCGAGCGGGCCGGTTCCCCCGGTCCGTCAAGAGGTGCTCGACCTGATCCTCAACCGACTTGAGGGCGACGGTATGCACGCGATCACGTTAGACCAGCTTGCGGGTATACTGAGCAATAGCCGACCGGAGCGCGGCACCCCGTAAGGGGAATCACCGGAAGTTAGATCGCCTCAGCAGGTGGTGTTGTTCACCATGCCTGGAGGCGATTTCCTTTGTCTACTTCCACACTCCCCGAGCAGTACTGGACCATTCCGCGCGCTGCGGAGTTCTGGGACTGTTCCGAGCTCACCATCCGCCGCGCCATCTGGGACGGCAGGCTCAAGGCCCGCAAGGTAGGCCGCGTGATCCGCCTAGATCCGCGCGACGTTGCCAAGCTCGGTGCGCCCATCAAGGTCTACCGGCCCGCCACGAACGGCGGTGGCGATCTTGACTAGCCCCGAACATGAGAACGCCCCCGGCGGCTATTCCGAGGGCGATCTAAAGTGTCATTGCGGCGACAAGTCCAGTTTACCAATGACCGCCGTCAAGAGCACCGTCCACGCGCCGGAACTGCCCGCCTATGTCGTCCTAGTTTCGACTCGTGAGGGCCGTTACCGCCGCCGCGTGTTTCTGTCCCTCCACAGCGCCGTACATGCCGCTGAGCGTGCTCGTGAACGTGGGCAGGACGCGGATCTCGTGTTGTGCGAGCTGCGCCCCGTAGAGGCGCTGATCGCGTAATGGTATGGGCCAAGTTTGACGATCGTTTCAGCGAGCGGATCGAGCTGCAAGAGATCTCCCTCGAAGCGCGCTGGCATTACATCGCGTTGGTGCTCACCTGCTGCCGCACGGAGGTCTGGGACGGCGTTCTGAAGGTGAGTCACGCCCGCCGCCTTAGTGACGTGCCGGACCCTGATCGCGCCCTGCTGGAGCTGGCCGAGCATGACCTCGTGAAGATCGACGGGAACCGCGTGAAAGTGGTGGACGTGGCCGAGTTTGTACCCGCGCCCCATATCCGCGAGAACGCGGAGCACTCGAAGATCCGTATGCAGCGCCTACGTGCTCACAAAGCCGGAGATCATTCGCTCTGTCTGCCGGAGAGCTGCGAAGCGGCACCGCCTGAGAATCACGCCCTTTGCTCACCGAAGCAATGCAAGCTCTCACCCTCAGAAGGGGATACCCCCGTAACGTTACGCGACACGTTACGCGTAACACCGGGACGGGACGGGACGGGACGGGACGGGCCTATATCAAGCGAAGCTCTCGAAACTGATCTTGCAGACGTGACGGCACTTCCACTTGCTCCGGAGCCTGATCCTGAACCACAGCGGGAGGTATGGGGCGCCGTGAACTATCCGAAGGCAATGGATGGGCTACCGGCAGATAGCTGGGACCGATGAGCACCACACGTTCCGCCGACGCCTACGGCATCACTCACAAGCAGGAATGTCTACATCCACAGCGTGTAGCTCGATCTGGGAGCTGCTGGCGCTGCAACGGCTGCGGGATGCAGTCACCGAGCACCACAACCACCACAACGAAGGGAACCACCGATGAGTCTGACTGAACGAGTCACCCGATACCGGGCCGCGCGTGCTGCGCGTCGGGACTGGAAACGCAAGGCCGAACACTGGCGCGATCATTCGGAGTTTTGGGAGCGCGTGGCCGGGCACCGCGCGCGGCGCATTGTCGAACTGGAGGCCGCGCTCCACGAGCTACGGGAAGGGGCCTAAGTATGAGCACCACCACGGAGCTTGCACCCATTCACCCGTTGGTTCAGTCCATGCCCTCGAAGGTGCTCTTCGGGCGCTCTGGCTCTGCGCTGATCTGGCTCGAAGCGAATCGGGAGCCGGGCCAGGTCATGCCGTTGCTCGATGATCTTGCGCGGGAGCGTGAGCGCCGGACCCGTGCCAGCATCGCGCGCATGTTCAAGGGGACCGAGCTATGAGCCGCCCCGACCGCGAGACGATGCTCGCGCTTATGGCCGCTGCCGGTAAGCCGGTGACGCACACGGAGACCGGCATCGTTACCCGGCTCGACGGGACGCCGGTAGGGCTCACCACGATCGAGAGCGAAGGCACGCTTCATTTCTCGCCCGAGCTGTACGGCTGGACCGAGGAAGAACTCAACAACACCACCGAAGAAGGGAACCACCAATGAGCACAGAGCAGGACACCACCACCGAGGGCGAAGAGACCCTACAGGACACCACCACGGAGCCACAGGACGCCGCTACGGAGCCGGAGGGCACCGAGCAGGACACCGAGGGCACCGAGACCGAAGAGCAGGCCGACGAGAGCTTCGAGGACGGTTTCAAGCCGCGCGAGAGCGCCCGTGCGGCCAAGGAGGCGGCGAAGTACCGGCTTCGGGCGCAAGAGGCCGAGGCGGAGCGGGACGCGCTGCGCGAGACCGTGGCCGGACTACAACAGACGATCGTTACCGCCGCACTCTCGGAACGTGTGCGACTGCCAACGAAGCCCGAAGACCTCGCACCTGAAGTGCTCGACAAGCGCGTGGCCGCAATCCTCGACGGCTCGGGCTACACCATGTCGGGATACGTCCAGACCTACCCGTACCGACTCATCGACACGGACGCATTCTGGAAGCTCACCGGGAACACTCCCGCGGACCTCATTGCGGCCAACGGCACGGTCGATATGGCGAAGCTAACCACGGAACTCGCACGGCTCAAGGCGTCGAGCCCGTACTTGTTCGAGGACCGCTCGCCCGAGGAGAAAGAGCTCGACGGGCGGGTCGCCCGAGGGCTTTCAAGTCAAGCGCCGGACAAGCCGGGCGGCAACGCTTGGGAGGACGGTTTCAAGCCCAAGGAGAGGCGCTAACCGAGGACGCCCGGCTTGGTATCATTGGGTTAGCTCAATGTGACCGGGCCGGGCGCTCGACATTGACGCACCGTTAGCCCCCGAGGGGCGACGCCGGAAGGCCGAGAGCCGCCGACGAACTCACCAACAGTTCAATGGCGCCTCGATGCGCGCCGGAAAGGTGGCCCACATGGCTACGATCAAGACCCCATCCACTCCCGCCGCATGGTCTCCCGACCTCCAGGCATTCCTGCCCGACGATGTTGTGCCCGACGCGTTGATTCTGCGCGCTGCCACCGTCGTTACCCGTGAGCTCGAAGGCGACGCCCCGGTCGCCCGCATCCCGTGGGTGACCGATGACGAAGCGGACATCGTTGCCGAGGGCGGCACTATCCCCGAAGGCGACCCGACTCTGAACGAGGTCATCGTGTCCACGTTCAAGGTGGCAAAGCTCCTGAAGGTGAGCCGTGAACAGTTCGCGCAGAACTCGACCGCCCAGCTACTGTCCACGTCTGCCGGGCGCGCGGTCACCGTGAAGGGCAACGCGGCCTTCATCGCACAGCCCGCACCGACCGCCCCCGCGATCAACCCGCCCGAGGGCGTCCTCACGCAGGCCCCGACGTTCGCTGACGCGATCACCACGAACCTGGACCCGCTCGCCGATGCCATCGCCACCATTGAGTCTGTGGGAGGTAAGCCCGCGCTGATCCTGGCGAACCCGCTTTCGTGGGGAGCGCTGCGGAAGCTCAAGACCGCCGGCGATGAGAACACGTCCCTGCTCGGTGCAGGCACCACCGACGCGGCCAAGATGCTCCTTGGTATCCCCGTGGAGACCTCGCCCGCCATCCCCGCCGGCAGGCTCTTGGTTGTGGACCCGTCCGCGATCGCCGCCGCCGTCGGACCCGTGCAGGTCGCACAGTCCACCGACCGCTACTTCGAGCAGGACGCGATCGGGCTGCGCGTGACCTGGCGTATCGGCTGGGCCGTCCAGCGCCCCGCCCGTCTCGGCGTCGTCAACGTGGAGATGGACTAATGGCCCGCATGACAGCCCCGTGGGGAATCACGATCGACGCGCCCGATCTCGCTGTTGCGGATCTCACCCGCGCCGGATGGACGCCCGAAGGCGACGCCGACGAATCCCACATCGTGCCCGCTGAGAATGTGGGAGAAGTGGGAGGCGAAGTGACCGACGGCGACGAGACCGAGGCCGAGGCGATCGAGCGGCCCAAGCGTCAGCACTCACGCGGCGACTGGGCACACTACGCCGAATCGCTCGGCCTCAACGTGGACGGACTCAAGCGGGATGAGATCATCGAACTCGTGAACGCGAACATCACAGACTGACGCGAGGGTTTTATTGTTCTTGACCTCGCGTCACCACGGCCCCGGCGAGACCTGATTCCCCTCGCTGGGGCCGTTCCACGTCCCACAGAGGGGTGGCGGGGGGAACCGGGTCTCGCCCTCAGCTCGCACCCACCGGCATAGCGCAATCCCTCCCCATGAACTAAAAAACTCCCCCGGCGATGTGGGCGCGGAGTTTCGTAACGCGGCAACTTGGGAAGCGCCGAGCGCGGCATTGCGCGGCGTCATCTCGATAATGGCCTAATCGTTGGTATTGCAACGATCCCAGCAGGGGGCCGGATTCTGTCAGTTCCGTGTGTGAAAATCGCTATGCCGGTGGGTGCGAGCAGGGAAGCAGGGGGAGGTCCCCCGCCCCACCCCTCACAAGATCGCCGCGCTCATCGCCGCGACCTTTGCCCACACAAACGGCGCGTCTGCGGCCCACACTGCGCCAGTCTCCTTGTTCACGAAGATGTTGCCGCCACCATTGACCATGCGATCGAGCGGGAAGCCTTTCACGTATTCCCAGCCGATCAAGTAGTCCTCCGAATCCTCGAAGCCGTCACCGATGACGACGCCCTCAGAGCCGAGGAAGTCACTTCCTGCCCGCGCGATCTCGACCGCCTGAGCGTAAGTAATCACGGCCACCCGCCTTTCGTTGTGCCTGAGCCTAGCCCGCTACCCTTGAGACCGCGGGCGGGAGGTGCTTGCTTTACTTCCCGCCCGCTCTCACCATCGAGAGCACCACAGCAAGATCCCCACACGGAGCTATCGCCCGGTCTCTCTGCCCCATGCCCAAAAATCCCACGGTCCGCCGAAAGAGCCGCATTTCCCCACGACTGAAAGCGCCCCGGCCTGAGACCGTGCGCTGACACTATGGGCACCCTCAAACGTTCTCGAGCACGTCGTCAGGTGGCCGTACCCCGGCAGTACGGACTAGGACACCGGGCGGTCACTGAGAGCGGCTAGGACCGTGAAGGACGCCGTTGGAGCACCTGCCCCACGGTGCGCCGCCGTGCATGGGAGAGAGGGCACGGAGACGCCCGTCGGATGATGCTCTAGAGGTCAGTCCATAGGCGCCGCCTCGATGCGCGTGAGGATCACCATGAGGTCACGGCATCCCTGCGCGATCTCGGAGAGGTCCGAGCGCGTCATCTCCACGTACTCGGCAATCTCGACATCGAGCGGGGCCGTGACGACCGGGCCGTCGGTGCCCTTGCGATCCTGGAAGGCCGAGATGCTGAGGATAAGGTCGGGGCCGCGCCGGACGGCTACCTGCCGCACCCAGTTGTCAGTAGAGCGGTCCGTGCGCGGTGAGTTGTCCAGATACCAGTCCGTGACCTCTTCCGCCCACTCGGGCAGGTCCGTGTCCGTGGCCGTGATGGGCCGGAGCGAGGGAGGGGTGGGGATGTTCATGACTGAACCTCTTTCGTGGTGGTGGTGAGTCCTGCGCGGCTCTCTGCCGCCGCCTCGATCGCGTAGCGGGCCGCGAGAGCCGCTGAGAGAGCCGTGAGGCCCACTAGAAGCGTGTGGCCGCTGAGAGGCGCTGAGAGCGGCGACAACGCCGCGAGAATGATGGTTGCGAGTGTCAGGACTGCCGCGAGATACGCGGCTACGGTACGCTTGTTCATGCGATCCCTTTCCAGAGAGGTATCGCCACGCCCCAGGGGAAATTCGAGCGTCCCGCTGGGGCTTCTCTCACTCTGAGATTGGCTTAGGCTCTGACTAGGCTCACGAGGGAACGGGACCGACTTATCGTTGCTACAGCGTCGTTGCTAGAGAATCCCCTATGCTCCACTCGAGAAATGGTTGAGACCTTAGCTCGTGTGAGAGATCCCAGTCGAAGATTCGACTGGGATCTTGCTCTTGCGGCCTCTAGCCCTGATCCGCAGATGTGGGCGCGCATATGTGCGCAGGTGCGTGTACTCGACCCATGTCAACAACCGCCGGACGAGTGGCTGGAGCCATGCCGGCTGGGATTCCGATGCCTTCCAGAAGCTCGTCGCGACCTACGCCGAGGGCCACTCCGGCAGTCCCCGCACCTGACAGCACGTGGAGAGCCTCCGGTAGGCCTCAGTGGGCGAGGGCCTCAGCGAGACGGTTGGCGGCGCCGTCGGCCCATGGGATGAACAAGGAGGGCTCGATCAGCTCAAGCTCGAGCACCAGGGGCGAGCCGTCGTCGGCCTGGACGAGATCCACCCGCGCATAGGTGGGAGTGCCGAATCTCTGCCCGACGGCGTCCACCACACCCTGGGCGAGTTCGATCTGTTCCGAGGTGGCCACATAGGGAGCATTCTCCTCGGGCGCGAAGAACTCGGTGATCGACGAGCCGCGCGGCAGGTTCACCCGCTTGCTCGCGGAATGGCTAAAGCGCCCACCGAAGAACACGAGGGGCCACTCCCCCAGTTCGGCGACCGAAGCCAGCTGTGGCTGAACCAAAACTGTGAGACCCGCGGCGTGCAGGCGGGCCACATGCGCGTGAGCGAGCACGTGCTGCCCGGGCCCATAGGACGCGGCATCCCGTGAGCCGGCACCAATCGCCGGTTTCACGACGAAGTCGCCCTCGGGGAAGGTGGGATCCTCTCCCGGCTGCGCAAACGCCGTCGGCGTGATTGCGATACCGGCCGCGTGCAGCTCGCCGAGGTAGCGCTTATCGAGGTTCCAGCGAATCATCTCAAGGGGATTCACGAGCTCCGTCAACTCACTGGCACTCTCCAGCCATCCGAGGAACTCGGGCAGCCGATGCTGGTAGTCCCACGGCGAGCGCAGGACCGCGCGATCGTAGCTCGACCACTCGACGCGTGGATCATCCCAGTTGAGAACATCCACGCTCACCCCGAGGCGTGCGAGCGCGGCCAACGCCGGGGCCTCGTCCTCATCGGTTCCGCGGGCGGGCTCCGTTGTCACCCAGGCGAGTCTCTTGATCATGAGCCGATCCTATTAGGATGAACGAGTCGAAAGGTCCTCTTGAACAACTCACGCTATTTCACCGTGCCGGGAAGTGACAGGACATACGACCGCAACTGGATGCTCGTTGCCCTCCTTATCTCCCTCGCGCTGACGCTGCTCCAGGTCAGCTCCGTCAACAACCTCCTCCCCGCCATTGGGAACGCGATGGTGTCATCGGAGTCCGGCATCCAGTTGATCCTCTCCGGCTTCGCATTGGCCGTGGGAATCACGCTCGTTCCGGCGGGCCGGCTCGGTGATCTCTTCGGCCGCTCCAGCCTCTGGGTGATCGGCCTCGCGGTCTTCACGATCGGTTGCCTCGGCTGCGGACTTGCGGGATCGATCACCCAGCTCAATCTGATGCGCGTCCTGCAAGGCATCGGTGGCGGTCTGTTCTCGCCACAGGTCACGGGGCTCATTCTCCAGTATTTCCAAGGCAAGGCGCGCGCCCGAGCCTTCGGCTACATGGGCCTCGTCATCTCCGCCTCAGTGGCGGCCGGGCCGGTCATCTCAGGGGCTCTCGTGGCACTTCTCGGGAGTGATCCTGGGTGGCGGTACTCGTTCTTCCTCAACGTCCCAATTGGTGCGCTGGGGCTGGTCGCGGCGTGGAAGTTCCTGCCGTTCACCAAGGAGCGCCAATCCGTCCAGCACCACGTTCCCGCACGCCCTCGGGAACGAATCGATCTCGATCCCGTGGGGATGGCGTTACTGGCGTTCGCCGTACTCGGCATCATGCTCCCGTTCATGCTTCATGGCGTCGCATGGCGCTGGATCCTCTTGCTCGCAGGATTCGCACTGCTCGGTGGCTGGATCGCGTGGGAACTCTGGTATGCCAAGCGCGGCAACGCGCCGATGGTGAACATGGAACTGTTTCGACTACGTTCATTCAGCTACTGCACGGCGATCACTGCCATTCAGTTCCTTGGGAGCAGCACGATCTTCGTGGTGATCGCGCTGTTCTTACAGAACGGGCTCGGGGTTTCCGCGCTCATGGTGGGCCTGATCGGCCTACCAAACGCGATCATGTCCGGGTTTGCGGCAGTCTGGTCCGGGCGTCACTCGATGGAGCGGGGCAAAGCGATCCAGGCGGGCGCCCTCGCAATGATGCTCGCTTCGGTGCTGCTGATCATTGCCGGATTCTGGTGCGTGATCCGATTGGAGTGGTCGATCTACTGGCTGATTCTGCCAATCATTCCCATGGGACTTGGTGCCGGATCGTTGGGCGCTGCGAACCAGACCCAATCCATGATGGACGTCCCCACCGCACACGGCGGTACGGCGGGCGGCCTGCAGCAGATGACCCAACGCATCACCACCGCAGTCGGAAACGCGCTCATCACCGGCGTACTGTTCTCTACTTACGGCGGGGGCACCACGCCCGAGGGCTGGCTCAGGGGCGCGAGTATCGGACTCGGTACCATCGCCGTATTCCTCTCCTGTGCGCTCGCGCTCGCGGTGATCTTCTGGAAGCGCGTGCCTCCTCAGCGCGCCCGGCCCCTGTGAGCTAGTGACGCTCACCGTTCCGAGGCACGCGACTCGCGCTGGATCATGGCCGCACGCAGGGCAAGATGCAGATCCAGACGTCCAGCACCACCATCCCACCCCTCACCGAGGAGCACAGCGATTCGCGCGAGCCGCTGCCGCAGAGTGTTTGGGTGGATGATGAGCCGCTCGGCAACTCGCGTGATGTGCGGTCCAAACTCCAGCCAAGTCCAGGCCGTACGGACGAGATCTGTGCCCGAAGCGTCGTCGTACTCGACGAGCGCCCCCGCCGGAGCGGTCACCCGCTGCGGCAGGTGCCCCTGCTCCTCCGCCTCAAGCAGTGCGCCCACGGCCCCCAGCGAATCCGCATCGATAACCGCGCCACCCAGAAGCCGTAGCGTGGCGAGCGCGATCTCGATGTTACGGTGAGAACGATTGAGCTCGGCGATCGCACCAACCCGCGCACTCGCCACCTGCGCGGACTCACGGCGCAGTGCCGAATGGAGAGCGTGTGCGCGAGCCTCGCGCTCCTGATGCAGAACACAGAGGTGCCCCGCATGAACGGTCAGCAGTGTCGGCCCGCCGACAACTCGGCGAACCTCCGTCACATGGTCCTCAGGTAGCTCAGTTGCCCCGACGGCGATCAGCCAGAGTGGCCGGCGTGCGTCGATCCCCAGCTCGCTCAGCCGGGCTCGCGTGGAGCCGTCCACGGCGGCTCGGCCCGAAATGAGATCGTCAAACAACTCGTACTGTGAGCGAGTCTCGGAGGCCGCCTCGATCTCATCGATCAGGAGCGACATAGCCAGATTCAGAGCCGCCCTCTCCAGAATGTCGCGGCGGTCCTGAGGAATCGCACCGCGCACCATCAACCACGCAAAGTGCCGACCACCCACGGCCACGGGCGCGACAATCGCATGCCCCTCGGGCAGTACGACCGGCGCAGGCAGGCCTCCGGCCGCCACCGAATGGAGCGCCGCGGAGAGCGCCGAAGTCCCCTGGACGAGGTCGCTCGGCAGGATCAACTCGACCGGAGCGTCATACACCGATGACACGAGGCCGAGGATCGGATCGATCCCCTCGCGCCGCACCACAACGTCCGACATGCGCCTGTCCAGATCGAGCAAACCCTCGAGCGCGTGGACCCGTTTCACATCGGCGTCCTGCTGTTCGCCGAGATCGCGCAGAGCTGTCGTCACCTGCTCGAGCCGCGCGGCATAGTCGATGGCGACGGCGGCCTGGCGTGCGATCGTATCGACGATCTCGACGGTCTCGGGCGAGTACTCGACAGGGCGCCGATCGGCTATCAGCAACGCACCCTGCACTCGTCCGTGCACGATCATGGGCACTCCGAGGATCGACCGGACTCCTTCGCCACGCACCGTCTGATCGATGTCCTCCAAGTGCACCAGAGTGGGATCGTCTACATAGTCAGTGGTCGTCACCATCGCGCGTCCCGTTGCAGCCTTCCCCAGCACACCAGTTCCAAGCGGCATACGAATCGTCCGATACGCCTCGGTGCGAACGCCATCAGACTTGCGAATGAAGGTTTCGCCGACCGTGTGATCATTCAGACTCAAGTACGCCATATCCGCGCCAGTCATCGCGCGCGTGCGTTGCACAATCGCCGCCAGCACTGCTTCCGGGTCCCTGATCTCCGCGACGTCGGAGGCCGTGTCATAGAGGGCTCGCAACAGACCCTGGAGTCGCGCACGTTCCGCCTTCTCCGCCGCCAACTGGGCTTGGATGTCGTCAATGCTTGCCACAGTCACACGTACCACCTCCATCGCGATATGTAACTATATGCCACCCAGTAGCCCAGCCTATGGCGCGCATTGATATTGATAGGACATTGGTCCCGATCCTAAGTTGGGAGGACAGCCTTCCGACGAAGAAAGGGCCCGTCATGTCAGACATGAAGCTCCACATCCTGTCCACCGGCGTTATGGAGTGTGACCACACCTGGTTGCTTCTCCAAGCCGGAAACACCATCACCGATCGGCACCACAAGGACAAGCCGGCCGCCTGGGGCGAGTGCCCCACCCATGCGGTGCTCGTCGAGACACCTGACGCAAAGATCTTGTGGGATACCGGCGTTCCACGCGATTGGGAGCAGCGCTGGGCCCCCACCGGCTTCCACGACTTCTTCCCCGTCCAAGAGGACCCGGCGGGCCCCGGATACCTGGACACGGCCCTCGCCGATCTTGAGCTCACCACGGATGACATCGACATCCTCGTGCTCAGCCACCTCCACTTCGATCACGCCGCCAACGCCAAGATGTTCGACAACGGCCGCACCCGGATCCTCGCCCAGTCCGATGAAATCGAGGGCGTGAAGACGATCGAGGGCTACTCAAAGGGCGCCCACATCGTCTCGGACTTCGCCGGCCTCAATATCGAAGCGGTCCACGGCGATCAGGAGATCGTGCCGGGCGTGTCCGTGATCTCCACTCCGGGCCACACCTGGGGCACCATGAGTCTGCGAGTCGATCTCCCCGAGTCCGGGACCAAGATCTTCACCTCCGACGCCGTCTACCTCAGTGCCAGCTACGGTCCGCCCGCGATCGGGGCCGGCATCGTGTGGGACTCCGTTGGCTGGCTCGAGTCCGTTGAGAAGCTTCGTGCGATTCAGCAGGCGACCGGCGCGGAAATGATCTTCGGTCACGACTCCGAGCAGCGCAAGGGCCTCACCCTCGCCCCGAACGGGTTCTACGCCTGATGATCCTCTACGACTTTGCCTGCACCGAAGGCCACCGCTTCGAAGCGGCTCTTCGGTCCATGAATGCTGAGAATCCGGCGTGCACCTGCGGCGCGGCGACGCGCCGCACGCCCAGCCGCCTGAACATCGGAGGCCGCGCGAGCGCCGGATCATCTCGCGATGACATGCCCAACAGCTGGCGCGGAATCCGTGGCGGTGATCCGGAGACGGTCCGCCACTGGCATCGCACCATGGTGAACCGGGAACGCTTGGAAGAGAAGTACCCCGAGCTGGCCGGCGATCGCCGGCCCGTCCTCGCCCATGAGGGAGCCTTCGCTGGCGCCCCACTGAAGGCAGGCGATGAACTCTCTGCGGCCGTCTCGGCCGCCACCTTCTCCTCCCCCACCCCAAAAAAGGAGGCCACAGCATGAAGATCCGTGGCGCAGTACTCGAAGAGATCGGGCGCGCGAAGCCGTACGCGGATTCGGCGCCGATCACGATCAGCGAGATAGAGCTCGATCCGCCGGGCCCTGGTGAGATCCTCGTGCGGATCGAGGCGGCAGGGCTCTGCCACTCGGACTTGTCCGTCGTCGATGGCAACCGTGTCCGGCCCGTCCCAATGTTGCTCGGCCACGAGTCCGCCGGCATCGTCGAGCAACTCGGAGAGGGCGTCGATGACGTCAACGTGGGCGACCGCGTCGTTATGTGCTTCCTTCCCAGGTGTGAGGAATGCGCAAACTGCGCGGAAGATGGCCGGCTCCCCTGCACACCAGGATCCGCCGCCAACAATGCAGGGGTATTGCTCGGCGATCGAAAGCTCCTGCACAGGCAGACGGAGGACGGGAGTGAGGAGATCTACCACCACCTGGGCGTCTCCGGCTTTGCGACCTACGCCGTCGTCAACCGCGCCTCGGCCGTGCCGGTCGGAAACGATGTCCCGGCGGACATCGCCGCCGTGCTTGGGTGTGCGGTGCTGACGGGAGGAGGCGCCGTTCTCAACGCGGCAGCCCCCAGGGATGGTGACTCGGTCATGATTGTGGGCCTGGGCGGCGTCGGGATGGCCGCGCTACTCACGGCGATCAGTCTCGGCAAGGGCGATGTGATCGCCGTTGATGCCTTGGATTCGAAGCTCGAGCTCGCCCGCGAATGGGGCGCCACCGACGCTTACACGCCACAGGAAGTGGCCGAGCAGGGCATCAAGGCGACTCATGTGGTCGAGTGTGCGGGCCACCCGCGTGCCTTCGAAACCGCATTCAAGGCAACCGCAGTGGGCGGCCGCACCGTCACCGTTGGTCTGCCTGCCCCCACGGCCCTCTCCGAGATCAGCCCCCTCACGATTACCGCAGAGGCGCGCACGATCATCGGCTCCTACTTGGGCTCCGCAGTTCCCGCCCGGGACATCCCGAAATACGCCCAAATGTGGCGCGATGGCACGCTACCGGTCGAGAAGCTGATCTCCTCGCGGATCACGCTTGACGAGATCAACGGCGCAATGGATCAGCTCGCGGCTGGCCAGGCGATTCGCCAGGTCATCGTGTTCGATAAGGAGGCAGTTCAATGAGTATCAATATCGCAGACGTTCTTGCGAGCGTTCCGACCGGCCAGTTCATCGGCGGCGCATTCGTGGAGACGGGCGCCACACTTGACGTCGAGAATCCGGCCACCGGCGAGGTCATCGCAACGGTCTCGGACGCATCACCCGAACACGGGCAGGCGGCACTCGACGCCGCCTGCGCCGCGGGACCCGCGTGGGCGGCGACCCCTGCACGCGAGCGGGCGGAGCTCCTCCGCCGTACCTTCGAGCTCGTCATCGAACGCAAGGACGCTTTTGCTGCTCTGATGACGCTCGAAATGGGCAAGCCGCTTACGGAGGCCTATGGTGAGGTGGCGTACGGCGCGGAGTTCATCCGCTGGTTCTCGGAGGAGGCGTGCCGGATCGAGGGGCGCTGGTCCGTGGCACCGGCTGGTGGCAACCGACTCCTCACCATGAAGCAGCCCGTTGGGCCCGTCTACGCCATCACGCCGTGGAACTTCCCGCTCGCGATGGGCACGCGAAAGATCGCCCCTGCCCTCGCCGCAGGTTGCACCGTGGTGATCAAGCCTGCCGCGCTCACGCCGCTCACAATGCTCTATCTGATGCAAACGTTCAAGGACGCGGGCCTGCCCAACGGCGTCGTCAACTGCATCGTGACATCAAGTTCAGGTGCCGTCTCGGCTCCCATTTTCGCCGATCCGAGGCTGCGCAAGCTGACCTTCACAGGTTCCACCGAGGTGGGCGTTCGGCTCCTCGAGAGCGCGGCGAAGTCCGTCCTTCGTACCTCGATGGAGCTCGGTGGCAATGCACCCTTCGTGGTGCTCGCGGATGCGGACATCGATGCCGCAGTGGCGGGCGCAATGGTGGCGAAGTATCGCAACAATGGCGAGGCCTGTACGGCGGCCAATCGGTTCTTCGTACATACGGACGTCTACGACGAGTTCCGGGACAAGCTCGTGGCCGCCACCGAGGCGATCGTTGTCGGGCCGGGGCTGAACGAGGGCACCACGCTTGGCCCGCTGATCGATGCGGACGCGGTGGCGAAGGTATCGAGCCTCGTGGACGACGCCGTCGCCACAGGGGGGAAGGTGTACACCGGTGGCGCTGCGGTGGAGGGTGCGGGGTACTTCTTCGCGCCCACCGTGATCGCCGACGTGACGCCGGAGGCGCGAGTCCTGAACGAGGAGATTTTCGGCCCGGTCGCACCTCTGATTCGCGTCGACAGCGACGAAGAGGCGATCGCGCTGGCCAACCAGACCGAGTTCGGGCTGATGGCGTACGTGTACTCGCGGGATAGCGCGCGGGGAATCACGGCCGTCGAACAACTCGAGTCGGGCATGGTGGGACTCAATACGGGTCTCGTCTCGAACCCAGCCGCACCATTCGGCGGGGTCAAGATGTCCGGGCTCGGTCGCGAGGGTTCACACGAAGGACTCGACGAGTACCTGGAGATCAAGTACGTCGGAATCGCCACCTAGACGGCAGTGTGGGGCCCGGCCTTTGGCCGGGCCCCACACTCTCCTGTCTTCGCTATTGCCGTTGCATGAGATCGCTGAGTTCGATCACGTCATCCGGGTTCGGCGCCGCAATGTCTACCGGCTCTCCCCAACGGCTGTACTCCGTCGTGGAGGTCACCCCGGCAACGGTCTGCACTTGGCGGCGCGGCAGGTCATCCGGCCCCACCCACATCTCGGTCGTGATGGTCTCGTCCATGTAGCCGCCGTCGATCATCTCCTGTCCCGATTCGCCCATGAGAGTCAGCGTGTCAAGGACCATCGTCAGCTTGGTGGTGCTGACGCCATCGATCGTTTCGGCATTCTCCTCGGTGGTGAACTCGATGATGGCATCCTGCATCGCCTCAATCTGCTCCTGCGGATCCTCTGGTGCAAAGGAATCGGTGAGCTCACTGTCGTCGTCACCATCGCTGCTGCCGAAACTCACCCACTTGTTGCCAGCAGCCTCGCCACCAAACATGTAGATGACGCCATCGACGAGCAGCATCTTCTGCTCGGTGCCATCGGGCAGAGTCGAGGTGGTCAGCAGTGCAACATCGCCGTCACCGCTCAGGCGCATGTCGCCCTCCATGGTTCCGCCCTCAGTCGCGGTGCTCGACTGCACCACGTGCACCGTCTCTGCGGCGAGCTGCGCCGCCGCGATACGCGCCCCGAAGTCCTCCAAGGTGAGTGCCTCACCTCCCGCGGGCGCGTCGGGCTCCTCCGCCTCCACGCCTTCGGTCTCGTCAGCAGAACCCGTCTCTGTCGCAGCAGGGGCTCCGGTCTCCGGTGTGCCTGACTCAGTATCGTCGGAGCTGCACGCGGCCAGTCCGAGGGTCGCGAGGAGGAGCGCTGCGGCTCCCGCGGTCATCTTGTTTCGAAGGGTTCTCATGTGAACACACTATGAGAAGGGATGACCGCGAAGCTATCTCGCTTCCAACTCCTACCGCAACTGCAGCGGCTCGGTGATGCAGGTCGCATCCTCGTCACCGGAGGTACTGACCGGCGTTGCAGCGGTCATGCCGTCCATCGAGACCTCGATCGTGGCGTCGATACCGCGCGGCAACCAGAGCCCGTAGAAGCCGTTGTCGTAGGTGGTCACAAGCTCGTCAACGAGTACCGAGCCATCGGTGTCATTCGTGACCGTCAGCTCGATCTCGGTGTTTGCGAGTTCGCCCGTGCAGGTGGTGAGGCTGTGGAAGTGGCAGGGGTGGGTCTGCGACACGTATGGCGCGAACGAGACATAGAAGGCGTCGTCGGGCATCGGCATGGACTCCTCTCGGCCGGTGTCGTCGGCCAGCAGGAGTTCGTTCGGCCGGATCGAGGCCACCACGTTCGAAGGGCGGTCATCGCGGGGAAGCTGATCCAGCGCGGCGATCACTGAGACCACGTCCGAATCGGCGAAGCCGTGCTCGAGTAGGATCTCGCCTCCGGCAGTGGTGGGCGCCTCTGAGGGAGCAGTGGACTCCTGCGCCGCACAGCCACTCAGTGCGAGCACCGTGGAGAGGGCGATGACAGGGATGACATAGGTCTTTCGCATGGGTTGGTTCTTTCTCTTAGTCGTTAAGGGTGTGATGCGGTGCCGCGGCGGCGGCGGGCCGCTCACGTACGACTAACGCAAAGAACGCTGAGCGACGCAGTGGGTAGCGCGGCGGAAACCGTATACGGAATAATCCGAGCCACATCTCGTCTGATCCAACGAACCGCTGGATCAAGGTGCGTTGCACCCACCACCAGTAGAACGAAGAACACCGCGAAGGCACACAACGCTGCCAAGAGTCCATGATCGCCGCCGGAATGAGAGGCGGCCACCTGCGTGGTGCCTTGGTTCGGCGCCTCCGCTACGTCCGCACAACAACGACCAACCGGAACGTCCGCGACAAAACTCTCGACGTGCGCCCACGTGATCGTGGAGTGTCCAGCCGTCGAGCTATGCGTGCTGAGCCCACTCATCGCGAAGAGCGCCACGATCGCGATCAGCGCGAGCAGGCTCGGCAAACACCGCGCCATGCGGGCACGGCCAGCTACCGACAATCTCTCCACCACCCCATGCTACCGAGCACCGAGCGCGCGATTTAGGAGCGAAGTCCCGTATGCGCGCCTACCTCCTGGCGCGTATGCTCGCGGAATGAACGCGCGCGTCTTTGCAATGTCCTTCGGCTCGATCTATCCGCACTATGTCACAAAAGTGGTGAACAAGGGCCGGACGGAACGCGAGCTGGTCGAGGTCCTCTCCTGGCTCACCGGCTATGATGACGCCGCCCTGGGCCAGCGCACCAAAGATGGCACCACACTGCAGGAGTTCTTTGCCGACGCCGATCTCAACCCAAACGCTTCCCTCATCACGGGGATGATCTGTGGGGTGCGCGTGGAGGAGATCGAGGATCCGCTCATGCAGCAGATTCGGTACATGGACAAGGTCGTCGACGAGCTCGCCAAGGGCCGAAAGATGGAGAAGATCCTGCGCGCCTAGCCTTCGGCCGCGCCCTCACACGACTGGGCGCGGCCGAGTCGATGGTCGGCTTCGGGAACCCCGGGAGATCGAAGATGCCATTCACCGTCTCCATCCGGAGCGACTCCCAGCGATGCTGCCATGCGCCACCAGGTCCACGATCGCCGTCGAGCATCACAAACGAACGCTCCGATTCGGGATCCTCGAGCGCGCTCACAAAGCCACGCCGAGCTAGGTGGTAGCCGGCCGAAAGCCCGGCCTGTCCCGCACCAATCACGATGACGGTCGCCTGTCTCATACCCCTCAGGCTACGTGCATCTCAGCGCACAACGCGATTAACGTGCCACTCTTGTCACGTTATTGGACATCTGAATTACGATCGCTTACTGTTTCCTATTGGGTCAGGTAAGCCTTTCCTTACTGCTCACACCACGCAGCGACAATACGAAACCAGGAGAAACCCATGCGCAAGCCGATGGCCGCGCTCTCGCTCGCACTCGCATCCGCGCTCGTTCTGAGCGCCTGCGGTGGCACCGATGAGACCCCCACCGACGCACCGGCGGCTACGACCGCCGAAGAGACCGACGCCCCCGCAGAGACTGAGGAGCCCACCGAGGACGCGAACGACGCGGCCTCCGGCACAGTGGCGATCGAGGACAACAACGGCACGCACGAACTCGCCGTTCCCCCCACCACCGTGGTCGCCACGGACAACCGCACCTTCGAGACCCTCTACGACTGGGGCGTTGAGATCGCCGCAGGTGCCGTGAGCTTGATGCCCAGCACGGTCGGCTACGTGAACGACGAGGCGATCATCGACCTCGGCACCCACGGCGATCCGGATCTCGAGGCACTCGTTCCGCTCGATCCAGACCTGATCGTGAACGGCCAACGCTTCACGCAGTTCCACGATGAGCTACAGACCTACGCACCGAATGCGCTCGTGCTCGAGCTCGACCCGCGCGACGGCGAGGACTTCACTGCGGAGCTGAAGCGTCAGATCACCGTGCTCGGTGACGTCTTCGCCAAGCAGGATGAGGCATCCTCTCTGAACGCCGAATTCGATGCCGCAATCGCTCGCGTCGCCGCCGCCTACAACCCGGAGGACACGGTCATGGGCGTCATCACATCCGGCGGCACGATCGGCTACATCGCGCCGACGACGGGCCGCACGCTCGGTTGGACCTTCGATTCGCTCGGACTCACCCCAGCCCTCGCACAGGAAGGCTCAGATGACCACCAGGGAGACGAGATCTCCGTTGAGGCGATCGCCGATTCGAACCCCACGTGGATCCTCGTGATGGACCGTGATGCTGCCGTGGCCGCAGACGATCCCGAGTACGTCCCCTCGGCCGAGCTGATTGAGGACACCGAAGGCCCGTTGAAGAACACCACTGCCGTCTCCGAGGGCAACATCGTGTACATGCCGGCGGACACGTACACCAACGAGGGCATCCAGACGTTCACGGAGTTCCTGAACGCTTTCGCGGACGCCTTGGAGGCGAAGAACTAGCTTCCCGTAACTTGGTGGTGAGGCCCCTCAGGCACTCGGGGCCTCACCACCAATCCCTATGAACGAGTCCACATGACCCAAGCTCCATCGCGCCACCGCCCGAAGCTCTTTGACCGAAGCCTCCTCTTCGGCATTCTCGGGGTGGCGCTCTTGCTCGTTATTTCCCTCTTTACGGGCGTCTACGACATCCTCGGCCAGGACGACGGAACCTGGATGTTCACGATGACCCGCATCCCCCGAACGGTCGCGCTGATGCTTTCGGGCGCGGCCATGGCCATGTCCGGCCTCGTCATGCAACTGCTCACGCAGAACCGTTTCGTGGAGCCGACGACGACCGGCACAACCGAGTGGGCAGGTCTCGGTCTTCTGATCGCCATGATCTATGTGCCCGGTGCGAGCATCTCGCTACGAATGGGCTTCGCTATCACACTCGCCTTCGTTGGCACCATGATCTTCTTCGTCTTCCTGCGCCGCGTCTCGCTCCGATCGTCTCTCATCGTGCCGATCATCGGAATCATGCTCGGAGCCGTGGTTGGCTCGGTCTCAAGCTTCCTCGCCCTCACCAACAACGCGATGCAGAACCTCGGCACCTGGTTCGCCGGTAGCTTCACCACGATCATCAAGGGGAACTACGAGTACCTCTGGATCGTCGCCCTCGTGGCCGTAGCGATCTTCATCGCGGCCGATTGCTTCACCGTCGCTGGACTCGGCAAAGACATTGCCACCAACGTCGGCGTGAACTACAACCAGATTGTCCTGCTCGGCACGGCGCTGGTGGCTGTTGCAACAGGAGTCGTGACCGTCGTCGTCGGCGCCCTCCCCTTCCTGGGCTTGATCGTGCCGAACATCGTCTCGATGATCCGTGGAGACGATCTGCGCTCAAATCTTCCCTGGGTGGCACTGCTCGGCATCGCAATCGTGACGCTCTGCGACCTCGTTGGCCGCACGATCATCATGCCGTTCGAAGTGCCGGTCTCCGTAGTGCTCGGAATCGTGGGCGCCATCGTGTTCATCTACCTGCTCCTGCGGCAGCGGAAGCGTGGGTGAGATGATCCTCGAGAATGCAGTAGAGAGCACGCCGCGGGACTCGCGGCACTCTGGCTCTTTCGGGTCACGCGCATCCCGTCGCCGCTACATCATCGTGTTGCTCCTCCTGATCGTGATCTCGTGCGGCTTTGGGTTTGGACTCCTCGCATGGGGTAACCCGATGGACTTCGGCACGGACGGGTTCTGGATCATCGCGAAGGGCCGCATCAGTCTTGTAGTGACCATGCTCGTTGTAGCGATTGCGCAGGCGACGGCCACGGTGAGCTTCCAGACCGCGGCGAACAACCGCATCGTCACACCCTCCATCATGGGCTTCGAATCGCTCTATCGGGCGATCCAGACCTCGACCGTCTACTTCTTCGGCCTCGCCGGGCTGCTCGCACTGCAAGGAACGTGGGAGTTCCTAATCCAAGTGGCGCTGATGGTGGGCTTCTCCGTTGCGCTGTACAGCTGGCTCCTGTCCGGCAAATACGGCAACCTCCAGATCATGCTGCTCGTGGGCATCGTAATCGGCGGCGGGCTTGGTTCGATCTCCACGTTCATGCAGCGGCTACTCACGCCCAGCGAGTTCGATGTGCTTGCGGCGCGAATGATGGGAAACCTCGGCAATGCCAAGGTCGAGTACCTGCCCGTCGCGATCCCGCTGATGATCATTGCCGCTCTCGCACTCATGCTCAACACGCAGCGCCTTAACGTGCTCTCGCTCGGGCGGGAGACCGCCACAAATCTCGGCGTGGACCACAAGCGCGAGGTGATCCGCGTCCTCTTCTTCGTCTCTATCCTGATGGCGATCTCGACGGCCCTCGTGGGACCGATGACGTTCTTCGGCTTCCTCGTTGCAACGCTCGCCTATCAGTTCGCGGACACCTACGATCACAAGTTGATCTTCCCGATGGCGATCTTGATTGGCTTCTGCGTTCTCACGGCCGCCTACTTCATCATGAGGCACGTCTTCTACGCCTACGGCATGGTCTCGATCATCATCGAACTCATCGGTGGCAGCGTCTTCCTCATCGTCATCCTCAGAAAGGGCAGGCTGTGATTACCCTCAGCGAAGTCAGCAAGGTCTACAGTAGCGACGTCCAGATCGGACCCGTCAGCCTGACGATACCCGCCGGAGGCGTGACCACTCTGGTTGGCCCGAACGGCGCGGGAAAGTCCACGCTCCTGACGATGATCGGCCGACTCCTCGGAATCGACGAGGGTGTGATCGAGGTGGCGGGGTACGACGTCGTCAAGACCAGCTCGAAGGACCTCGCGAAGATCCTCTCGATCCTGCGCCAAGAGAACAGCTTCATCACCCGGCTCACCGTGCGTCAGCTCGTGGGTTTTGGCCGGTACCCCCACTCTCACGGGCGCCTCACCGTCGAGGACGAAGAGGCGATCAGCAAGGCAATCGACTTCCTCGACATGCGCGAACTGGAGGGCCGTTACCTCGATCAGCTGTCTGGTGGGCAGCGCCAACGTGCGTATGTGGCGATGGTGCTAGCGCAGGACACCGAATACGTGCTCCTCGATGAACCGCTTAACAACCTCGACATGAAGCACTCCGTGCAGATGATGAAGCACCTCCGCCGGGCCGCCGAAGAACTTGGCCGCACAATCGTCGTGGTGCTCCACGATCTGAACTTCGCCGCGCACTACTCGGACTACATTTGCGCCGTCCAGGATGGGGCCGTGGTGGAGTTTGGGACGCCGGCGGAAATCATGGAGGCGGAGAAACTCACGCGAGTATTCGGCACCCCCGTGAACGTGTTTGCGGGTCCCACAGGCCCGATCGCGGTGTACTACTAGACAGTAGTGAGGGAGGGCCGTACCGGGCCCTCCCTCACTGAGACTACTCACTTCGCGGCGTTGTACCCCGCCTCGATCGCGGCGCCCACCTCGGCGTCGATGTTCGTCCAGTACTGGAATACGCGCGAGAGCACAGGCTCCTCGACGCCACCGAGCAGCGAGCCAACGACGGTCTCCACGAGCGCGTCGCGCTGCTCCTGCGAGTAGACCTCGCGAATCAGCGTGTGCGCCTGGCCGAAGTCATCATCCTTGGAGTGGAGGGTGTAGGCCGAACGGACCATTTCGCCGTCGGACTCCCAGCCGTTATCAACCGGGCCCTGCTCATCCTGGTAGGCGCGACCGTACGAGTTGGGGGCGTAAACGGGAGCCGCACCGCTGTGGTGGAACTCCATCGAGCCCTCCTTGTCGTAGGAGTTGGTCGGCACCACCGGCGCGTTCACGGGGAGCTGGTTGTAGTTGGTACCTACGCGGTTGCGCTGCGCGTCCGGGTAGGAGAACACGCGGGCGAGCAGCATCTTGTCCGGCGAGACACCCGTGCCCGGAACCGTGTTCGAGGGGCTAAACGCGGCCTGCTCGATCTCGGCGTAGTGGTTGGTGGGGTTCTCGTTCAACGTCAGCTGGCCAACCTCATGCAGGGGGTAGTCCTTCTTCGACCAGGTCTTGGTGAGGTCGAAGGGGTTAAAGCGGTAGTCCTTCGCCTCGGCGTACGGCATGAGCTGCACGGAGAGTGTCCAGCTCGGGAAGTCCCCACGGCCGATCGCGTCGAAGAGATCGCGGCGGTGTGCGTCCGCATCCTCGCCGGCGAGCTTGGCGGCCTCATCGTTCGTGATGTTCTCGACGCCCTGGTTCGTGTGGAAGTGGTACTTCACCCAGAACCGCTCCCCCGCCTCGTTCACCCACATGTAGGTGTGCGAGGAGTAGCCGTTCATGTGGCGCCACGTCTTCGGCAGGCCACGGTCACCCATCAGGTAGGTCACCTGGTGCGCGGTCTCCGGGGAGAGCGTCCAGAAGTCCCACTGCATGTTGTTCGAGCGCAGGCCCGAATCCGGCAGGCGCTTCTGGGAGTGGATGAAGTCCGGGAACTTCATGGGGTCGCGCAGGAAGAACACGGGCGTGTTGTTGCCGACCATGTCGAAGTTGCCCTCTTGCGTGTAGAAGCGAACGGCGAAACCACGCACGTCGCGCCAGGTGTCCGGCGAACCGAGTTCGCCTGCAACGGTCGAGAAGCGCAGGAGCGACCGGGTGGTCGTGCCGGGCTGCAGGAAGTCGGCCTTCGTGAAGGCCGAGACGTCATGCGTCACCACGAACTCACCGAAGGCACCGGAACCCTTCGCGTGGGGGCTACGCTCCGGCACGCGCTCGCGGTCGAACCGGGCAAGCTTCTGCACCAAGGCAACGTCATGGAGCAGGAGCGGGCCGTTCGGGCCAACACTCAGCGAGTGGGCATCCGACTCGCGCGGCGCCCCGGATTCGGTGGTGGAAGGAATAGTGGAATCGTGCGTTGTCATCGCAACTCCTTGGTTGATTCTGAATCTGAAATCTCGTTCCGATCGCGCGCCGCCAGCGTGCAATCGGGGCACAACCCGTGGTAGATAACCTCGGCCGTGTCGATCGTGAGTCCCGTACTATCCGGTGGCATGAGGCAGGGGACGTGGTCCACCGCGCAGGGGACATCGATGAGTTCGCCACACTGACTGCACAGCAGGTGGTGATGGTTGTCCCACCGCTCAAGCTCATAGCGAGCACCTCGGCCATCCGGTGAGACGCGCCGAACCAAACCCGCGTCCGTCAGCACATGGACGACGTCGTAGACGGCCTGTTTGGAGACGGTGCCGAGCCGCTCACGGACGGCGCTGGCGAGCGTCTCGACATCGATATGCTGCTGCTCGCCGATCACGGCGAGCGCCGTCAGCCGCGGCGCAGTAACACGCAGTCCGGCAGCGCGGAGGCGTTCATCAAACTGCACCGAGGTCATATGACCACAATAGCGACAATGCTTGATCTAGTCCAATAAACGATAAAGTCGGGTATTAGGTCCCGGCTCTGTACATCCCCACGTTGTGGGCGCGCAGGCGCCAGTGAGTCGGACCGCGGCCGATTCCGGTGGCGCCGGTACCCGCGGGCGAACACTCGACCAACGACCAGTGACAATTGTCGATGCCGCGGACAGGCTCAATCTCGCCGTGAGGAAAGCGCAGAAGCTTCGTAAGGGCCTGCGTGATGGCCGCGCCGTGACTCACGACGAGCAGATCCGTGCCAACCGGCAGGGCTGCCGTATGGTCCGCCACTGCAGCAACCATCCGCTCGGCGACCTCCGGACGCGGCTCCATCTCGACGCCCTCGGGATCGCGACCCGAGGCCCACACCGCGAACTCTTCCGGCCACCCCGCGACGATCTCCTCACGGGTGAGACCCTCAAACTCACCGAAGGCGCGTTCCATGAACCGAGGATCGAAGATCGGCTGCACATTCCGCAATCGCGCGACTGCCCGAGCCGTTTCCGCTGCCCGAACCAAGGGTGAACTCACGATCTGCAACGGGACCGCTCCGATGGCGGCATTGAGTTGCACGGCACCGGACCGTGCTTGTTCGATTCCCACCTCGTTCAGTGGAATGTCGATCTGGCCCTGCACTCGCAATCCCACGTTGTAGTCTGTCTGGCCGTGCCGCCAGAACCACACGCGGGTCATTCAGCGGGCTCGTCGAACTCCGGGAGTTCAACGACGGGGCAATCACGCCAGAGCCGCTCGAGGGCGTAAAACTCGCGGTCCTCTTCATGCTGCACGTGGACCACGATGTCGCCGAAATCGAGGAGCACCCAGCGCGCCTGGGTCATCCCCTCACGGCGCACGGCCTTCACGCCTTCACCGTGCAGTGCTTCTTCGACGGCGTCCACGATCGACGAGACGTGGCGTTCATTCTGGCCCGTTGCCACCAAGAAGACGTCGGTCAGGACCAACTGCTCGGACACATCGAGAGCGATGAGACCCTCGGCCTTCTTCTCGGATGCGGCAGTCGCTGCCACCACCGCGAGTTCCTTTGCCCGCTCAGTTGTGGTCATGTCCGTGCCCTCCCCAGTACCGTCACCGCATCGACGAGTGCCGATGCCGAATCACTCGCCTGATCGACCATCAGCCAGATCAGGCCGCCAATCACGAACATCGCTATCACGAGCACGAGGTACCGCAACGCCGTCACCAATGCGCTTTCCTTGGTATGGATCGCAGCCTGCTCGACCGTCATCGAACTTTCCGGCTCCTCCTCAGACTCCGGCTCGGACTCGAGCGTCCTGCCGAAGATCGATGTGCGCGTGGGCGCAGCCTCCGGCACCGCTTCATCGGAGAGGATCTCGTCAAAGGTCAGGTCGGAGCGCTTCGAGAGCTCCGCCTGAGGAAGGTTGATGGCGGACACCGGAACGGCCGGCTCGGCAACATCACCCGGTTCGGCAACGTCCAGAGCAGGCTCCTCCACGAGTGCCGGGTCCGGTGCAATGACGTCAGGTTCTGCGGGTGGCGGTGGTGGTGCCACTTCGGCCTCGGGCTCAAGCTCAGGCTCGGGCACCGGCTCTGGCACCGGCTCGGGCGCGGGCTCCGGCTCGGGCACGGCCGGAATGTTGATCGTGATCGCGCCAATCGTGCCCGTCTCGGGATCGATCACGGGCGTGTTTCCAGTCTGCTGAGGGGGCAACACGGGCCGGCGCCGACGGATCGGGCGCTCAATGGGCTCGACGACGGGAGGCGTGATCGATTCGGAGACGGGTTCCGGCGCGGGTTCCTCGACGGTAGCGGGCTCCATACCAACTGGCTCCGCAGTAGCGGGCTGGGCACCAGGGAGTCCGGAATCGGTGACGACAGGGACGTCACCCGTCTCCTGTAGCATCCTCATTTCGCGCAGTTGGCGGCGGGTAAGCGGCGGCTCGGCAGGGGGAACGGGTGTCACCGAGGTTTCCGCCCCGGCCTCTTCGGCGGCGAGTCGCGCCGCCTCCTCCTGCGCGCGCAGCCGCAACTCGCGACGGCTCACTGTCACGTTGAGACCCCCTGAAGAGTGTCTGCGTCGTCAACGACGGGCTGATACAAGCGATGCTTGCCGATGTACTGCACCACGCCGTCGGGCACGAGATACCAGACCGGCTCGCGGTCCACCACTCGCCGTCGGCAATCGGTGGAGGATATCGCCATCGCGGGGACCTCCACATGGGAGACCCACGGTAGCGGGGAACTCTCGAGCTCGTGCCCCGGCCGCGTCACACCCACGAAGTGCGCAAGTGTGGCCAACTGATCCGAGTCCTTCCAATCGATGATCTGCGCCAGCGCATCGGCACCGGTGATGAAGAACAGGTCCGCGTCCGGCATGTCCTCGCGAAGCTCGCGCAGAGTGTCGATCGTGTAGGTCATCCCCGGGCGATCGATCTCCACGCGAGAGACCGTAAAACGCGGATTCGAGGCCGTGGCGATCACCGTCATCAAGTAGCGATGCTCCGCCTCTGTCACGTGCCGATCGAGCTTGAACGGCTGTGTTCCAGTCGGAACGAAGACAACCTCGTCGAGCTCGAATGCGTGCTGCACTTCACTGGCCGCAACGAGGTGACCGTGGTGGATGGGGTCGAAGGTTCCGCCCATTACCCCGACGCGTCTGCGATGAGAGGCCATCAGTGCCTTGTGCCCACCGACCTGAATGCGTACGTGGCCAACAGCAGGAACACAAGCACCGCGAAAGTAATTATCCCGTACCAAATGGGCGCTACCGGCAACTGGTTAACAACCTCGTGACTGCTCGCGAGGGGAAGTATGACCTTCATGTGTCCTCCTTTAGGCTCCCAGTCTACTGGCTAAACGGTTTCGCACGAGCTGGGGCCAGTGTAGCCGTCACGCACCTGCCCGGTCCCGGTCACGTGCCAGGTGGTTGTGGTGATGTCCGCGAGCCCCATGGGGCCACGCGCGTGCAGTTTCTGGGTCGAAATCCCAATCTCGGCGCCGAGGCCGAACAGGCCGCCGTCGGTGAAGCGCGTCGAGGCATTCACCACCACTGCCGCGGAGTCAACGTGAGCCTGGAAGCGCTGCGCCGCGGTCACATCCGAGGTGACGATCGCGTCGGTGTGCCCCGAACCGTGCTGGTTGATGTGCGCAATCGCTGCGTCGAGATCGTCCACGATCCCGACGGCGATGTCGAGGGAGAGAAACTCGGTGTCCCAATCCTCGTCGGTCGCAGGCACGGTGGGTGCCGCGGCGCCGATCGCCTCACGCGCGGCCTCGCTTGCGTGCAGGGTCACCCCAGCCCCGGCGAGAGCCGCGGCCAGATCGGGAAGGAGGTGGGCGGCGTCGGCGTGAACGAGAAGCGTCTCAGTTGCATTGCACACACCCACTCGGTGGGTCTTCGAGTTCATGATGATGTCCCGCGCCATCTGCGGATCGGCGGAGGCGTCCACGAACACGTGGCAGTTGCCCACGCCCGTCTCAATCACGGGCACGGAGGACTCGCGCACGACCGTCTGGATGAGGTCCGCGCCACCGCGCGGCACGAGCACGTCCACGAGGCCGCGGGCGTGCATCAGCTCGACGGCGCCCTCCCGACCATACTCGTCAATCGACTGGACGAGCTCGGTGGGAAGGCCAGCGGCGGCGAGCGCGCCGCCAATCACGCGTACGATCTCGGTGTTCGAGTGAGCAGCGGCGCTGCCACCGCGCAGAACCACGGCGTTGCCAGACTTCAGCGCGAGTACGGCGGCGTCCACGGTCACGTTGGGGCGCGCCTCATAGATCATCCCGACCACTCCCATGGGCACCCGCACCTGGCGCAGAAGCAGGCCATTCGGGAGTGTTGAGCCGCGTACTACCTGACCGAGCGGATCGGGCAACGCGGCCACCTCGCGCACGGCGTCCGCGATCGCCTCCAAACGATCCGGAGTAAGCGTCAGCCGGTCCAGGAGGCCCGGCGTCATGCCGTTGGCTTCGCCGGCGGTGACATCGTTCGCGTTGGCGGCAACGATCGACTCGGCGTTGGCAACGAGTGCCTCGGCGATCCCGTACAGGAGCTCGTTTCGCTCGGTCGTGGTGGTGGTGCGAAGCGCCGAGGAGGCACTCTTCGCGGCAGCAGCGATCGCCAGGACGGGGCTGGAAGAAGTCATGCGGTACACACTACCCGCGCGCTAGTGAGTAACGGGGGCCAAGTCGTCTCTGTGGACAACGGGGCGGGTGAAGTCCTCGCCAAGCTCCACGCGCAGCTGCGCCGAGGACCTCCCGCGCATGCGCGCCACGGATTCAGCGTCGTAACCAGTAAGTCCGCGCGCCACGATCTGACCGGCGGTCGAGGCGAGATCGATTGGGTCACCCGCTTCGAAATCGCCCGCCACAGCGGTGATTCCTGCCGCCAGCAGCGATTTCTTCCCGGCGATCACGGCCTGGACCGCTCCGTCGTCGAGAACCACGTGACCACGCGCCTCGGCGGCCCATGCCAGCCAGAGTCGCCGCGAGGAACGCCGGTAATCGGCCACCGTGAACCAGGTGCCAACTTCGCGGCCTTTCAGTGCGGCCTCGACGTTCTCCGCCGAGGTGAGCAGGGTTGGAATCCCCGAGTGGGTGGCGATCATCGCCGCGTCCACCTTGGTGACCATGCCACCGGTGCCGACGCCACTGCCGCGACCGGAGATCGCGTAGCCCTTCAGTTGTTCGAGATCCGTCACGAGCGGCACTCGCTGCGCGCCGGGCGTCGAAGGCCGTGCGGTATAGAGCCCGTCCACGTCAGAAAGCAGCACGAGCGCATCGGCACTCACGAGGTTCGCCGTGAGCGCGGCGAGGCGATCGTTATCGCCAAACCGGATCTCGTGGGTCGCAACCGCATCGTTCTCGTTGACGATTGGTACGATCCCGAGATCCAGCAACTTGGTGAGCGCGCGGTGCGCGTTTGCGTAATGCTGCGGCCGAATCAGGTCCTCGGCGGTCAACAACACCTGCGCCGAGGTGAGCCCGTGGGCGGCAAAGGCGTCCGCATAGGCGGCGATCAGTTTCCCCTGGCCGACGGCGGCCGCGGCCTGTTGCGTGGCCAGGTCACGCGGGCGGGTGGCCAGGTGGAGTGGATGAACACCGGCAGCGATCGAACCCGAGCTGACGATCACCACGCGGTGACCCTTCAGGACGCGCCGGGCGACCGCATCGACAAGGAGGCCGATCTGCTCAAAGTCGAGACCGCCGTCGGGAAGGGTGAGGGATGAGGAACCAATCTTGACCACTAAGCGATGCGCCTCGGGCATCGCGGAACGGTCCTGGATGGGTGTCACTCATCCTCCCCCGGATCGGTCCAGTGGCCGGACTCGCGTTCGGACCACAACTCCGAGCGCGCCTCGGCCTTCGCGTCCATGCGCTCACGATACTCGCGGCGACGCTCGCCCGTGGTCCGGCGTTCGTTGCCCTCGAAGCGGGCGTCCGAGCCGCGCGGGCCGAGCAGTTCGGCGCCGGTCATCATGGTGGGCTCCCAATCGAAGACGACGCCGCCTTCCTCGGGGCCGATCACCACGGTGTCTCCGGGGTGGGCACCGAGCTTGAACAGCTCGTCCTCGATGCCAATCGCATTCAGACGGTCTGCGAGATACCCGATGGCTTCCTCGTTGGTGAAGTCGGTCTGGTTAACCCAACGCTCAGGCTTGGTGCCGCGGACCTGGAAGAACGCGCCGTCCGGCCCCTTACGCGGCGTGATCGTGAAGCCGGCATCGTCCACGGGGGTGGGCCGGATGATCACGCGCGGCGTCTCGTCCACAACCTCGGTGGCGCGCACCTCGCGCACCAGTTCGGCGAGCCGATAGCTGAACGGGCGCAGTCCCTCGTGGCTGACGGCGGAAAGCGCCAGCACCTCGTGCCCACGCTCCTGCAGGATCGGCGTGACGAGTTCGGCCAGTTCGCGGCCTTCGGGGATGTCAATCTTGGCAAGCGCCACGATGCTGGGCCGCTCGGTGAGCGGCACTCCCCCGATGCCCTCGGAGTACGCCGCAAGCTCGGATTCGATCGCCTCGAGATCGCTCACGGGATCCCGGCCGGGATCGAGAGTGGCGCAGTCGAGTACGTGCACTACGACGGCGCAGCGCTCGATATGGCGCAGGAACTCGAGCCCGAGGCCCTTGCCTTCGGAGGCGCCGGGGATGAGCCCGGGAACATCGGCCACGGTGAAGCGCGTGTCACCTGCCTCGACCACGCCAAGGTTCGGCACGAGGGTCGTGAAAGGGTAATCCGCGATCTTCGGGCGGGCCGCGGAGATCGCAGCAATCAGCGAAGACTTGCCGGCGGAAGGGAAACCCACGAGCGCCACATCTGCCACGGACTTCAGCTCGAGCACGAGGCTCAGCTCGTCGCCGGGCTCCCCGAGGAGCGCAAAACCCGGGGCCTTGCGCTTGGGCGAAGAGAGCGCGGCGTTTCCGAGGCCACCCATGCCGCCCTGCGCCGCCACGAAGCGGGAGCCCGGAACGATCAGATCGGCCAAGACATCGCCGTCTTCGGCCAGCACCACGGTGCCAGGCGGCACCGGGACGATTAGGTCCTCACCGTTCTTCCCCTGGCGCATGTCGCCCGCGCCGGCCGTGCCGTTCTCCGCGGAGAGGTGGGGACGGCGGTGGAACTCGAGCAGAGTCGTCGCCTGGGTATCCGCCTCGATAATGATCGATCCGCCCTTGCCGCCGTTGGCGCCGTCGGGCCCTGCGAGAGGCTTGAACTTCTCGCGGCGAATGGAGGCGCAGCCGTTCCCGCCCTTGCCCGCGGTGGCATGCACCACGACACGGTCAACAAATGCGGCCATGCGAGCCTCCTGAAGTAATGCAAATGGGCGGGCAGCTCAACGCTACCCGCCCACTCGCGACGTGTGTGTTATTCGGCGACGATGTCTACGACCTTGCGGTCGCCGCGCACGCCGAACTGGACCGCGCCAGCCTGGAGTGCGAACAGGGTGTCGTCCCCGCCGCGGCCAACGTTGTTACCCGGGTGGAACTTGGTGCCGCGCTGGCGAACGATGATCTCGCCGGCCTTCACCTGCTCGCCACCGAAGCGCTTGACGCCGAGGCGCTGCGCGTTCGAGTCGCGGCCGTTACGGGATGAGGATGCGCCCTTCTTATGTGCCATGTCTCTACTCCTTGGCTACTTAATGCCGGTGATCTTCAGTCGGGTGAGCGACTGGCGGTGGCCTTGACGCTTCGTGTAACCCGTCTTGTTCTTGTACTTAAGGATGTGGATCTTCGGGCCCTTAGCGTCGCCAAGAATCTCCGCCGAAACCGTGACCTTGTCGAGCTCCTTGGCGCCGGTCTTCACCTTCTCGCCGTCGACGAGCATGACGGGGGCGAGCTCGATGCTCGAGCCAACCTCACCCTGGATCCTGTTCACGAAGATGACGTCCCCTACGGACACCTTCTCCTGCCGTCCACCGGCCTTCACGATGGCATAGACCACGTCTTGCTCATTCCTGTCGTCTTGTAGCGCATAGTCCCGCCCGGCGGAGCCGAGAGGAGTGCGCACGGGCACAATTCGAGGGGTGCGCGGAACGCACCGACGTTCAAGATTACGCCAGCGCCCCTATTCAGAGCAAACCCCAAGGCCCGCCAAGTGGCCTCGAGACTGTGTGCCGTTGCGCACACTGCATCATCCCGCTTACCGATCGTGGCACCAGCCGGAGGGGAAACCACAACACAACTGTCCCACCTCACGAACTCGCGTCCTCATCCCGGCATTCCTGAGGTCAAGAAGGACGTACACGCATACTGTGGCCGCGGCAAAAACACTGGCTTGGGCTCGCGCCCGTCACGTAATCTTCCTCAGTGACCGAAAACCCCAGCCCGACGGCGCCCGACCAGGATCGCTCCTGGGTACGGCTGACCACACTGTTCCTGGGCGGCCAGGCGATCTCCCTGTTCGGCTCAGGACTCGTGCAGTACGCGCTCCTTTGGTACGTGACCATGGGGACGCAGTCTGGCCGGATGATGACAGTTGCCACCATTGTGGGATTCATTCCGATGATGCTGCTCGCGCCGTTTGGGGGCGTGCTCGCGGATCGGATGAACCGGAGGCACCTGATTGCGAGCGCCGATGCACTCGTGGCTCTGTCCACACTCGGCCTGCTGATCGCATTCGCTACCGGCCACGGAAGCTACACGCTCGTGTTCGTGGCGATGGCACTGCGCGCGCTCGGCGGTGGAATCCAAGGGCCCGCGGTGAGCGCGCTCCTCCCCCAGATCGTACCCACTGAGCACCTGGGAAGGGTCAACGGCTACAACGCCTCGATCCAGTCGGCCGTGAACCTGGTGTCGCCTATGGTGGCCGGCGGCCTTTACGCCTTCGCGGAGATCGAATGGATCTTGATGATCGATGTCGTCACGGCGGTGATCGGCATCAGCATCCTGCTCTTCCTCGTCAAGGTACCCGCGCATGCCGCAGCGCTGGCGGGTTCCGAAACGTCAGGGCTGCAGGATCTGCGCGAGGGCGTGCGATACGTCATCGGACACTCCTTCATCCGGCGACTCATCACCTATTTTGCGTTCGTCAATCTCCTCTTTGCACCGCTGGCAATGCTCACGCCGCTTCAGGTCACGCGCACCTTCGCGAATGATCCGCTCTACCTTGCCGCTACCGAGATGGCCTTCGCGATTGGCATGTTCATCGGTGGGCTCGTGATCGGTACGTGGGGCGGGTTCCGGAGCCGGATTGTGACCACGGCAACGGCGATCGCGGCCACCGGCGCAATCTCCATCCTGCTCGGTATCCCGATTAGCTTCGTGCTCTACCTCGTGTGGATGTTCGTATGCGGTGTGCTGCTCCCGGCGGTCAACACGCCGGCAATCACGATGTTGCAGATGGCAACGACGGAGCAGTTCATGGGACGCGTCTTCTCTGTGGTCACCATGATCGGAACCGGCGCCCTGCCACTTGGCATGATTGTGTTCGGCCCGCTGGCGGACCGGTTCTCAGTGGAACTGTTGCTGATCGTGACGGGAGCCTGCCTGATAGCGATCGCCATCGTGATGATGCTGGATCGCACGGCCCGCGAGCGCGAGCCCGGACTCGCCGTGCCGAGCGCCGAAGCGTAACTACTCCGCGGGAGGCGGCGTCACGGTCTTCGAGGTGGCGCGGCGCGAGCGCTTCGGGGCAGACTCGCCCTCCGCACGCTCGGGCAACTTGATCGCGCTCAACGCGTCGAGACTCGGCGTGTGCGCAACGGGTGCATGCTCCTTGACGGCGGGCAGAGCGATGATGGCCGAAGCGGAGTCGCCGGCACTCGTGGGCGCCGCGGCGGCCACCACACGGCGGCGCTTCTTCGGCGCGGGCGGCTCACTTGAGTCGGAATCCACGGCAACTGCCGCGAAACTCTCACCCTGATCACTCGCGGCTGGCTCCTCTGCCTCCTGCTCACCGGCCGGGGCCTGCTCGGCCGTCGGTTCGCCGTCGGCCTGCTTCGATGTGGCCTTCCGCGAGCCCCTCTTTTTCGGGGCCGCCTTGGGGGCTTCCTCCGCGGGCTCAGTGGCTTCATCGGCGCTGTCGTGCGCGTGCGCCGCCGCGGCGGCGATGCTCTGAAGTGCCGCACGTGCCTCGGCACGATCCGGCTCCTCGGCGGGCTTGGCCGCTCCCCCACGCCGACGGCGTCCACCGCCAGAGTTGTTCGAGTCGCCCTGGGCGGAGCCACCCTTTTCGACGGGGTGGGTGTGCACGATGATGCCGCGGCCACCGCAGTGCTCACACTGCTCCGAGAACGCCTCAACGAGACCCTGGCCCACGCGCTTGCGGGTCATCTGCACGAGCCCGAGTGAGGTCACCTCGGCCACCTGGTGACGGGTGCGATCGCGTCCGAGGCACTCGATGAGCCGGCGAATGACGAGGTCACGGTTGGACTCGAGCACCATATCGATGAAGTCGATCACGATGATCCCGCCGATGTCCCGCAGGCGCAGTTGGCGCACGATCTCTTCGGCGGCCTCGAGGTTGTTCTTGGTGACCGTCTCTTCGAGCGAACCGCCAGCGCCCGTGAAGCGGCCGGTGTTCACATCGATCACCGTCATCGCCTCGGTACGGTCGATCACGAGCGAACCGCCCGAAGGGAGCCACACCTTGCGGTCCATCCCCTTCGAGAGTTGCTCGTCCACGCGGTACTCGCTGAACAGGTCTTTCGGCTGCACCCAGTGGGTCATCCGATCGGCCAGTTCGGGGGCGAGATCGGTAACGTACTCAGAAATGGTCTTCCAGGCATCGGCGCCGGAGATGATCATCTCCGAGAAGTCCTCGTTGAAGACATCGCGCACCACGCGCACCGCGAGCTCGGGCTCACCCTTCAGAAGCAGCGGAGCGTTCTTGGCGTTCTGTGCCTTCTTCTGAATGCTGTCCCAGGTGCCAAGGAGCCGGTCCACATCGTTCCGCAGCTGCTCCTCCGTGGCGCCTTCCGCCGCGGTGCGCACGATCACGCCGGCGGTGTCCGGGACGATCTGCTTGAGAAGCTTCTTCAGCCGTGTCCGCTCCGATTCGGGGAGCTTGCGCGAGATTCCAGTCATCGCGCCCGAGGGCACCAGCACCAGGTGGCGGCCGGCCAGGGTGATCTGGCTGGTGAGCCGCGCACCCTTCTGCCCGATCGGGTCCTTGGTGACCTGTACCAGGACCGTGTCACCACTCTTCAGCGCGGCCTCAATCCGGCGCGGCTGGCCCTCAAGGCCGGCGGCATCCCAATTCACTTCACCGGCGTAGAGCACGGCGTTGCGGCCCTTGCCGAGGTCAACGAAGGCGGCCTCCATTGAGGGAAGCACGTTCTGCACGCGGCCCAGGTACACATTCCCCACCATGGAAGTTTGCGTGTGGCGAGCCACGTAGTGCTCCACGAGGATGCCATCCTCGAGCACGGCGATCTGATTCAGGCCGTCCTTCTCGCGCACGATCATCTTGCGGTCCACGGACTCGCGGCGGGCCAGGAACTCCGCCTCGGTGATCACCGGGCGGCGGCGGCCGGCCTCACGGCCCTCACGGCGGCGCTGACGCTTCGCCTCGAGCCGAGTGGAGCCCTCAACACCCGAGACTTCGTTCGAATCGGATCGGGTGCGGGTATTGCTGCGGCTCCGAGTGCGGCGGCGACGCGATGACGCAGAGGTGCCCTGCTCCGAGGGCGTCTCCCCATCGCGGTTCTCGGATTCTGCGGAATCGTCCGGCTCGTCGTTCTGTGTCTCATCCGCGGAATCATCTCCGCCGGAGCCCTTACGGCGGCCGCGGCCACCCCGGCGGCGGCGCTTCGCGCCACCCGAGCCGTCGCCGTCTTCCTGCTGATCGTCAGTGCCCTGATCGTCGGACTCGTTCGGCTGGGCGGGTTCGGACTGCTCTGCGGCGTCCTCGCCCTTCTTCGAACCCTGCTGGCTCTTCTTACCGCCGCCGGACTTCTGGCCCTCGCCCTTCTGGCTCTGTTGCGAGGACTTCTTCTGGCCACCGCCCTGAGGCTTTGGCGCTCGCTCCGGCCGGTCCTCCGGCTCAAGGCGCGGTGCTGGGGTCAGATCCGGCGCCTGAAAGAGGAGTGCAGCAGCCGGAAGCTTCATCGCGGGTGTCGCAGTGGCCTGGTCTTCGGACGAAAACTGAGGCGTTGTCGAGTTGTTTTCCACGGGGTACTCCCGTTCCCGCGGCTTGCGCCCCACCTCAGCGTTCACCGCGTCCGGTTCCGCCGTTTACCCGGCGGATCAAAGTCTCTTTTACCGGGCCGTCTGCAGCGGCACTCCGCTGTGAGCGGGTGGCGCATCGGGCCAGGGCCCCACACGGGGTGGCCGCGCGGGAAGTATTCCTCTTGATTATGGCACATTGCGCCACGGAGGGTGAGCGCCGACGCGCTCGAAGATCCTGACACTCTGTCACCAACGTGGGACTAACGTCCTGGGATGGAGGTGACGAGCGCCATAGGATGGCCGCACCAGTCCCCTGACTACTCGGAAGGCGAGGCCGTGGAAGCTCTTGACCTTGCACGGTGGCAGTTCGGTATCACGACCGTCTACCACTTCATATTGGTTCCACTCACGATCGGGCTTACTCCCCTGGTCGCGATCATGCAGACGATCTGGCTGAAGACGGGCAAGGAGCATTGGCTCAAGCTCACGAAGTTCTTCGGCAAGCTGCTGATCATCAACTTCGCATTGGGTGTGGCCACCGGAATCGTGCAGGAGTTCCAGTTCGGGATGAACTGGTCTGAGTACTCCCGCTTCGTGGGCGATGTGTTCGGCGCGCCACTCGCGATCGAGGCGCTTGCCGCGTTCTTCCTCGAGTCCACATTCCTGGGCCTGTGGATCTTCGGCTGGAACCGCCTGCCGAAAGGCATCCACCTCGCCTCGATCTGGTGCGTGGCGATTGGCGTGAACCTCTCGGCCTACTGGATCCTCGTTGCCAACTCCTTCATGCAGCACCCGGTGGGCGCCGAATACAACCCCGAGACCGGACGTGCCGAACTCGTCAACTTTGCCGCGCTGATCACCAACAACACGGCAGTTAATGCGTTTGCGCACGTCATCACGGCAGCATTCCTGACGGCAGGCACATTCATTGCCGGCATCGCCGTGTGGTGGGTAGTGCGGGCCGTGCGCGCCGGCAATGACGAAGAGGCCCGGAACGTGTGGCGCCCCGCCGCTCAGTTCGGCCTCATCGTGATCATCATCTCCGGGCTCGGCGTGGCCGTCACCGGCGACTTCCAGGCGAAGCTCATGTTCGAGCAGCAGCCCATGAAGATGGCGGCTGCCGAGGGAATGTGCGAGTCCGAGCCTGACGGCGCGGCCTTTTCCCTTCTCTCGATCGGCGACTTCTCCAATGATTGTGAGAACGTGACGAGGATTCTCTCGGTCCCAGGCGTCACGTCCTTCCTTGCGAGCGGAGACTTCAACGCCCCGCTGAAGGGCATCACGGAGATTCGCGAGGAGCACGAGGTGCTCTATGCGGATCAGTTCGGCGATGACGTCAACTATGTCCCAAACCTGTTCGTCACTTACTGGTCCTTCCGCCTGATGATCGGCTTCGCCGCTTTCTCGGCGCTGCTCGCCGTCGGCATCCTGTGGTATTTCCGCAAGGGCAATGTTTCGGACAAGAAATGGCTCGGCACCGCAGCGATCTGGGCGATCGGTGCGCCGTTTGCCGCGAACACGTTCGGTTGGATCTTCACCGAGATGGGTCGCCAGCCGTGGGTGGTGCACCCGAACCCGGACAACCCGGTGGACATGATCTACATGCTCACACAGGACGGCGTCTCCACCGTGGTGGGAGGCGGCACCGTGTTGTTCTCGATGATCGTGTTCACGTTGCTCTATGCAGCACTCGGCGTGGTCTGGTTCTTCCTGATGCGCCGTTACGTGCGCGAAGGCGTCGACTCGATTGCCGACAAGATCCCCGAAGCGCCCGATGGCTCCGACGTCCCGATGTCCTTCGTCTACTAGGAACCCCTCATGGAATGGCTATCAGTTCTCTGGTTCGTGCTCATCGCCGTCCTCTGGATCGGCTACCTCACCCTCGAAGGCTTCGACTTCGGCGTCGGGATGCTCCTAAAGTGGCTGCCGAAGAATGAGCGGGAGCGTCGTGTGACGCTCAACAGCATCGGCCCACACTGGGATGGCAACGAGGTGTGGCTCCTCACCGCGGGTGGCGCCATGTTCGCCGCCTTCCCGGAGTGGTACGCCACGCTGTTCTCGGGGGCCTATCTCGCCCTCTTCGTGATCCTGCTCGCCCTGATCGTGCGCATCTGCGCGATCGAGTGGCGGCCGAAGATCCGCGATGAGAAGTGGCGTCGCCGCTGGGATGTGGCGCACACGATCTCCGCCTGGACTCCCGCGGTGCTGTGGGGTGTCGCCTTCGCGAACCTCGTGCAGGGCATGAAGATCGAAGTGCTCGATCGCGCCACGGGCGCCGTGGTGGCTCCCGACGCCGTTGCATCCTCCTTGGCGACCTCCTCCCACCAGCTGACCGGCGGGTTCTTCTCGCTGATCACGCCCTACACGCTGCTCGGTGGGCTTGTCACCGCATCGCTGTGCCTGATGGGTGGTGCCATCTTCCTCGCGCTGAAGACCGAAGGCGACATCCAAAGACGCGCCGGAGATCTCGCCGCACAGTTCTCGATGATCGCCACCGTCCTCGCCGCCATCTTCGTTGTCTGGGGCCAGCTCGCCTACTCGGCGAATGCTGTTGGCTGGATCCCGCTGGTGATTGCCGCCCTCGCACTTGTGGGGACCGTCGTCGCGACATCGAAGCGCCGCGAAGGTTGGGCGTTCCTCTCATATGTGGTCACGATGGTGGCGGCCGTGGCGTGGATTTTCATCTCGATGTTCCCGAGCGTCATGAAGTCTTCGATCGACGACGCCTATTCGCTCACGATCGCACAGGCGAGTTCCACGCCATACACGCTGAAGGTGATGAGCTTTGTGGCGCTGGGTCTGGTGCCCGTGGTTCTGATCTACCAGGGATGGACGTACTGGGTGTTCCGCAAGCGCATCTCAACGAAGCAGATCTCGAACGAGCCCGCAGGCCTCCCCCTGGCGGAGTCGACGAAGCACTAGCGACGGCTCACGATAGATTGATTCTGTGAAGCCGCTCGATCCTCGCCTACTGAAGTACGCGCGTGGCGCGGCGGCCTACATGGGCACCACCGTGGTCACGGGCGTACTCACCACGGCGCTGATCTTGGCGCAGGTGTTGCTGATCGCCCACATCGTTGGCCCGGCGGTCACGGGTACACCGGCGGGGCCACCCTGGCTGATTCCCGCCCTGGTGGGGGTGCTCGCGCTGCGGGTGCTGGTCGTCGTCGTACAGGAAGCGCTGGCACACCGCGCCGCTACGAAGGCCGTGGCCGATCTGCGCGGCCAGATCATCGATCACACGGTGGCCGAGGGTCCGCGTGGCGTGACGGCGGGGCAATCCGCCGAGGCAGTGACGCTCGCAACCCGCGGCCTCGATGATCTCGCGCCGTACTTTGTGCGCTACCTCCCCCAACTCGTGCTTGCGGCGGTCCTCACGCCGTGTACTCTCCTCGTTCTCTGGCTCCAGGACCACACCTCGGGCTACCTGATTCTGGCCGCGATACCCATGATCCCCGTGTTCATGTGGCTTGTGGGTACGCTCACAGCCAGCTACTCGGAGACCAGACTCGCCCAAATGGACCGGCTTGGCGCGCAGTTGCTTGATCTCCTCGCGGGACTTGCCACACTGAAAGCATTGGGCCGCGAGAGGGGCCCCGGGGCGCGTGTGAAGGAGCTTTCAGATGCCTATGCCGCCACCACGATGCAGACCCTGCGTGTGGCATTCCTCTCCGGCGCGATCCTCGAGTTCATCGCCTCACTCTCTGTCGCCCTCGTGGCGGTCACGGTGGGAATGCGGCTGGTATTCGGTGGCGTGGACCTGGTAACGGCACTTGCCGCGATCATGCTCGCACCCGAGGTGTTGATGCCGCTACGTCAGGTGGGAACGCACTTCCACGCCTCCACCAACGGCATCGCTGCGGCTAACGCGGCCTTCGAGATTCTCGAGCGTCCACTCCCCGCGCCCGGTACACAAGAAGCCCCATCACTGGTCTCCTCAATGATCGTGTTCGACGGCGTCTCCGTGCGTCCAGAGGGCCGCGGAATAGAGGCTCCCTCCAACCTCAGCGCATCGATTCCGCCCGGGGAACTCTCTGTGCTGGTGGGGCCCACCGGTTCCGGCAAATCCACCACCGCACTGCTCCTCCTGGGTCTGCTCCAGCCCGACGAGGGCACGGTCACGATCGACGGCGTGGACCTCACAGAAATTGATCCAACGAGTTTCCACTCGCACACCACCTGGGTCCCACAGCGCCCCGCCATCGTGCCCGGGACAGTTCTTGAGAACGTAGGCGCCACTGAGGTGACCGAGGAGCTATTGGTAGCTGCCCGCGCTGCCGACTTCCTCGGCGTCGTCGAATCCCTCCCCTGTGGGTGGCAGACCACACTCGGCCACGGCGGCGTTGGCCTCTCCGTGGGTCAGCGGCAGCGCCTGGCGCTCACGCGTGCCCTGTTCTCCCCCTCTCCCCTTGTGGTGCTGGACGAGCCCACCGCGCATCTCGATTCGGCCAGCGAATCGGTAATCGTGGCGGCGGCACGCTCCCTCGTCGATAACGGCAGCACCGTGGTGGTAATCGCCCACCGGCCCGCGATGATCGCCGCCGCCGATCATGTGATTGAGATTGCCGCGCGTTCACTGGAGGCGGCCCCGTGATCCTCACCTCGAAGGAATGGGCGGCGGTCCGGCGCGCATGGACGCTCCTGGAGCTACGGCGTGGCCGCGTCGCTCTCGCGGTCCTGTTCGGGTCGCTTGGCCTCGGCGCCTCCGTGGCGCTCACGTCGACCGCCGCATGGCTGATCGCACGCGCCTCGCAGATGCCACCAGTGCTCGAGCTTTCTGTGGCGGCCGTCGGTGTGCGTACCTTCGGTATCGCCCGCTCTGTTCTGCGCTACCTGGAGCGCCTCGCCTCCCATGACGTAGCCCTGGCCGGCATGAGCACGCTGCGGACTGCGGTGTACGAGCGCCTCTCTGAGTCCCCCACCGAACGTGTCGCATCCCTCCGGCGTGGGGACCTGCTCGCGCGCACGGGGGCGGACATCGACTCGGTGGGTGATCTCGTGGTGCGCGCCCTGCTACCGGCAGCAGTGGCCGGCGTCGTGGGCCTGGGCACCATTGTCCTGGTGACCTGGCTCAATCCGCTGTCCGGACTCGTGTTGGCGGCATGTCTGCTCCTGGCCGGGACACTCGGGCCGTTGCTCGCGGCACGTGGTGCCCGGGCGGCGGAGGTCGCAGCCACTGAAGCCCGTGCCGATCTGGCGGCCACCGCGATGACGCTTGTGGACTCCGGCGCCGAACTTACCGTCAATGGCCGCTACAGCGCCCTTCGGGACACGTTGCGCGCACAGGAAGACAACCTTGCCACCCTCCAGGATCGCTCCGCACGGCCCACCGCCGTTGCCGCAGGGATGGATCTCCTGGGGATGGGTCTAGCGGTGGTGGGGGCCATCGCCGTCGGCCTCCCTGCCCTTGCGAGCGGGGCCCTCAATCCCGTGGAACTGGCCGTGGTGGTGCTGACCCCTCTTGCCGCCTTCGAGGGCACGGCGATGCTCCCAGCGGCCGCCGTGCAGCTGGTGCGCTCTGCGGGCGCGGCAGTGCGCGTCACCGAGATCCTGAACGCGCCAGCGGACGAGCGTCACGAGGAGCTGCCCGACGGCGTCCACGCGGCCATCAACGCATCACGCCTGAGCGTGGGCTGGCCCGGGCACGGCGTCGTTGCCACAGGCATCGACCTCTCGATCGAACCGGGCCGCGCGGTTGCGCTGGTGGGGCCGAGCGGCATCGGGAAGACCACACTGCTGATGACCCTTGCGGGGCTCCTTCCAGCGCAGGAGGGTTCCGTACAAGTGGCGGGGATCGAGCTCGCGCGGGCCACGCGTGCCTCGGTCTCGCGACTCGTGACGATGACCGCCGAAGACGCGCATGTCTTCCACACCACGGTGCTAGAGAATCTGCGGGTTGCGCGCGGGGACGTCACCGCTGAGGAGGCGCATGGACTACTAGATCTGGCCGGATTGGGTGGCTGGCTCGCGAGCCTGCCGAACGGCCTCGGGACTGTGCTGGGCTCGGATGCCACCACCATCTCGGGTGGCGAGCGCCGCCGTCTGCTCGTTGCCCGCGCGCTCGCCTCCCCCGCGCCGATCCTGCTCATCGACGAGCCTGCGGAGCACCTCGACGAGGCCACGGCTCAGGCGCTGCTGCGTGATCTACTCGGCCTCACGAAGTCCGGTCGCGGCATCGTGATCGCCACACACCACCTGGGAGCGCTGAGCGCAGCGGACGAGGTGATCTGGCTCGGCGATGGCCCGCCGGCGCGCGTGCTCGATCGCGGCACACATAATGAACTCATGGAACGGCACACCAGCTACGCGGGGGCGGTATGACGGACGATCGGCTCCTCAGCGCCTCCCTCACGCTGACCGGGCAGCTCGATCTGCCGGAGGTCC
Source organism: Ruaniaceae bacterium KH17 (assembly GCA_900199505.1). Classification (GTDB taxonomy): domain Bacteria; phylum Actinomycetota; class Actinomycetes; order Actinomycetales; family Actinomycetaceae; genus KH17. Next base: position 25,476 of record FZQV01000005.1, on the reverse strand, counting down.
TGCAGGACTTCGTGGATCTGGCGGCCGAGCTGACGGGCGCCCGCTATGGCGCCCTCGCCGTGCTCGACAACACGGGGGACACATCGCTCTTCGTGTATCACGGGATCAGCGAAGAACTGCGGCAGGCGCTTGGCTTCTCTCCGCACGGGGATGGTCTTTTTGCCGAGATTCCGGTTGAGGGGTACTTGCGGCTCGACGATCTCAGCGCGCACCCCGCGTTCACCGGTTTCCCCAAGCGCCACCCAAAGATGGGCTCCTTCCTCGGCGTGCCGGTCCGGGTTCAGCACCAGGTGTTTGGTCGGCTCTACCTCTCGGACAAACCTGGTGGTTTCACTGACCAGGACGTCACCCAAGTCCAGCAGCTTGCTAAGGCTGCCGCGATCGCCATTGCAAATGCCCGCGCCTACGCGCAGTCCCGGGCGCGCGCCCGCTGGATGGAGGTGAGCCAGGAGATCACCACGTCCCTCCTTGAGGGCGCCGACGAGGAGGAAGTCCTCACGATGATCGCGCAGCGGGTTCGCACGGTGGCGGACGCCGACTGCTGCCTCATCGTGCTGCCCTCCGTGGGCGATACCTGGGCCTGCGAGATTGTGGATGGTGTGCTTGCGGATCAACTCCTGGGTATCCAGTTCCCACCGAATGGTCGCGCACTTTCGGTGCTCCGCGAACGTGTGGGTGTGATTGTCCATTCACTGCAACGCGCGATTCCTATGCGGATCCCGATTCTGCGGCACTTCGGTGCCGCGATGTATGCGCCGATGCTTGCGCATGGTGACGGCCTGGGTGTAATCGTCGTGATGCGTGACGTGGGCCGCCCCGAGTTTGAGGATTCCGAACTCATGATGGCCGAGGGCCTCGCGCAGCAGGCCGCCCTCGCTCTCGAGTTGGCGGCCGCCCGCCACGCTGACGACGTCGCCAACCTGTTCGAGGAACGGCAGCGGATCGCGCGGGACCTGCACGATCTGGCAATCCAGCAACTCTTCGCTACCGGAATGCAGATCCACAGCGCCCGCAACCAACTCGCCGAGAAGGGCGAGGACGAACTCGCGCAGGCGATGGAGAACTCGCTCTCCTCGGTGGATGAATCGGTGCGTCAGATCCGCGCGATCGTGCAGTCGTTACGCACGGACGACGAGGACGTGGTGCTCGTGGAGCGGCTACGCCGCGAGACCTCGATCGGCCGGACGGCCCTCGGCTACGCCCCGTCCCTCATCATCTCCGTGGATGGCACGATCTTGGATGACGACAGCGAGAACCCGCTCGTGGACGAAGTCGAATCCCGGGTGGATGCGGACATCGCAGACGACCTGGTTGCCGTCGTGCGCGAAGGTCTCTCCAACGCGGCGCGGCACGCGAAGGGCAACTCGGTGCAGGTGCGCGTGCTCCTCGACGGGCGTGGCATCTCCGGGAGCGTGAGCGTGGAGGTCGAGGATGATGGCCGCGGCGTGGATCCAGAGGTGACGCGGAGTTCCGGCCTCAGCAATCTCACCGCGCGCGCCCGCCGCCACGGCGGCGACTTCTCGCTCACGCCGGGCACCAACGGCCGCGGCACCCTGATGAAATGGACCGCCCCGCTGACGTAGCTACTGCCGCCAGGAGCTGGCGCGCTGGCCGGCCACCCATGCGGCGGCCTGGGTGCGGCGCTGCAGGCCCATCTTGGCGAGCAGCGACGTGATGTGGTTCTTGACCGTCTTCTCGGCCACGCCGAGCTTCTCGCCGATCTCACGGTTAGACATGCCGTCGCCGATCAGCTCGAGCACCTTGCGCTCGGAAGGCGTGAGGTTCGCGGTGGGGTCGCCGTGATCCGCGCGGCGGCGGGTCACGGTGCGTTCATCGAGGAGCGTGCGGCCGGAGGCAACGGCCTTCACCACATCGGTGATCTCGGCGCCGCGGACGGTCTTCAGCAGGTACGCCTTCGCACCCGCGTGCAGCGCCTGGGTGAGGGCTTCGTCGTCGTCGAAGGATGTGAGCACGATCGGGTGCGCGCTCGGGAGCACCTCTTTGAGCTGGGAAATGATGTCAATTCCGGTGCCATCCGGCAGTTGCAGGTCCACGAGCACGACCTCGGGACGCACCAGTTCGGCGCGCCGAATCGCCTCGGCAACAGTTCCGGCCTCCGCGACGACAACGAGCCCATCCGCGCGATCGACAATCTCAGCGATGCCGCGGCGAACGATTTCGTGGTCGTCAACGATCATGACCCGAATCTCACGATCACTACTCACGCGGTAAAGACTACCTGAGACTGGGACCTAGGTCTTTCGCGGCCCGCCGGATGGGACTCAACCAATGGCTTTGGCAATGGCTTTGTAGGCGGCCTCGGCGGCCACGTGTTCGGCGGCCTTCTTCGAGGTGCCGGTGCCGGTACCGCGGAACGTGCCCACGATCGCGGTAGCGGTGAAAACCCGATCGTGATCCGGCCCGGTCCCCTCGACCTCGTAGAACGGCGCGGCGATGCCGTGCTGCCCGGCGAGTTCCTGAAGGGAAGTCTTCCAGTCCAGCCCGGCCGTGCCCCCGGCCGCCGTCTCCAGTAGCGCGTGCGTGAGCCGCAGCACCATCGCCCGGGTGGGCTCGATGCCGTGGGTGAGATACGCGGCGCCGATCAGCGCTTCGACGGTGTCCGAGAGGATCGAATCCTTCTCGCGCCCGCCCGTCACAAGTTCACCGCGGCCGAGCTTCACAAATTCGCCGACGGCGTGGTCCCGGGCCACGCTCGCAAGGGCCTTTTGGGACACGGTCGCCGAGCGCATCTTGGCGAGCGTCCCCTCGGCGAGGTCCGGATTCGCCCGGTACAGTTCCTCGGTGACCACGATTCCAAGCACGGAGTCTCCGAGGAACTCGAGCCGTTCGTTCGTGGGCATGCCACCGTTCTCGTGGGCCCAGGAGCGGTGCGTCAGCGCTAGCTCCAGTAGCTCCGGATCGATCGAGAGCCCGAGCGAATCCGTGAGCGCGTCGTAGTCGAGGCGCTCGGCGGCGTCGAGGCTCACTCCTCGCCCTCCTCCAGGAGTTGCGCGAGCACGGCGAGCCGAGGGTCGATCACCTCGTGGGCGTGGCCCGGCTCGGCGTCCGCGAGCTTGATCCCGCAGGTGGGGCACAGCCCCTGGCAGTCCGCCGAACACAACGGCTGGAAGGGTAGCTCGGCCACGATCGCATCCCGCAATGCGCCCTCGATGTCGAGGGTCTCGCCGTCGGTCGTGAACATCTCTTGGGCGTCCTCATCGCCGTCGTCGATGGCACGTTGCACGGCTTCGGGAAGCAGGAACAATTCCTCAACGCGGGCGGTCCACTCGCTCTCCAGCGGGTCGAGGCAACGCACGCACACGCCCTTGACATCCACCGTGACATCGCCGCTGAGGTAGAGCCCTTCAGTCACAGAATCGATCCGCAGATCGAGGTCCATGTCCGAGCCTTCGGGCACGGCGAGCACGTCGCTACCCATATCTGCGGGTGCGGGGATCACCTTCTGTAGCGGCATCGAGGCGCCCGCGCGGCGGCCGAGCGTGTGAACGGGGATCAGGATACTCATGCCTCGGGCTCCTCACGGCGGGACTGGATCACGCGGCGGCCAGCGGCGATCTGCCGGCCAATCTGCTCCAACTCCTGCTCCAGCTGCTCCAGCTGTCGATCGGAGTACGTGTTGGCGTCCGTCATGAGCTTCGCGGCCTCTGCCTCTGCCTGCGCCACGATCTGAGCGGCCTTCTGCTCGGCGGCCGCAACGATCGGCTCGCGCTCCATGGCTGCAGCGGCGCGCCGTTCGGCGTCGGCAAGGATCTCGGCGGCTTCCGCCTCTGCCTTCGCCACGACCTCTTTGGCGCCCGCGACGATGTCATCGGCCTCTGCCACCTGCTCGGGCACCACGGAGAGCGCCGAGTTGAGCAGATCGAGGGCCTCCGCCTTGTTGACCAGGATCGAGGCGCTCATCGGCATCTGCTTCGACTGCTTGAGCAACGCGGCGAGTTCGTCGAGGATCGCGAGCAGGCTCTCGCCTTGCGATGCGGCCATCATCGACCATCCCGGAACGTGCGGGTGAGCGCCGTCGCCACGGCATCCGGAACGAGGCCGGTGACGTCACCGCCATGCCGGGCGATGTCCTTCACCATGGATGAGGCGACGTGCGAGAACTGCGGATCGCCCATCACGAACACCGTCTCCACGCCGGAGAGGTGGCGGTTCATCAGGCTCATCGCCAACTCGTCATCGAAATCCCGCGAGGATCGCAGCCCTTTCACGATTGCGGCGGCCTCGCGCTCCTTCGCGAAATCCGCAAGCAGGCCGCTCACGACCTCCACTCGCACGCCGTCGATTCCGTGCACCGCCTGGCGGGCCAACGCGACCCGCTGATCGAGCGAGAACACATAGCTCTTCTTGGCGTTGTGAGCAACGGCGATGATCACTTCGTCGAAGATGGAACGCGCGCGCCGGACCACGTCCACGTGGCCGAGAGTGATGGGATCGAAGCTCCCCGGGCAGATCGCCAGATGTGTCATACAATCAAGACTACGGCGTCACCCGCTGTGATACAGCACGACTCTCGTCCTCCTGCGCGAAATGAGCGTAGCGAATGCAGTCGCAGGATCCCGGAACGCACGTTGGATGCGAGGCCTAGACTCTGCGACTCCGCCTCCGGCTCCGCGCAGAATGACATAATCACCGCCCCGACAACCAGAGAGTCGTTTCGCCGTAGCGGCGCTCCTCCCAGGGCTCCCAGCCTTCGGGAAGGAGCGGCGGTACGGTGCGACTGCTTCGTTCGACGACGACGATCCCCTGCTCCGAGAGCCACCCTTCCGCGAGGAGCTCGAGGGCCTGGTCAACGTCCTCCTCGTACGGCGGATCAATGAACACCAGATCGAATTCGCGCGGGGGCATGCGCAGGAAACGCACCACCGATGACTGCTGCACCTCGACCCGCTCCCCCAGCACAGCGGCATTCTCGCGGATCGCGCGCGTGGCCTGACGGGAGGCGTCCACCGCCACGAGCGATTCGGCCCCACGGCTGAGCGCCTCGAACCCGAGCGCCCCCGAGCCGGCGTAAAGATCGAGCACGCGCGCGCCGTCAATTACGCCCCAGCCATTCAGGACTGAGAACAGCGACTCGCGCACGCGATCCGAGGTGGGCCGGGTTCCTTTCGGCGGAACGGCGAGGCGCCGTCCGGCGTGCGTGCCGGCGATGATTCTCATGACATCTCCAGGTAATCGGCGAGGCGAGTCTCTTCGAGCCGCCGTAGCTCGGCGGCGAGATCGGGCATGGTGGAGAGCTCCGGATCGGCCGCGAGTAGCTCTCCTGCGGCGCCGCGCGCCCGCTCGATCAGCTCGCGATCCGCGAGCACGCGCAACGTGGCCAGGGATGAGGCGCGCCCCGATTGTGCCGCGCCAAGCACGTCGCCTTCGCGGCGCAGCTCGAGGTCCGTCTCGGCCAGTTTGAAGCCGTCCGTGGTGCCCGCAAACGCGTGGAGCCGCTTCACGGTGACCGTATCCTCGGCGCCAGCGGTCAAGTGGCTGGAGACCGCGAAACACGTGCCGCGAAGCGTCCCGCGACCCACCCGACCGCGTAGCTGGTGTAGCTGCGAGAGGCCGAATCGATCGGCGTCCATGATCACCATGATCGTGGCTGTGGGGACGTCCACACCCACCTCCACGACCGTGGTCGACACGAGAATCGGCACCTCTCCCGCGGCAAACGCCGCCATCGCGCGGTCCTTCGCCTCGGTGGACATCCGCGAATGCAGGGTCCCAATCTCGACACCCGCGAACTGCGGGAGCGCGCGGAGCCGCTCGGAGATCTCGGCCACGGAGGCAAGTTGCGGGGTGTCCTGCTCGTCAGGAAGGTCCCAGGCGCCGTCATCCTCATCGGTGGCGGTGGGCGCGCTGGCATCGATCCGTGGGCACACCACGAAGACCCGCTCCCCGCGATCCACGGCAGCGCGCGCGAGCTGCCACACCCGTGCCATGTACGCGGGGCGATCCATCGGCACGAGGTGCGTGTCCACGCCCGCACCGCCGCCGGGTCGCTCGGCGAGGGTAGAGGTCTCCAGGTCGCCGAAGGCCGTCATCGCCACGGTGCGCGGGATGGGTGTGGCCGTCATGACCAGCGAATGCACGGAGCCGCCGGAGCGCGCGCGCAGGATGTCCCGCTGCTCCACGCCGAATCGGTGCTGCTCGTCCACCACGATCACGCCGAGATCAGCGAACTGCACCTGCTCCGAGAGCAGCGAATGCGTGCCGACGACGATCCCCGCCGTCCCCGAGGCGACATTCGCCAATGCCTGGCGCCGGGCGGGCGCCGAGAGCGCGGCGGTCAGGAGCTCCACGCGGGTGCCGTTAGGATCGCCGCCAATCATCCCCGCCTCGGCGAGCGGACCCATGAGGGCGTTGATCGTGCGGTGGTGCTGCTGCGCGAGGACTTCGGTGGGCGCGAGGAGTGCGCCCTGGCCGCCGGAATCCACCACTTGGAGCATCGCGCGTAGCGCCACAAGGGTCTTGCCGGTGCCCACGTCGCCTTGCAGCAGCCGCATCATCGGTGTGGCGCTGGCGAGGTCCGCGGCGATCTGCTCGCCCACAGTGCGCTGGCCGTTCGTGAGCGTGTACGGCATGGCGGCGTCGAAGGCGTCGAGGATTCCGCCCGCTCGCCCGGGGCGGGCCGTGGTGGGCACGGCCCTGGTTGCCGCGCGGCGGCGAAGCAGCTCGGTCTGGAGCACAAAGGCCTCTTCGACGCGCAGCGCTTGGATGGCCCTGCGCCAATCGGCCTCGGTCTCGGGCGTGTGCAGCCCCCGGAACACCTCGACAGCGCCCGGAATGTGCTCAGCGGAGCGGACCGATTCGGGCACGAGGTCGGGGACGTCGTCGGGCTGGAGCATCTGCACCACCGTGCGGGCGGCGCGGTGCACGTCCCAGGTCTGGACCGAGCCCTTGCGCGGGTAGATGGGCGTGGCGCGGCGATACTCGGCGAGCGCCCCCTCCATATCCTCGCCCTCGCGGAGCATGTGATAGGTGGGGTGCGCGAGCTGGCGTTCTCCGCGGTACTCGCCCACCTTCCCGGAGAAGAGCCCCTCCTCCCCCACACGGAAGGACTTCAGTAGCCCGGCCTGGTGGCCGCGGCTGCGCGGGAAGAAGACGAGGGCCATGGTGGAGACGCCGTCGGTGATCTCCACGTTCATCACGAAGCCGCCGCCCGCCGCCTTCTGGCGCGAATGCACGTCCGCGATCGCGGCGTGCACGGTCACCTCGTCGCCCGTGCGGAGCGAGGCGAGCGGGGTGAGTTCGCCGGGCTGCACGATCCGGTACGGCACGGTGTACATCAGGTCCCGCACGGTCTCGATGCCGATCTTGGCGAGCTTCTTGCTGCCCACCACCCGGTCCAACTTCGTGTCGAAGAAGGCACTCATAGCGCGCTCACGAGCAGGGTGGGGCTGGCTTGACCGCCAAGGATCACGTAAGTCTCGGTTTGTGGGGATCCGGCCTGGAGGAGGGCCGTGAGGTGCCGTGTGGCACGGTGGGCGTGGTAGGCCGAGCCCACCAACACCGTGACCACGCCGGGGCGGGTGTTCGCGAGGCTCGCCGCGGCCTGCGCTACGGCAGTGTTCACCTCGGCCGGGCCAGCGCCGTCGATCTCGATGACCTGACGGGCCGGGTCGGCGTCGGGTTCGGCACCCACGGCGTACGCCACCGTGTCCTCGTAGACGGCGAGATCATCCCTGGTGTTGCCCACCCGGACGGCGATCCCTTCCTCCCGAGACCGGTCCGCCGCGGCCTGGGCGTGGCCTGCGGACTCCTCCGAGCAGGGCAGGATCGTCACCGCGGCAGAATCGGCGTCCTGGACCGCACGCAGGAAGGTGTCCGTGCGAGCATTCAGCACCGCCACGGCCCCCGCGGCGGCGAGCGACTCGAGCAAGTGCGGAGCACTGGTGGCAGCGACGATCGAGCGCCTACCCGGTTCCAGAGTGCGCACGCACACCTGGTTCATGGGAAGTTCGCTCAGCGCCTCGGCGGGATGCCGCAGGTGCACATGCACGTGCCAGAGCGAGTCCATTCCCCCGACGACGACCACCGAGTTCCCGATCTCGTTCAGCCGGGTGCGGAGCAAGGTGGCCTCGCGGTGCGAGGCCCGCACGAGATACATCACCTCGAAATCGGAGAAATCCTCATCGCTCATGCTGGCGTGGGCCCCAGCCACGAACCAGGCCGGGGGCTCATCCGCGGGAACGCCCGCCGCGCGCGCGAGAGCGGTAATGAGCAGGACGAAGCAGAGCGCGCCGGCATCCACCTGACCTGTTCCGCGGAGCGCGGGCAGAAGCTCGGTGGTGCGGCCCAGGGATTCGGTTGCCGCGGCGACGGCGGTCTCGACCACGGTACGAACGGTGAGTGTGTGCGGGAGCTTGAGCACAGCGTCCGCCACGTCCTGCGCCACCGTGACAATCGTGCCTTCCACCGGCTCCGCGAGCGCGCGCCGGGCTCCCAGCGCAATCGCGTCGAAGGCCCGCACGAGCACCACGGGTCCCACCTCTTCGGATCCCTCGAACGCCGAGGCGACAGCCTGGAAGGACTGGGCAATGATGATTCCCGAGTTGCCGCGCGCGCCCCAGAGCGCGCCGTCGGCGAAGGTCCGCGCGAATGTGCCAATCGGCGCATCCTCCGGGAGCACCTTTGCCGCCCTGGCCCCCGCTCGAAGTGTGCTGAGAACGTTGGTGCCCGTATCGCCGTCGGGCACAGGAAAAACGTTCAACGAGTTGATCGACTCCTGCGCGCGCTCAATGCTCGCCAGTGCGTCCTCGAACCAGCGGCGTGCGAAAGCGGCGTCAATGTTCATTACTCTTAGAAGCGTATCGCGTCGGACTGACGCAGTGTGGCGCATCGCACGGGCGCAGGTTCCGCCGGGGGTTTGAGCTTAGGGGGCCCGAGGAGGTATTCTCGTGTGGTTGTCGCGTGCGCGCTTCGCACGCCATCGATCTGATCTTCAGGAGTTTCAAGTGGCTGCCACCTGTGATGTCTGCGGCAAGCGCCCGTGGTTTGGCAAGAGCGTCTCGCACTCGCACGTGCGCACCTCCCGCCGGTGGGACCCGAACATCCAGCGCGTGCGCGCTCTTGTGAACGGTTCCCCCAAGCGTCTGAACGTCTGCACCACCTGCATCAAGTCGGGCAAGGTTCAGCGTCACGTCTAGGGTTCGCCCGCGCTGAAGGCCGCTCCCCCTCGGGGCGGCCTTTTTTGCGCGCCTGCACATCCTGCCCCGCGCCACTCACACCTATCACCCCGGGTGCGCCTTCCGCCCAGGACAAGTGGTTGTAGCTCTGGCGTCTCAGAGCACCGGCACGCCAACAGAGCAACCACTTCGCTAACATGCCCCTCGGCCAGTAGCCGAGTGCCGCCGCGCACGCACCGTTACCAAAATGGTCCTTGTGGTGCCTCTCACGCAGGAGGACAATTCGGGAATGAAGCGCATTCTTGGCACGGTAGCCACACTCGCTATGTCCCTCGCGCTCACCGCGTGCTCGGACTCCACTCCGGACGGACCCACTGATACCGGAGTCCCGCCCACCGATGACTCCTCGGAGACCACCGCCGCCGAGGCGACGACTCCCCCTGCAGAGCCCACCACCTCGACCGGAGAGGACCCGGGCGAGCCAACCACGGATGCCGAGGAGACGCCGTCGGCCGACTGCGTGTTCACGCCGGGAGGCGACGATTCCGAGTCCGGGAACTTCGACGTTGCGGGCGAGACTCTGCTGACCGGGATCACCCAGGTCTCCCCCGATCGCATCGAGCTCACGTTCGACGGCGATGTGCCGGGTTGGAGGGCCGGCTACAACGACGATCCGGTCACCTCGGGTAAGGGCGATCCGGTCGAGATGGAGTACCCGTTCGTCTTCGAGTTGCTCATGGCAGGGATGGGGCTTCCGGGCGAAGACTGGTCACTCGCCGTCCCGAATGACAACGTCCAGTTCGACGGCCCCTTCGAAGGCCAGATGTCCGTCTTCACGAGCCGCCCGGCCGAGCAGGCGTACTGCGTGGTTGACACAGATGGCGGCCTCGCGATCGAGTTCCGTGCGGACTAGATGATTCCGAGTTCCTGCAGCTTGGCCGAGACGTCGCGGTTGCTGGGCTCGACGTGGTGCGTCCCATCCGGGTAGACCACCACGGGGATGTTCTTGCGCCCGGCGATCCCTGCCGCGACCTCGACCTGATCGGGTTGCGCCTCGAGATCGATGTAGTCGTATGCCACGCCGAGGTCATTGAGTTGCTTTGACGTGCGGCGGCAGTCACCGCACCATTCGGCGCCGTACATCCGGATCGTGTCACTCATGCGCGTTCCTCTCGCTCGTCCGTGGCGCCTACGCGCCGGTCCCCCGAGCCTACGTCACCCCGAGAAGTGGTCCCAACCCGTCACTCCCGACGGCGCCTGACCCAGCACGGTGACCGACGGCTCCCCTTCCAGCACGCGGCCGATCACGCGGAAGCCTTCGGGAACCTCTCCCGGCGCGCACGTTCCCAGCAGGCCATGGTCTTCACCGCCACCGGCCACCCACGGCACGGGATCCACACCAAGCATCTGCCCGACGACGTACACCTCCGTATCCACGAGCCCCGCCAGGTCGTCAAAATCGATGGCGACACCCGAGCGCTTAGCCATCCGGCCCGCATCGCGCAAGAGTCCGTCCGAGACATCCATCAGGGCATGTAACCTCTGCGTCGCATCAAGCACCTCGACGGGCGGCGTGGGCCTGCGATAGGTGCCGATACAGCGCTCCGCCGCCCCATCGCCGTCGGGCGAGAGGCCCGCACTCAACAGGGCCAGACCCGCCGCCGAATGGCCCAGCGTGCCGGCATGCACCACCACGTCCCCGGGCCGAGCGCCCGAGCGGAGCACCGCCTCCCCCGCGAGATCGCCAAGCGCGGTCACCGAGACTGAGACTTGATTACCGCTGGAGACATCGCCACCAACAACTCCGCAGGGCACACCCGTCGCAGAAGCGATCCACGTGCACGCCTCGGCCATTCCTTGCCCGACGGCGATCGCCCAGTGCGCAGGCACATCACCTGGGAGCACGATCGATCCCACGAAGGAGACTGGCACGGCACCCATCGCGAGGATGTCCGCGGCATTCTGCGTGATCGAGCGCCAGCCCACATCCGCGCCGGAACTCCAGTCCCGGCGAAAATGCCGCCCTTCCACGAGTACATCCGTGGAGACCACCACGCGCGGCGCAGTAAGCGGTAGCACGGCGGCGTCATCCCCGGTGGGCACGAGCGCATCGCCCTGCGGCATCCCCTGCACGATCGCGGCGATCAGCTCGTCTTCTGGCATGTCTCTCACGAGTCTCACAGGACCACCGTACAGTTGAGGCATGGCCCCCACCCGCATCGTGCTCGCGAGCGCCGCGGCGATCCTCACCCTCGCCGGCTGCGCGCGGGCCGTCGCAGTCGAGGCAGCGCCGTATGCGCCCGATCCGATCTGCGGCCAGGTAATCCTCGCACTCCCCGAGCAGCTCGCGAACCTTGATCAAACGCCCACCACTTCCCAGTCCTCAGTGGCGTGGGGCGAGGGCGAGATTGTGCTGCGCTGCGGGGTCGAGCCGCCGCCGCCCACCGATGAGCGCTGTATCTCGGTCACATCCCCGGTGGGCGTCTCGATCGACTGGATCAACCCCGAGGCCGAATCCGAACTCATCCCCTCGCACGCCAACACCGAAAGCGGCTCCTGGACCTTCATCACCTACGGCCGCGTGCCCGCGATCGAACTGGTGATCAATGCCGATTCGGGCGTGGAATCGCAACCAGACGTCCTGAACGCGCTCTCGCTCGCCGTGGATCGCGCCCCGGCCGAGCGCTTCTGTGTGGGCGCCACGGACTACTGAGACCGGTTAGCGCAGGCCGAGGGGTCGTTGCAGCGCCAGCTCAATCAACTCCGTCACCAGCTCCGGATACGAGAGCCCGGCCTTCTGCCACATCACGGGGAACATGGAGTACGGGGTGAAGCCCGGCATGGTGTTGATCTCGTTGATGGTGGGAGTACCGTCGTCGTCCACGAAGAAGTCCACCCGCGCGAGACCCTCGCAGTCGAGCGCCTGGAACGCTGCGACCGCCATCTCCTGGACTCGCTCGGCAACGGCCTCGGGCAGATCCGCAGGACAGACCATCGAGAATCCGTCCGAATCGAAATACTTGGTCTCGTAGTCGTACCAGTCCGAGGTCTGCGAGTGCATGACGACTTCGCCCAGCGGCGCCACCCGCGGCGTGCCACCATCGCGGCCACCGATCACGCCGCACTCGATCTCGCGCCCAGATAGAGCGGCTTCAACGATCACTTTGGGATCGTGTTCCCGAGCCGCCTCAATCGCGGCGGGTAGCTCGGCAAAATCGGTCACCCGAGTGATCCCGAGAGAGGAGCCCGCGCGCGACGGCTTCACGAAAAGCGGCAATCCGAGGCGCTCACTCTCCGCGAGCACCGCTTGTCGCTCGTGCCGCCAACGCGCGTTCGAGACGAGCACGTGCTGCGCCACCGGTAGCCCCGCCCCACGCAACGCAATCTTGGTGAAGTGCTTGTCCATCGCGAGCGCCGAGGCGAGCACACCGGAACCCACGTACCGCACGTCAGTCATCTCAAAGAAGCCTTGGATCGTGCCATCCTCGCCGAACGGTCCGTGCAGTAGCGGAAGCACGACCTCGATAGGGCCGAGATCAACGGCCGCCTCACCATGGATCTCCACCAGTTCAGAGGTCCTCGCGCTGTCCACGACCACGCTGCCCAGCGCCGTCGTCACCTCGGAGACCTCCGCCGTGCCGCCCTCAAGGAGTTCCGGCGCATCCGGCATCAGCACCCATGCACCCTCGCGTGTGATTCCAATCGGGACCACCTCGAAGCGCTCGCGGTCGATCGCACGGAGCACGCCGGCCGCCGTCGCACAAGAGACGGGATGCTCGCCGCTCTTACCACCGAAGATCACGGCCACGCGGGCCTTCGCAGTACTCATCGCGCCCAGTTTATCGCCGCTCATCCTTGCGCGGGCGGGCGAGAAGCGCGGCGGTCATCTCACGCACTCCCAGTCCCTCGTAGAGCACGGCGACCACCGCATTCGTGATCGGCATCTCCACGCCCACGGAGGCGGCGAGGTGGGCCACGGAACGGCACGACTTCGCGCCTTCGGCGGTACCGCCGGTGGTCTCGATTGCCTCGGCCAGCGTGAGTCCACGCCCCAGCGCGAGGCCGAGCCGGTGGTTGCGCGAAAGCGAAGATGAGCAGGTGGCGACGAGGTCACCCATGCCAGCAAGCCCGGCAAGCGTGGCCGGATCCGCTCCGAGCGCCACGGCCAGCCGTGTGATCTCGGCGAGGCCGCGGGTGATGATCGTGGCGGTGGTGTTGTCGCCGTAGCCACGCCCCTTGGCCATGCCCACAGCCACAGCGATCACGTTCTTCACGGCGCCGGCGAGTTCCACACCTACCACGTCGTCATTCACATACGGCCGGAAGTATGCGGTGGCGCAACTCTGCGCAATGCGTTCGGCGCGCGCGATGTCCGTGCAGGCCACCACCGACGCCGTCGGTTGGAGTTCGGCGATTTCGCCGGCCAAGTTCGGGCCCGAGAGCGCAACGAGCTGGCTCGCCTCGACCTCAAGCACCTCCCGCAGCATCTGCGTCATCCGCAGATCCGTATCAAGCTCGATCCCTTTCATCAGTGAGATCACGCTGGCATCAGCCGCCACGTGCTCCCCCATTCCGGCCAGCACACTCCGGGCCGCCTGAGACGGGACCGCCACCACGATCTCCTGAGCCGAGCCGACGGCGTCGGGCAGGGACAGCGTGGCACGCACCGTCTCCGGAAGGGCTCGGGCGGGCATGTATTCGCGGTTCGTGTGGTGCGTGTTGATCTCATCGACCACGGCCGGATCGCGGCCCCAGATGAGCACATCGTTTCCGGCGTCGGCCAAGACCGCAGCGAAGGTGGTGCCCCACGCGCCGGAGCCCAGAACGGAGATCACTGCTTCGCGGCCTTCTCTTCGGCCTTCCGCCTGGCCTTGGCGACCTTGTGCGGTAGGCGTCTATCGCCGTCGACTCGCCGGTCCCACACATGCTCGGGAGGCTCCTCGCCGCGCAGTTCCGCCACACCACGGGTGAGCTCGGCCATGATCACCTCGGTGGCCTCGAGGAGCACGTCGTGGGTGAGCGGCTTACCCTCGAATCGGCTCAGATCGACTGGCGGCATCGCCATCACGTCGACGCGCTGCTTCCGCAGCGAGGCGGGGTAGTTCTCAAAACGGGGGATCACACGCTGCGCACCCCACTGGGCGACGGGAATCACCGGTACGCCCGTGCTGAGCGCGAGCCTCGCCGCCCCCGGATAACCCTTCATGGGCCATTCATCGGGATCGTGCGTGAGCGTGCCCTCCGGGAAGATGCCCACGCATTCGCCGCTCCGCAACGCCTCCTCCGCGGCGTCTAGAGACTCGGCGGCGCGCGTCGTGCCCCGGTACACGGGGATCTGGCGGCACGCCGAGAGAATCGGTCCCACGATCGGGGTCTCGAAGAGCCCTGACTTCGCCAGGAATTTGACCGGGATGCCGTTCGCCACGAGGAAGTGGCCGAACGTGAGCGGATCGAAATTGGTCACGTGGTTCGAGACCGCGATGAAGCCGCCCTCTTCCGGAATGTTCTCGATGCCGGACCAGTGCCGATCAGTGAAGAACCGGACCGGCGGGACCAGGATCCCCACAACCATCCGGTACGCCCACGTGACCACCCGCCCCGGGTAGTACTTCACCTCGTGCCCTGCTTCTGCACGCGAGCACCAAGCCGATCGAGCTTCGCCATGAAGTGCTCGTAGCCACGGTTGATAATGTCGATACCGCGCACGTTCGAGACACCCTCGGCGGCGAGCGCCGCGATCAAGTAGGAGAAGCCACCGCGCAGGTCTGGGACCTCGAAGTCCGTACCCTTGAGCGGGGTCGGTCCGGAGACGATCGCAGAGTGATAGTAGTTGCGCTGCCCGAAGCGGCAATCCAACCCACCGAGGCAGTCACGGTAGAGCTGGATATCCGCTCCCATCTGGTTCAGCGCGTCGGTGAAGCCGAGCCGGTTCTCGTACACGGTCTCGTGGATCACCGAGTGGCCCTTCGCTTGAGTGAGGGCGACAACGAGCGGCTGCTGCCAGTCCGTCATGAAGCCGGGGTGCACGTCCGTCTCAAGGTGAATCGAGCTGAGCTCGCCACCCGGATGGTAGAAGCGGATGCCCTCGTCCTTGATATCGAACGCGCCGCCAGCTTTACGAAATGCGTTGAGGAAGGTCATCATGTCGGGCTGGCGCGCGCCGCCCACATAAATGTCGCCGTGTGTGGCGAGCGCCGCGGATGCCCAGGAGGCTGCCTCGATGCGATCGGGAAGCGCCCAGTGGTCGAAACCCACGAGGTGGTCCACGCCCTCAATGCGGATGATCCGGTCGGCGTCCACCGAGATGATCGCGCCCATCTTCTGCAGAACGGCGATGAGGTCCATGATTTCGGGCTCGATCGCGGCGTTGACCAACTCGGTCTTGCCGTTCGCGCGCACCGCGCAGAGGAGGGTCTGCTCGGTCGCCCCCACGGAGGGGTACTCGAGCGCGATCTTGGTGCCGACAAGGCCACCTGGCGGCGCCTTGATGTAGGTGGATTCGGAGACCTTGTCTGCATGCACCGTGGCACCAAACTGCTCCCAGATGCGGCGGTGGAAGTCCACCGGGCGGTCGCCAATCTTGCAGCCGCCGAGATCGGGGATGAAGGCCTCGCCGAGCCGGTGCAGCATCGGACCACACAGCAAAATCGGGATGCGCGAGGTGCCCACGTAGGCGTGCACATCGGAGACGTGCGCCGCCTCGACGTGCCGGGTGTCGAAGTTCAGTTCGCCGGCTTCGTCGTTGTAATCGACTTCCACACCATGCAGCCGCAGAAGATCGGCAACGACATCCACGTCACGGATCAGCGGGACGTTCCGCAGGGTCGACGGCGTTTCGCCGAGGAACGCCGCGACCATCGCCTTCGAGACGAGGTTCTTTGCCCCACGTACGTAGATCTCACCGGTCAGCGGCGTGCCGCCCTCGACGCGCAACACTTTTGCCATGGGCACCTCATTTCAGCTCCCCACAACTCTACCGTGAAGACCTGAGACCTCCCGGTTGCTACGCTCCGTCAGTCCCTCGGGTCTAGGAAGCGGGGCGCGCCGGGACAACTTCCGCTGGCGGCAGGTGCTTCGCCGGCAACGTCTTCGGGCGCCAGTGCTCGCGCTTCTCCTCGAAGGCGCTGATCTCGTCCGCATGCTGTAGCGAGAGCGAGATGTCGTCGAGACCCTCCATCAGGCGCCAGCGAGTGTAGTCATCGATGTCGAAGGTGGTCTGGAGCGTGCCGCACGCGACCGTACGGTTTACCAAGTCCACGGTGATCTCGATACCCGGCTCGGACTGCAGGATCTTGAACAGCTGCTCGGCATCCTCCGGCGTGATGATGCCGGTGACCAGGCCTTGTTTACCCGAGTTGCCGCGGAAGATGTCGGCGAAACGGGTCGAGAGCACCACCTTGAAACCATAGTCCTTCAGCGCCCACACGGCGTGCTCGCGAGAAGAGCCGGTACCGAAGTCCGGTCCAGCAACAAGGACCGTGCCGGCCTTGTACGCCGGCTGATTCAGAACGAACTCGGGGTCATTGCGCCAGGCCGAGAACAGCGCGTCCTCGAAACCGGTGCGGGTGATCCGCTTGAGGTAGACGGCCGGAATGATCTGGTCGGTGTCGACGTTGGAGCGGCGCAGCGGGACGCCGATACCGGTGTGCGTGGTGAACTTGTCCATGTGACTGCTCCTTAAGCGCTCAGCGGTTCGAGATCGGCGGGAGAGGACAGGGTGCCGCGGATCGCGGTGGCCGCCGCCGTGGTGGGCGAGACCAAGTGCGTACGCCCGCCCTTGCCCTGGCGCCCTTCAAAGTTTCGGTTCGAGGTCGACGCGGCGCGCTCCCCTGGGGCGAGCTGATCCGGGTTCATCCCGAGACACATCGAGCATCCGGCGTTACGCCATTCGGCGCCGAAGTCCTTGAAGACCTGGTCGAGGCCTTCGGCTTCCGCCTGAAGACGGACGCGAGCAGAGCCGGGCACCACGAGGACGCGAACGTCGTCGGACTTCTTCCGGCCCTTGATGATCTCCACAACTGCCCGCAGATCCTCGATCCGCCCGTTGGTGCAGGAGCCGATAAACACGGTGTCCACGGGGATCTCGCGCAGCGGTGTGCCCGGAGTGAGGCCCATGTACTCCAGCGCGCGCTCGGCGGCGATGCGCTCGTCCTCGTCCGCGATGTCCACGGGGTCCGGGACGTTGGCTGAGAGCGGCAGACCCTGGCCCGGGTTGGTGCCCCATGTGACGAAGGGCTCGATGTCCTTCGCCTCAAGGATCACCTCGGCGTCGAACTCGGCGTCCTCGTCCGTCTTCAGCGACTTCCAGTACTCGACGGCCGCATCCCAGTCCGCACCCTCGGGGGCGTGCGGGCGGCCCTTGATGTACTCGAAGGTGGTCTCATCCGGAGCGATCATGCCGGCGCGAGCGCCCGCCTCGATGGACATGTTGCAGATCGTCATGCGGCCCTCCATGGAGAGCTTCTCGATCGCGGCGCCGCGGTACTCGAGCACGTAGCCTTGGCCGCCACCAGTGCCGATCTTGGCGATAATCGCGAGGATGATGTCCTTGGCGGAGGAACCCTCGGGAAGATTGCCGTTGATGGTGATCGCCATGGTCTTGAAGGGCTTCAGCGAGAGCGTCTGGGTGGCCAGGACGTGCTCCACCTCGGAAGTGCCGATGCCGAAGGCCAACGCGCCAAACGCGCCGTGGGTGGACGTGTGGGAGTCACCGCACACCACCGTCAGGCCGGGCTGCGTAAGGCCGAGTTGCGGCCCGACGACGTGCACAATCCCCTGGTCCGCGTCGCCCAACGAGTGCAGCCGGACTCCGAATTCCGTGCAGTTCGCGCGTAGCGTGTCGATCTGCTTGCGGGACGTGGCATCCGCGATCGGCAGGTCGATGTCGAGTGTGGGGGTGTTGTGATCTTCGGTGGCGATCGTCAGATCAGGGCGCCGCACCTGGCGCCCGGCGAGGCGCAAGCCTTCGAAGGCTTGCGGGCTGGTGACCTCGTGCACGAGGTGTAGATCGATGTAAATGAGGTCGGGTTCGCCGTTCTCGCCCTTACGTACGATGTGGTCTCGCCAGACCTTTTCCGCCAACGTGGCGCCCATGAAAACTCCAAAATCTCACATTGTGGTTGCATCTCATAGGGTGAGATGGCAATATCGAGCTATGGACAACAGTAGTGGAGTCGGCGTCCTGGACAAAGCCGCAGCCGTTTTGAGTGCACTTGAAGCTGGACCCGCCACCCTTGCGCAACTGGTCAACTCAACCCATTTGGCCCGGCCCACGGCACATCGCCTCGCCGTCGCTCTTGAGCATCACCGCTTTGTGGCGCGGGATATGCAGGGGCGTTTCGTGCTCGGGCCGCGCTTCGCGGAGTTGGCTTCCGCCGCCGGCGAGGATCGCCTGCTCGCGGCCGCGGGTCCCGTACTGAACGTGCTGCGGGATCATACCGGCGAGTCCACCCAGCTGTACCGCCGCCAGGGCGAGCACCGCATCTGCGTGGCCGCGGCCGAGCGTCACGTGGGCCTGCGCGATTCGATCCCGGTAGGCGCCACACTCTCGATGAAGGCGGGTTCCGCCGCTCAGATCCTGCTCGCATGGGAGGAGCCGGACCGCTTGCACCGCGGGCTCCACGGCGCCTCGTTCACGGCCACCGTGCTCTCGGCGGTGCGCCGCCGCGGTTGGGCGCAGTCCGTAGCCGAGCGCGAGCCGGGCGTTGCCTCTGTCTCGGCGCCAGTGCGTGGGCCGTCGGGCCGCGTGATTGCCGCAGTCTCCGTCTCGGGTCCGATCGAGCGGATGGGCCGCCAGCCCGGCCGCCTGCACGCCAATGCGGTCATGTCCGCCGCGAAACGCCTCGAAGAAGTATTGCGCCGCGAAGAACTCTCCCAATCGGCCGAGACGCCGTAGGAAGCAAGAGAGCCCGGTACTTTCGTACCGGGCTCTTTCAGTTGTAGCCCCGACCGGATTCGAACCGGCGCCGCCGCCTTGAGAGGGCGGTGTCCTAGGCCGCTAGACGACGGGGCCAACGCTGGAAAACACTATCTGCTGGAGCCTTCAGACTCAAACTGAGCGTTTCCGCTGGGGTACCAGGACTCGAACCTAGACTAAGTGAACCAGAATCACTCGTGCTGCCAATTACACCATACCCCAATGGTTCCAACGCCTTGTGAGCGTGTGGCACCAAGGAGATAGTTTAGCCGAATCGCCGGGCGCCCCTCAACTTCCGCGACCGTGACGAATCGCACGCTAGAGCGACGCCGCTAGCGCGTCGATGCGCGCGAGAACGGCCTCGCGGCCAAGCAACTCCATGGACTCGAACAGCGGCGGCGAAACGCGACGCCCGGTAAGCGCCACGCGTAGCGGAGTGAATGCGAAGCGTGGCTTGATCTCCAGCTCCTCCACGAGCTTCGCGCGAAGCGCGGCCTGCGTAGTCTCGGGATCGAACGCGTCCAGCCCCACGAGCACCTCGCGTGAGACGGCGAGGATCTCGGCGGCGTCCTCGCGCAGCTGGGCGCGAGCATCGTCCTCGATCACGGGGGCGTCCTCGCGGAATAGGAAGCCGAGCATGCCGGGGGCCTCCCCCAGGAGCGTCATGCGCTCCTGCACGAGCGGCGCACTGGCGTCGAGTAGCTCGCGCTCCCGGTCGGACAGCTCCGCGTAGCTCCCAGCCTGAACGACGCCGTCGGCCTGAAGATAGGGCACCAGGCGGGCCGCAAAATCGGCCGGCTCGAGTAGCCGCACGTGGGCGGAGTTGATGGCGAGCGCCTTCTTGTGGTCGTAGCGGGCGGGGTTGGGGTTCACGTCCGCGACATCGAAGGACTCGATCATCTCCTCCAGCGAGAAGATGTCGTTGTCCGGGGCGATCGACCATCCGAGCAGCGCGAGATAGTTCGCCATGCCCTCGGGCAGGAACCCGGCCGCACGGTGCGCGAGGATATTCGACTCCGGGTCACGCTTGGAGAGCTTCTTGTTGCCCTCGCCCATCACGTACGGCAGATGGCCGAACTCGGGCACGTACTGGGCGATGCCGAGCTCAAGCAGGGCGCGGTAGAGCACGATCTGGCGGGGCGTTGACGAGAGCAGGTCCTCACCGCGTAGCACGTGCGTGATCTCCATCAGCGCATCGTCCACGGGGTTCACAAGCGTGTAGAGCGGCTGGCCGCCGGCGCGCGTGATCACGTAATCCGGCACCGTTCCGGGGGAAAAGGTGATTTCGCCACGCACCAGATCGGTGAAGGTGATCGGCTCATCCGGCATGCGCATGCGCAACACCGGCTCGCGGCCCTCGGCGCGGTACGCGGCCTTCTGTTCCTCGGTGAGATCGCGATCGAATCCGTCGTAACCGAGCTTCGGGTCGCGCCCGGCGGCGCGGTGCCGCGCCTCGACCTCGTCCGGCGTGGAGAAGGACTCGTAGGCGTAGCCGCCCTCGAGCAGCTTCGCGGCTACGTCGCGGTAGAGGTCCATCCGCTGCGACTGGCGGTACGGCTCGTGTGGCCCACCGACTTCCACGCCCTCGTCCCAGGTGAGGCCCATCCAACGCATCGTGTCGAGCAGTTGGAGGTAGGACTCCTCGGAGTCGCGCGCCGGGTCCGTGTCCTCGATGCGGAACACGAAGGTGCCGCCGGTGTGGCGGGCGTACGCCCAGTTGAACAAGGCCGTGCGCACGAGTCCCACGTGCGGGTGGCCGGTGGGCGAGGGGCAGAATCGAACCCGAACGGGAGCGGAAGTTTCACTCATAGTGGCTCCATCGTATTAGCTTGGAGGTAGTAACCCCGATTCGGAAGGAATCCCCCGTGGACTTCGCCTCGTTCACCCCCGAATACCTCCAGCGTGCCGAGCGCCTGAAGTGGCAGGTGCCCGCCGGCGGGATCGGTGCGTGGGTCGCGGAAATGGACTACGGAGTCGCCCCCGCAATCGCCGAGGTGCTGCGCGGCATGGTGGACGCGGGGTCGCTCGCCTACAACACGCCGCGGCAGACTGCCGCACTGCGCGAGGCCACGCTCTCCTTCTGCGCGGATCGCTACGACTGGCAGGTGGCCGAGGACGAGCTATTCATCGTCTCGGACGTGATCGGCGCGCTCTTGCTGACACTGCGCCACACCCTTCCCGCCGGTACGCCCGTGGTCGTGCCCACGCCCGCCTATATGCCGTTCCTCTCGGTAACCACCGCGTTCGGCTACCCCGCCGTTCTGGTTCCGGGCATCGATGCCGACGGCGAGTACCAACTTGATCTGGATGCGATCGATTCCGCTCTGGCCGCTGGGGCGCGCGCCGTCGTGCTGACCAACCCACATAACCCGGTGGGGCGCGTCTATCGCCACGAGGAGTTGCTGGCGCTGTCCGAGGTGGTGGAGCGGCACGGGGCGCAGGTGTTCTCGGACGAGATCCACGCGCCACTCGTGATCGCCGAGGGCGCGACGCACATCCCGTATGCCACGGTCTCCGAGGCCGCCGCGGCGCACACTGTTACAGCCACTGCCGCATCGAAGGGCTGGAACATCCCCGGGCTCAAGTGTGCGCAGTTGATTGTCACCTCGGAGGCGGCGCGCACCGAGCTGCGCGGGCCGATTCAGGCGTACTACGGCTCGTCCGCCGCCACGCCAGGGATCGTCGCGTCGGCCGTGGCCTACCGCGATTCGCGGGACTGGATCGACGAGGTGCGCGCACAGCTCCGCTCGAACTCGATCTTGCTCGGCGAGCTCGTGGCCGAGCACTTGCCGGGAGTGCGCTACAACGTGCCGCAGGGGACGTACCTTGGCTGGCTCGATTTCCGCGAGACCGGGCTCGAGTCCCCCGCCGAGTTCTTCCTCAAGAACGCTAACGTGCGCTGCAACGAGGGCATTACCTGCGGTGCGTCCGGATTCCTGCGCTTCAACTTCGCGATGGCCGAGGCCACCCTCCGCGACGCCGTCGGACGAATGGGCGAGGCACTTCGAAGGCGTTGAACCTGGATGGCCTTACGGTGCGTTGGCTGGCAGAGTAAGGAACTCCTCAGTGGGTGGCTCCGCAAGGGAACTGACCTCTGTGATGTTCACGGTGCCACCACTCACGCAACGCGGCGGTCCCGAGTAGACATCCGGAGTCGTGTCTTCGCGAAGACTCTCAACGTGATCCATTCCGGGACGCCACCGCAGAGTTTCGTATGCGCTCCACCCTGCAGTCGGCACCTGAGTCTGCCAGAACACGTAGCTACCACACACCGTCATTGAGCCCGTTCGCATCAGTCCGAAGCTGATCTGTTGACCGTCGGGTCCATCCGCCAGCATGCCCGCCTGGTAGAACTGCGCAGGCTCCTCCGGATCGATCTCACTCCATATATTCCAACCGTCCAGCATCACCCCGTCGAAGCGGTTGCACGCACCGTCCGGACCGATACTGGTTGACTTCCCGTCGTCGGCAGATATTTGCCAACGCTGCCGACAGCCACTCATGTTGTCACCCCAGGGAAACGTCAGCACACTGAGACCATCTCCGGAGATGGTCGAGAAGCTCACCTGCTGGCCCTCAAAACATGTAAGTATCTCTGTATCTACGCCGTCGATCCTGACCACGCAGTCTCCTATCCCTGCGGACCGCGCGACGGCATAGACCCCGGTGGGACCTGCCTCGATGAACGCACCCCAGGGGCTCCACAGAGTCCCGTCTGGGGGCGATACCTCATGAACATCCCGGGTCGCTAGATCCACATGCACCAGTCGGCTCCCGGGCCCCTCGAGCTCGATGAGTTCAACGGGCGGGGCTTCAGCCAGGTAGGCAGTATTGGTACCCACAAAAGCAATCAACGCGACATATCGATCTTCCGACGTCACGGTATACGTCCAGTCGGGGTCGACACTGGAGCCGTTCTGAACGCTGTGGATCTGCACCGTGCGCGGATCGTCGATATCCCACACTGCGAACTCCATCTCCCCGAACACATTCGCTTCATACTGCGAAATACCTGAGACGAGCCGACTCGTCCATTCAACACTCGTCTCCTCCACTTCGATGACGTCGCGGCCGTAGCTGGGCCAGCGGGCACCCGAGTTCCCAGTGGGCGCCTCACTCGTAGCCTGTTGTGATGGAGAATGCCCAACGCCCGTGGGCTCTGCCGGTAACACATTCGTCGACCCGACACATGCCACGAGGAGCCAGCACGAACCGAGGACAACCATAAAGGCCCAGCCGAAACGGTCAGTACGCAATGTTACGATGACCCGTATTATCGAGGTTCTGCTGACGTACATTCTTCATCGACTCCCACACAAACTTACTTATGCTGCCGTCGGCGGCATAAGGCTCGAAGATCCACGCGTGTGAACCACTGCTTTGAGTCTTAAATCCGACCCCAACGTTAAAGTGACCGCCAGTGTTCCAGGAAGCAGAAGGAATATACGACGAGTTCTTCTTGGTGAGAACCGGGTGCAAGAGGATCGGGGACTTTTTCACATAGGTCGTAGTGTAGAATCGGGCTTGCCATGTGCCTTCGCTCCAACTCGAGATACCGGCAATCGCGTAATCACCTACATTTGCACTGTATCCTTTGAGCTTATCATTAATCACTTTGGTCATGTATGTAATGCTCGAACCTGACGCATCTGTCTTCACAAATCCGGCCCAGTCAGATTGCTTGTGAGTAATGTCATTCTTGACCTTCGGGTCATGATAGGACATGAATGCCAGCGATGCGGGGCCACAGTAGTTTGGTTTTTCCTGCTTCTTGGCGCTTGTGCTGGTCATTAGCCGATGAGTGAAGTTCGGGTCGATCATCGGTACAACGCTTGCGCTGTCGGAGAAGTCGGCGAGATAGTCGGCCGCCCCCGGCAGTCCCTCAATCAGTTCCGCATCCAATGCCTCACCCCTAAGGACTGCCGTGTCCGCTAGAACTTTGCCGACAGACGAAATCGCTCCCTCGAGATCCTCGCGTAATAGCTCCACTTGCTCTTCGACGGGCAGTGCACGTAACCCTGAAGTGTACTGATTCCAGGTCAGATCACCGCTCGTGTGGACACTCGTAGAACGCCCTTCATCGTTGGTGCGGACAAGAGGCTGTTCGCGCCATGCGTCGAGTGGGCAATAGAAGAGATCCTCGACTGGGATACAAGTCAATGCAGTGTCCAAGCTGAACTCTTTGGCGGAATGACTAGATATTGCCGGAGAGCCTGTGTTGACAAACTCGGGCAGAGCCGCAATCGCATCTTCCAGCGCCGCAGTCACCTCTTCGACCCGAGAATCCGCATCAGATGAACTCGCCGTCGCGGGACCTCCCGTCAATACGATTGCGAAACTAACCGCCATAACACCGGCTGCACGACTACGAAATCTTCTGGTGAACATAGTAAGCGCCTCCACGCACCTCCTCGGGGGGGATCTTCATCGATCCGGTTGACCCGAGAGCAGATTCACCGTATACGTATAGGTTCCCAATCGTCAATCAAGCAAACCGCCCCCAACATATGATGCGAGTCAGTTCGCGGCATGGGCTCGGTCGATGAGAGCGTCCGCCTCGTCGAGCACGGCGCCCGCAACCCAGAGCCGGTTCCGCGCAGATTCTGATGCTCTCCTGAGGATGCCCACTTCCTCCAATTGTTCGAGTGCCCGGTAGGTTGCAGCCACACTCGCCTGCGCCTGCGTCACCGCTTGGTCAATGTCCATGATCGGATGCTGCACGAGCGTGTCGATGAGCGTATCCGCCGCAGATCCGCTCCGAGGACGAACGATCTCTCGCCACTCCCCCGGGAGCCGGCGCAGATTGTCTGCGGCGACCATCGCCTGCCGCGATGCTTCCGCAAGGGCGTAAGTAAGCTCGGTCAAAGCCGGGCCAAGATCACCTTCGCGATAGACATCCAGCGACGCGAAATATCGCTCGCGCCGCGCTGCAAGAACGGCAGCGACAGGTACTACGAACCAGCGAGTGACATTGCGGTATCGAAGGGTGGCGTTGATGAGTACTCGCCCGATTCTCCCGTTACCGTCGGTGAACGGGTGGATGGACTCAAACTGGGCATGGACGAGGGAGGCCTGTACGAGCGGATCGAGATCCGTGCGTTTGGGTCTGCTGAAGGTTTGGTTGAGTCCTTGACTGCATGATTCCCGTGAGGGGGTCGTGTTGAGAGGATGGCTATCATGCCGAAGATCTATACCGAGCAGTTCAAACGAGACGCTGTTGCGATGGTCGCGCAGGGCGTGTCCCAGAAGAAGGTGTGTAGGGATCTGGGGATCTCGAAGTCCGCGCTGCAGGCGTGGGTGAGGGATGACCGATTCCGTGCGCAGGGGCTGACGCCAACGACTGATCCTGACGAGCGCCGCGAGATGATGGCTGCGCTGAAGCGGATCCGGGAGTTGGAGATGGAGAACGAGGTGTTGCGTCGGGCA
>FZQV01000002.1 GCA_900199505.1 Ruaniaceae bacterium KH17 | reverse complement strand
TCAGTAGCCGCCGGTAGGGTGGAGGCGTCACGATCTTCGACCCCATACTGTGTGGTTGTCATATCGTTGTCACCGCCTCGCGTGTCACTCGTTCGTTTAGTGCATGGAACCATTCTAGGGGCTCCCACTGACACCAACAACCCTTACACCGCTATTTGATGCCGTTTCTGTGAAGTCTGTGGGTTCCCACAAGACACGCCCGGACGTGTTGTAGGGCGTTCGGGCTGGCGTATCTCTATCCACAGGCCAACACCCGATGTCAGATAAATGTCAGTGGTCCGTGATATAGACACAACCACCCGGACAAGGCCCCACAAGCCAGCCGAAAGGGCGCACAGAGGGGGCTCGGAGCACCACCGGAGGCACCCGACCATCCCCAACCTTCAAGCCGAGTCCAGCGCGGATCACGGCACCGACAGGTCCAAGAACAGCTCCCGACACCGCCCACACAGCACGCTCCTGGATCGCAGCGCTTCAGGCAAGATAACTGCCTATCCGAGCCGCGCGAGGATTGACTCCAGCGCTTCCGCCGAGTCCTCGAACCACTCGATCCGGCGATCGCGCCGGAACCAGGTCATCTGCCGCTTCGCGAGCCGCGCGGTGGCCGTCACGATAGCCTCGCGTGTCTCGTCGAGCGTCGCCTCCCCCGCCAGATACGCCCGCATCTCTGGATACCCAGTGGCGCCCGCCGCGGTCTTCGAGACCTCCCCCAACCCAGCGACCTCCTCCGCGAAGCCGTCCGCGATCATCTGATCTACCCGCACTGCGATCCGCCGCCGCAACTCGTCTCGCTCCACGGCGATCCCCACTTGCATGGCGGGCTCCACGTACTCCTGCCGCGGCAAGGTCGCGGTGAACGGTCGCCCGGTGAGCTCGATAACCTCCAGGGCCCGCACCACGCGCCGCACGTTGCGCGGATCGATCGCTGCGGCCGCCGGTGGGTCCTTCGAGGCGAGCTCCGCATGCAGCGCCGGTCCCCCAATCTCCTCGGCGCGGGCCGCCACCGCCGCTCGCACCTCCGGATCGGTCCCCGGAAACTCCATCTCGTCAAGTAGCGCGCGCAGATACAGCCCCGAGCCACCCACCACCACGGGTACGCGACACCCCGAACGAATGCTGACGACGTCGGCCCGGGCTTTGCGTTGATACGTCGCCACGGCTGCGTCCTCGGAGAGCTCGAGCACGTCGATTTGGTGGTGGGGGATCCCGCGCCGCTCGGCCACAGGAGTCTTGGCGGTGCCGATGTCCATGCCGCGGTAGAGCTGCATCGCGTCCGCGTTGATCAGCTCCCCACCCAGCCGTTCCGCCAGGTCGAGGCCGAGCGCGGTCTTCCCGGACGCCGTCGGCCCAACGATGGCGAGAATCGGTGTTGTCACATCAGGCGCCCACACGGATCGACGGCATGCCCAAGGAGACGCCAGCGGGCGGCGCGGCCTTCGCGGCCTCCCAGATGTCACCGGCACGGGTGCGGCGCAGTGAGTACTGCGCCGAATCGGCCACCAGGTGGTGCGGCGCGCCGTGTGTGATCACGGAAATGACAACGTCACCTGGCCGCGGCTCCTTGGCCCCCGCAGGAACGGCGACGTGAACGAGCCGGTTATCCCGGGCACGGCCCGAGATGCGCGCGGTGGCGCCATCCTTGCGCCCGAGCCCCTCGGAAACCACCACCTCAACCTCGCGCCCCTCACAGGCCTCGTTCTCGGCCGTGCCGATCCGCTCCTGAAGCTCGATGAGCCGGGCATATCGCTCGGCCACCACGTCCGCAGGAATCTGATCCTCACGGTCCGCCGCAGGCGTGTTCGGCCGCGGCGAGTACTGGAACGTGAATGCAGAGGAGAACCGCGACTCCTCGACCACCCGCAGCGTGTCCTCGAAGTCCTGATCGGTTTCGCCGGGGAATCCCACGATGATGTCCGTGGTAATCGCCGCCTCGGGCATCCGATCCCGCACGCGCTCGAGGATCCCGAGGAACTTTGCGGAGCGGTAGGAGCGCCGCATCGCACGCAGCACCGCGTCCGAGCCGGACTGCAACGGCATGTGCAGCGACGGCATCACATTGTGGGTCTCGGCCATCGCATCGATCACGTCGTCCGTGAACGCGGCCGGGTGCGGCGACGTGAATCGCACCCGCTCCAGCCCATCGATCTCACCGCACGCGCGCAGCAACTTCGCGAAGGCACCCCGATCACCAAACGAGACTCCGTACGAGTTCACGTTCTGACCAAGCAACGTCACCTCGAGCGCACCCTCGGAGACCACCGCACCCACCTCGGCAAGCACGTCCCCGGGGCGGCGGTCCCGCTCCTTGCCGCGCAACTGCGGCACGATGCAGAAGGTGCAGGTGTTGTTGCACCCCACCGAAATCGATACCCATGCCGCCCAGTGCGAATCGCGCCGAGTCGGAAGCGTGGAGGGGAACACCTTCAGCGATTCCTCGATCTCCACCTGCGCATCCGCGTTGTGCCGCGAGCGCTCCAAGAGCACGGGAAGCACGTCGAGGTTGTGCGTGCCAAACACCACGTCCACCCACGGCGCCTTGTCGATGATGCCCTGGCGCATCTGCTGAGCCAGGCATCCCCCGACGGCGATCTGCATCCCCGGGCGTTCCCGCTTCACCGAGGCGAGTTGGCCGAGATTGCCAAAGAGCCGGGTGGCCGCGTTCTCGCGCACGGAGCACGTGTTGATGACGACGACGTCCGCCCCCTCATCCCCCGCAGAGGTAGCCCGCTGGGCGTGCTCGGGCACATCGATGACCGGGACGTACCCGTTGCTCTGGAGGAGCCCGGCCATCCGCTCGGAATCGTGGACGTTCATCTGGCACCCAAGGGTGCGCACGTGGTAGCTACGCATGTCGCCCACGATTCTACGTGAGCAAAGGAGTGCCTACGTAAGCCCGATGATCTCCCCGTCAACGACATCGATCTTCTCGGCGTTCGGATGGCTCGGCAGCCCTGGCATGGTGGAGAGCGACCCGGTGATCGCATAGACGTAACCCGCACCGGCGGCGAGCCGCACCTCGCGGATCGGCAGGAGCCAGCCCTCCCCCGGGTGGGCGGTGTGCGCGATGTGGAGGTGCGTTTTGGCTAGCACCACGTGGAGCCCACCGAAGCCACGCTCGGTGAACCGCGCTAGCTCGCGCCGCGCGGTCGGCGCCAGGTCGATTCCTGCCGCACCGTAGACGTTCCGCGCCACCGCTTCCATCTTCTCGATGAGGCTCTGCTCGGGCTCGTAATCCCGTCGCACCTCAACCGGCCCGGACACCGCCTCGATCACTTCCCGGGCCAGATCCTCGGCACCCGCACCGCCCTCGGCGACGTGCCGGCTCACCGCACACCGCACCCCACGCTCCGCACAGAACTCAGCGATCACGCTGTGCTCGGATTCGTGATCCTCGGGGAACGCATTGATGGCCACCACCGTGGGAATCCCCCACTGCCCCACGATCCGTAGATGGTGTGCGAGATTTGCGAGCCCGGCCGCGACCTGCGCCGGATTCTCCTCAAGCATCGCCGGCGGCAACGGCCGCCCGGGCACTATGTAGTGCGCGCCGGAGTACGCCTTCATCGCACGCACCGTGACCACCACCACTGCGGCCGAGGGCGCATAGCCGGAGACCCGCGACTTCAGATTGACCATTCGCTCGGCGCCCAGATCGGCGCCGAACCCGGACTCGGTCACCACGATGTCGCCAAGGCTCGACGCCACCAGATCCGCCACCACGGAGGAGTTCCCGATCGAGATGTTCCCGAACGGGCCCGCATGTATCAGCACCGGCACGCCTTCGGTGGTCTGCATCAGATTCGGCATCAGCGCATCGCGCAGAAGCGCCGTCATTGCCCCGGCCGCCTGCAACTGCTCGGCGGTGACCGGGACACCATGATGCGTGTAGCCCACCACGATGCGCCCGAGCCGTTCGCGCAGGTCCTCAAGGGACGTGGACAGCGCAATGATCGTCATGATCTCGGATGCAGCAGTGATGTCGAACGAGCTTTGCCGAGGTACGCCGTCGAGTTGCCGCCCGAGCCCGACGACGATGTTTCGCAGCGCTCGATCGTTGACGTCCAGCACCCGCGGCCAGGTGATCGAATGCGGTTCGATGCCGAGCGTGTTGCCGTGGTGTAGGTGGTTATCGACCATCGCGGAAAGCAGGTTATGTGCCGCCGTGATCGCGTGGAAGTCGCCAGTGAGATGCAGATTGAGCTTCTCGGCGGGGATCACCTGGCTCGCCCCTGCACCGGCCGCGCCGCCCTTGATGCCAAAGGTGGGCCCAAGCGAGGGCTGTCGAAGAGTGGCGATCGGGCGGCGCCCGAGTCTCGCCAAACCCTGCACCAACCCAACGACCGTGGTCGTCTTTCCTTCCCCGAGCGGCGTCGGCGTGATCGCCGTGACCATGACCAGCGGCGCCTCACCACTTGTGGGGGTGAGCGGGCACTTGGCGATGTCACGACCGTAGGAAATGAGGGAGTCTGCATCGATTCCGGCTGAGTGGGCAATCTCGACGATGGGAATGCTCATATCCCAGTCATATCAGGAGAATGGTGCCGCTGGAGCGGGTTTTGTCGATGTTCATCGTTACACAGTTGTAACC
The DNA here is from genome assembly GCA_900199505.1 of Ruaniaceae bacterium KH17. Taxonomy (GTDB): domain Bacteria; phylum Actinomycetota; class Actinomycetes; order Actinomycetales; family Actinomycetaceae; genus KH17. Next base: position 184,232 of record FZQV01000002.1, on the reverse strand, counting down.
CGCTCGACTTGCGCCGAGCCGCATCTCCGTTAGCGTGACACCATGCCAGGTACGGAAGCTCTTGTCAGGATCGAAGGCGTCAATAAGTGGTTTGGAGACCTCCATGTGTTGCAGAACATCAATCTGCAAGTGAATCAGGGCGAGGTCGTGGTGGTGATCGGGCCATCCGGCTCGGGTAAGTCCACCCTGTGCCGCACCATCAACCGCCTCGAGCCGATCGATGAGGGAACCATCCATGTGGATGGCAAGCTCCTGCCCGAAGAGGGCAAAGCGTTGGCCGCGCTTCGCGCCGAAGTTGGAATGGTGTTCCAGTCCTTCAACCTCTTCGCGCACAAAACGATTCTGGAGAACGTCACGCTCGGCCCGATCAAGGTCCGGAAGATGGGCAAGAAGGACGCCGAAGAACTCGCCATGGGCCTCCTGAAGCGCGTGGGTGTCGATTCCCAGGCACAGAAATACCCGGCGCAACTCTCCGGTGGCCAGCAGCAGCGCGTGGCGATCGCCCGTTCCTTGGCGATGAACCCCAAAGTCATGCTCTTCGATGAGCCGACCTCCGCACTCGATCCCGAAATGATCAACGAGGTCCTCGACGTCATGACGAACCTTGCCAAGGAAGGCATGACCATGATCGTGGTGACTCACGAGATGGGCTTCGCGAGAAAGGCCGCCGATCGCGTGATCTTCATGGCGGATGGTCAGATCGTCGAGGAAAACTCCCCGAACGAGTTCTTTACGAATCCCAGCTCAGACCGGGCGAGAGATTTCTTGTCGAAACTGTTGACACACTAGAAGGAGATGAAGATGAGGAAGACAGCACTGATCGCCGCGGCAGCGGCAGCAACGCTCGCGCTGGCCGCCTGTGGCGGTGATGACGGCGGCGCGGCAACAGCCGGGGAAGGCTCCGGCGACGGCATCACGATCGGCATCAAGTTCGATCAGCCCGGTCTCGGACTCAAGGAAGCAGATGGCTCGTTCAGCGGCTTCGATGTCGATGTGGCCAGGTACGTTGCCGACAAGCTCGGTTTCTCCGAGGACCAAATCACGTTCGTGGAGTCGGTCTCGTCACAGCGCGAGACGATGATTCAGAACGGCCAGGTGGACATGATCTTCGCGACCTACTCCATCACAGACTCCCGCAAGGAGCTCGTCGACTTTGGTGGCCCGTACTTCGTGGCTGGCCAGGACCTGCTCGTGCGGGCCGACGACGACTCCATCAGCGGCCCGGACGGTCTCGATGGCAAGACCCTCTGCTCGGTGGCGGGCTCGACTTCCGCGCAACGCATCAAGGATGAGTACTCGGCCGGCGTGGAGCTGTACGAAGCTCAGACCTACTCCGAGTGCGTCGAGCTTCTGACAGCCACCACCGTGGATGCCCTGACCACCGATGACATCATCCTGGCGGGCTTCGCCAACCAAGATGCATACGCCGGAGAGCTCAAGCTTGTGGGCGAGAAGTTCTCGACTGAGAACTACGGCGTTGGTATCCCGAAGGAGTCCGGTCGTTGCGATGCGATCAACGAGGCGATCAGCGCGATGATCGAGGATGGTTCGTGGGAGCAGGCACTCAAGGACAATGCCGGTGCCGACTACGAGTACAACACCGACACGAACCCGCCCACTCCCGGCGGGAACTGCAGCTAGTTGTGAGTGAGTGGGGCGCCAGTGCGCCCCACTCACTCCGTCAGGGAGGTGGAGGGTGTCTGAACTCCTAAGTCAGTACGACGTACTGGGCGCATTCTGGGTGACAATCCAACTCACCTTTTGGTCCGCCATCGGCTCGCTGGTGATCGGCACGATCATCGTGATCATGCGCGTGTCACCGGCAACATCGTTGCAGTGGGCCGGTGCGACCTACGTGAACCTTGTTCGAAACACGCCGCTCACTCTGATCGTGCTGGCCGCGGCATTGGGCCTCTGGGGTCAGCTTGGCGTGGTTCTCGCGCAACCCGGCTCGGGCGACTTCATCGCGACGAACTCATTCCGGCTCGCGGTGCTGGCACTCTCGATCTACCACGCCGCGTTCGTGGCCGAGGCGCTTCGCTCGGGCATCAACACGGTGCCAGCAGGCCAGGCCGAAGCGGCACGCGCGGTTGGTCTCGGATTCGGCCAATCGATGGGGCTCGTGATCCTCCCCCAGGCATTCCGAGGCGCCGTGGCCCCACTCGGAAACACGCTGATCGCACTGACGAAGAACACCACGGTGGCCCAAGCGGCCGGCGTGCTTCAAGCCTCCACAATCATGAACGAGATGGTGGAGAACCGGGCGGACTTGCTGTTCGTCATCTTCCTCCTCTTCGCCACAGGATTCGTGATCATCGTGCTCCCGATGGGCATGCTTACCACCTATCTCAGCAACCGATTGAAGGTGGCGCGATGAGTGCCGGCTCCTCACTCCTTTTTGACGCACCGGGCCCCAAGGGTCGGCGCCGCATCATGATCTTCAACATCGTGGGCGTCGCGCTCGTGCTCGGGATTCTGGCCTTCGTCCTCGTGATTCTGGCCGATCGCGGTCAGCTCACCGCTGCGAAATGGACCCCCTTCATTCAGGCTCAGACCTGGACCACGTTCCTGATTCCTGGCCTGATCGCGACGCTGAAGGCGGCCGCGGTCTCGGTGGTCACCGCCAATGTCTTCGGCCTGCTCTTCGGCATGGGCCGGCTCTCGCAGAACAGGCTCATTCGGCTGCTGAGCGGCATCATCGTCGAGTTCTTCCGCGCGGTCCCCGTGCTGCTGATGATGATTTTCTTCTACTTCTTCTATTCGAAGTCCGGGATCATGCACCCCACGGATGCGCCATTCTGGGCCGTCGTGAGCGCGCTGACGCTCTACAACGGTTCGGTCATGGCCGAACTCGTGCGATCCGGCGTGCTGAACCTACCTTCGGGACAATCCGAGGCCGGGCTCTCCATTGGGATGAGCACCGGGAAGGTTCTGCGCACCATCCTGCTGCCGCAAGCGCTCGTTGCCATGATGCCCTCGATGCTCTCCCAGCTTGTGGTGATTCTGAAGGACACCGCGCTCGGCTACCTGATCACGTACTCGGAGTTGCTCCGCTCGGCACGGCTTGTAGGTACCTCATTCCAGAACCTGATCCCCGCGCTGATCGTCGCGGCAGTCATGTTCATCATCATCAACTACACGCTCACGTGGCTCGCGGGATTCGTCTCACGGCGTCTACGGAGCCGCACCGCTGGCTCTACTATTCCGCTCCAGAACGCGGATGAAGGTCTCGCCCCAGGGCTGGATCCGATGCGCACTATTCCCGCCGACGAGTTCGGGCCGCACGGGCACGAGGAGCGCCTCCCTGGCGTCGACGAGACGTTCATTCACCGCCGGGACCCCCGCCAGTAAGGAGCCTCAGGGGATCTCCGGCTCGTTGTCGAGCACTTCGCGGGTCACGCTGACCACGATGCTACTCGGAAACCCGCGGCGCGCCAGAAATCCGGCGATCCGTCGAAACCGGACATCGCGATCGAGCCCATGGGACGACGGCGCCTTCTTCCGGGCGAGCTCTAGCGCCACCTCACGCTCGGGCTCGGCCTCGTACGACTCGAGGGCATCGGCAATGAGTTCCGGCGCCACGCCAGCTTCGGCGAGCTTCGCAGAGATCCCGCGCCTGGACAGTCCCCTCTCCGTGCGCCCATACTCGGCATATCGCTCGGCGTAGTTGGCATCATTCACGAGCCCGGCGATTTCGAAGGAATCGAGCACCTCCGCGGCCACGGCCTCGTTCACGCCACGTTCGGCGAGCTTCTTCGCCAGCTGGGCGCGGGTGCGATCCCGCTGCGCCAGCTGGCGATAGACGATTGCCTGTGCGGCAGTAGTCTGTGAGGCTGCCGTGGGCGCGTCCTCAGAGGCCATCCGGAACGCCGGGCTCGTCGGCCGCGGCCTCGGCTGCGGCACCAATCCCCAGTGTGGCGAGGATCTTCCCTTCGATCTCGTTGGCGAGATCCGGATTGTCCTTCAGGAAGGACCGCGAGTTTTCCTTGCCCTGGCCGAGTTGATCGCCTTCGTAGGTGTACCAGGCACCGGACTTGCGCACGATACCGTGCTCCACGCCGAGGTCCAGCAGACCGCCCTCGCGGGAGATGCCCTGGCCGTAGATGATGTCAAACTCCGCCTGCTTGAAGGGCGGCGCCATCTTGTTCTTCACGACCTTCACGCGAGTGCGGTTGCCTACGGGGTTCGCGCCCTCCTTGAGGGTCTCGATCCGGCGTACATCGAGCCGCACCGAGGAGTAGAACTTCAGAGCCTTGCCGCCGGTCGTGGTCTCCGGGGAACCGAAGAATACGCCGATCTTCTCGCGCAACTGGTTAATGAAGATGGCGGTGGTCCCGGTGCCAGAGAGCGCACCGGTGATCTTACGCAACGCCTGGGACATGAGGCGCGCCTGCAGACCCACGTGGGAATCGCCCATATCGCCCTCGATTTCGGCCTTCGGCACGAGCGCGGCCACGGAGTCGATCACCACGATGTCTAGCGCGCCCGAACGGATCAGCATGTCCATGATCTCAAGCGCCTGCTCGCCGGTATCCGGTTGCGAAACCAGGAGCGCGTCCGTGTCCACGCCCAGCTTCTTGGCGTATTCGGGATCGAGCGCGTGCTCGGCGTCGATGAATGCCGCGATGCCGCCCGCCCGCTGCGCATTCGCAACGGCGTGCAACGCCACAGTGGTCTTACCCGAGGACTCCGGGCCGTAGATCTCGACCACGCGGCCACGCGGGAGCCCGCCAATGCCGAGGGCCACGTCGAGGGCCACCGATCCGGTGGGAATCACGGAGACGGCGGGACGATTCTCATCCCCCAGCCGCATTACGGAGCCCTTACCAAAACTCTTGTCGATCTGCGCGAGCGCGGCCTCAAGGGCCTTCGAACGATCTGCTACCTGCGGCATCTATTCACCTCTCCGGTTCCGGTGGCTTCCCACCTGCGTACAACGCTGGTCTCGAACTGCTCCACCCTCTCCGAGTGGTTCAGAGGTGACACTATGCCCGACCACTGACACGAAGCACCCACCAATTTCTCAATCTGTGGATAACTCTCACCTGTGCACAACTGTAGTACGAACATTTGTTCGATCGGGTGCGACACGCCCACGGCTCATGCGTTCTAACGCGCGCGGCGGTGTGGAAACTCCTCAGAGACGCCCATCTCCCGGGCGAGGGCCGCCCAGGCAAGTTGGGGCGGCACACCCTGCCCGACGGCGTCGGCCACGGTTCTCGAACCAAGCTCCACAAGGACAAGGTCCTGGGCAAGCGAAGGCCCCACATCCCGTCCGAAGACGGTCTGCAGGGCCTCAGTCAGTTCGGAGTGCTTCACCGCACGGCGGTGAAGTAGAGATCCGCGGGGATGGTATCTGGCACGTTGACGGCCTCGACCACGCTCACGCGGTCCGCAACTTCGCGCAACACCACGGAGAGCGGCACGTTGAGCGCATTGCAGATGGCGGAGAGGAGCTCTGAGGAGGCCTCCTTCTGGCCACGCTCCACCTCGGAGAGGTAACCAAGCGAGACCTGCGCGGCAGAGGACACCTCGCGAAGCGTGCGGCCCTGGTTCTGGCGTATCGTGCGCAGCACGTCGCCGATCTCGCGGCGCAACAGCGCGTTCGACGGGCCAGCGTCGATCCGGGTACGGGGTCGGGTGTTCATAGTGTTCATCATTCCGTGTAACGCCCGAGAGGGCGAGTTTGTTCCGCGAGCCGGGCACATATTTCGAGTGCCGCCTCCGAGCACGCCCGGCGGACCTCGTCACGATCCCCCTCGAGCAGGAGGTGCTCCACCACACCCACGCCGTTCTCGAGGTCGACGGCGGCCACGAAGCATTCGCCCGCCGCGTGGCCCTCCGCGGAACCCGGCCCCGCAACGCCGGTGGTTCCGATCCCAAACTGGGCACCGAGGCGCTCTGCCACGCCGCGCGCCATTTGCTGTGCCACTTCAGGCTGAACCGTGCCACCCGCGGCGATCAGATCCGGATCCACACCGAGGAGCGAAATCTTGATCTCGGGCGAGTAGGCGACCACTCCCCCGCGCAGGATCGCCGAGACCCCAGGAACGGTTGCCAGTGCGCCGGAGACGTACCCGGCGGTCAGCGACTCGGCCACCGCCACGGTGCGCCCATCGAGCGCCACAACGGCCGCCTCAGCTGTCGGACTGGCCACGCGCGATCTTCCAGGCGTCCACGCAGTATTGGATGCCGCTGAGCACGGTCACGGCGAGCGCGAGGTACATCACCACGATGCTGAATCCGTGCAAGAAGCTGCTGAGGCCATCGGGGAAAATCACGTTCCATGGCATGAGCAGGCCCACAATGAAGATCATCTGGAGCACGGTCTTCAGCTTGCCACCCTTCGAGGCGGCCATCACCGAGCGGCGTAGCATCACGAAGCGCAAGAGCGTAATGCCGAGTTCGCGGATGATGATCACGATCGTGACCCACCACGGCATGGCACCGTCCCACGCCAGCAGGATCAGCGCGGACATCACCAGGGCCTTATCCGCGATCGGGTCCGCGATCTTGCCGAAGTTCGTGATGAGGTTGCGAGAGCGGGCAAGACTGCCATCGAAGTGGTCAGTGATCGCCGCAACGAGGAAGATGATGGTCGCCGTGACTCGCCAGCCAGGCGTCCCTTGCAGGAACGCCCAAATGAACACGGGCACGAGCACGAGGCGGATCATCGTGAGCACATTCGCGATGTTCCACAGCGGCGCAGTTACCTGCCGGTCAGCTCCCATGCGTCCTCGCCATCCTCGTCATCATCACTGTTGCTGGCGCCGTCGGCATTATCGAAGTACTCCTCCGGCGGATCCTCACCGCGAAGCATCGCGAGCGTTGCCGGAAGATCGTCCGGCCGCACCAGCACCTCGCGGGCCTTCGACCCCTCGGAGGGGCCGACAATCTCGCGGGACTCGAGCAGATCCATGAGCCGCCCGGCCTTCGCGAAGCCTACCCGAAGCTTACGCTGAAGCATCGAGGTAGAGCCGAAGTTCGTGGTGACCACGAGCTCGGCGGCCTGTAGCAGCAGATCGAGATCGTCGCCGATGTCATCATCCACCTGCTTCTTCGGGGCCACCACGGCCACGTCTTCGCGGTAGATGGGCTTCATCTGCTCCTTGACGTGCGCAACGATCTCCTGGATCTCCTTCTCGGTGACCCAGGCGCCCTGCACGCGCATTGGCTTCGCTTTACCGCTCGGGTGGAACAGCGCGTCACCCTGGCCCACAAGCTTCTCGGCGCCGGGCGAATCGAGAATCACACGCGAGTCCGCGAGAGACGACGTCGCAAACGCCAGCCGGGAGGGCACGTTCGCCTTGATCAGACCGGTCACCACGTCCACGGAGGGACGCTGGGTGGCGAGCACCAGGTGGATGCCGGCGGCGCGAGCAAGCTGCGTGATGCGCTGGATCGAGGCCTCCACATCACGCGGGGCCACCATCATCAGGTCCGCGAGCTCGTCCACGATCACGAGGAGGTACGGGTAGGTGGCGATCTTGCGCTCGGATCCCGGGGGCGCGGTGACCTTGCCAGCGCGCACAGCCGCGTTGAAATCGTCCACGTGCTTGAAGCCGAAGTGGGCGAGATCGTCGTAGCGCATGTCCATTTCGCGAACCACCCATTCGAGGGCCTCTGCGGCCTTCTTGGGGTTGGTGATGATGGGGGTGATCAGGTGCGGGATGCCCTCATAGTTGGTGAGCTCCACGCGCTTCGGGTCCACGAGCACCATGCGCACCTCTTCGGGGGTGGAGCGCATCAGGATCGAGGTGATCATCGAGTTCACGAACGAGGACTTACCGGAGCCGGTGGCACCGGCCACGAGCAGGTGCGGCATCTTCGCGAGGTTGGCGATCACGTAACCGCCCTCAACGTCCTTCCCCACACCGACGACGAGGGGGTGGTGTGTGCGGCGGGCGGCATCGGAGCGCAGCACGTCTCCGAGCGCCACGGTTTCGCGATCCGCGTTGGGGATCTCGATGCCGATCGCGGACTTTCCGGGGATCGGCGCGAGGATGCGCACGTCCGCGCTGGCGACGGCGTAGGCAATGTTCTTCTCCAGAGCCATGACGCGCTCTACTTTGGTGCCACGGCCCACCTCCACCTCGTACCGGGTGACCGTGGGACCACGCGAGAATCCGGTCACGGTGGCCGGGATCTCGAACTCTTGGAAGGTTCGCGTGAGCGCCTCGAGCACACGCTCGTTGACGGCGGAACGCACCTTGTGCGGCGGTCCCTGCGCAAGCAGCTTGTCACCGGGCAGCTCGTAGACGATGCTCGGGTCGAGCTCCAACTGCTCGGCGCGCGCGGGCAGCGCCACCGTGGGCGGCGCGGTGAGTTCCGGCTCGGCCTTCTTCTTGCTGGCTTTCTTCTCGTCCTGCTCGACGTCGTACGGCTCGGTTGGGAGCACGCGGGTGCGCGAGGAGGATATCAGTTCGGTGTGGGCACTCGGGTCCGGTTCGTGCAACACGGCCGAGTCGTAGGGCTCGGAGAAAACCTGGGTTTCGTCGCTGGACTTGCGGCCCCAGCCCAGGCCGCGGCGCTTCTTGGGTGCGGCGCCCTCGAACTCGTCATCGACGTCGTCGGCCTCGCGCTTGGGGAGAATCTTGCGGAACTTCTCGGGAAGTGAGGCCACGGGAGTGGAAGTGATCGTCAGGATCGAGAGCAAGCCGAGCAGTACCAGGAGCGGAATCGCGGCGTACTCCGTGAACAGAAGAGCGAGGGGGGCACCGAGCGCCCACCCGATTACGCCGCCAGCGGCCTCGACCGCGGCGATGTCATCAAAGGGACCCGGGGCGCCCTGTGCGATGTGAATGATGCCGGCTATCGCGCCAAGCAGCATCAGGAAACCGAGCCACACGCGGTTGTTAACGCGGTTCTCGGCGGGCTTCGCGAAGAGCCTGATTGCAACGATCACGAGCACCACGGGGACGATCACGCCGAGGACGCCGAATGCGCCGGCGACGGCGTGGTGGATCACTTCTCCGGCGAGGCCCGAGAGCCCGAACCATTCGCGGATCGCCACCACGATCGCGATGGCAATCAGGAGGAACGCGATCCCGTCATGCCGCGCGGGCTTTGGTTCCGGCGCAGGAGACTTCTTGGGCTGCTTCGACGCGGTACTGGCCACGGCCTTCCTCCCTTCTGAGCGCTGGGAAGTACGGCCCTCACGTGACGCGCTCGCCCGCGGGGCCTGCCGTGCGGGGGAAGTCGTACGGTTAGCCATAAGTGGCCCCAGAGTACCGGGTGCCACACGAAATCGTTGCAACGCCGCGCCGCACAGACCTATGTCTCGATGACCACCGGGATGATCATGGGCCGACGGCGCAACTTACGGGAGGCGAACTGCCCCACCGCGCGGCGAAGCACTTGCTCCAGCTGGTGCGCGTCACGGTAATCGCGGGCGGCTTCCGCGAGCGGTCCGGTCAGATCAAGTTGATCGAACACGGACTCGTCTTCGGCCATGCCTCGGGCCTGGATATGCGGACCGGCCACGATCTCGCCGGAAGAGGAATCGACCACGGCGAACACGGAGATGAAGCCCTCCTCCGCAAGAATCAGGCGGTCCTTCAGTTCGGCGTCCGTAATCTCCCCCACCGAGGACCCGTCCACGTACAGGTATCCGCACGGAACCGCGCCCACGATCCGGGCCACGCCTTCGGACAGATCGACGACGACGCCGTCCTCCGCGAGCATGACCCGGTCCGGATCCACACCGGTCTGGACCGCGAGCGCCCCGTTCGCCACGAGGTGCCGGATCTCGCCGTGCACCGGCATCACGTTCTTGGGCCGCACGATGTTGTAGCAGTAGAGCAGCTCACCAGCCGAGGCGTGGCCGGAGACATGCACCTTGGCATTGCCCTGGTGCACCACGCGGGCGCCGAGCCGCATCAAGCCATTGATCACGCGGAACACGGAGTTCTCGTTGCCGGGGATCAGCGAGGAGGCAAAGATGACCGTGTCACCGGGGCCCACCTCGACCTTGTGATCGCGATTCGCGATGCGTGAGAGTGCAGCCATCGGCTCGCCTTGCGAACCGGTCGCGATCAGCACGAGGCGATCGTCTGGGAGGGAAGCCACCGCCTTCAAGTCCACCAGAACGCCGTCGGGCACATTCAGATACCCGAGATCTGCGGCGAGGCCCATGTTGCGGACCATCGAGCGGCCCACCATGACCACCTTGCGGCCGTGCCGGGCAGCGGCGTCGAGCACCTGCTGGATGCGGTGCACGTGCGAGGCGAACGAGGCCACCACGATCTTGCCGCGGGACTGGCCGAACACCGTGTCCAACACGGGGCCGATCTCGCGCTCGTGCGTCGTGAAGCCGGGGACCTCGGCGTTGGTGGAGTCTGTCATGAACAGGTCCACACCCTCCTCGCCGAGGCGGGCGAAGGCGCGCAGGTCCGTGATCCGGCCGTCGAGCGGGAGTTGGTCCATCTTGAAGTCACCGGTGTGCAGCACGTTGCCGGCCACGGTGCGGATGAATACGGCGAGCGCGTCCGGGATCGAGTGGTTCACCGCCACGAACTCGCATTCGAACGGGCCGAGCTTCTGGACGTCGCCCTCCTTCACGACGATCGTCTTCGCCTTGATCCGGTGCTCCTTGAGCTTCGCCTCCACGAAGGCGAGGCAGAGCTCGGAACCGTAGATCGGGATGTCCTCGCGCATGCGCAACACATACGGAACCGCGCCAATGTGGTCCTCGTGGCCGTGCGTGAGCACGATGCCCACCACGTCCTGCATCCGGTCCTTGATGTTGTTGATGTCCGGCAGGATCAGATCCACGCCCGGGTGGTTGTCCTCCGGGAACAGCACGCCGGCGTCCACGATGAGGAGTTTGCCGTTGATCTCGAAGACGGTCATGTTGCGGCCCACCTCCCCGAGCCCGCCGAGCGGGACGATGCGCAGGGTGTTCTTCGCGAGTGCGGGCGGTTTGGTCAGATCAGGATGCGGATGGCTCACGGCCTCAGTCTACGTTCCCCACGCAAGGTGATGGACGTCACACACGGGGTGGGCCTACTCTTGGCACAGAAGGGAGACGCCATGTCCCAGATCAGCACTGATTCCCGCCCCACATACTCGATGCTGCACTGGCTCATGGTGATCCTGCCGGGCGCCCTCCTTATCGTGAGCTTCGGCTCCGCCTTCCAGTCTCGCAATCTGCCGGGTTCAATCAGCGCGTTCTACGGCGGACCGGTGCGCGACGTCTTTGTGGGCGTCCTCATCGCCCTCGCAGCATGCATGATCGCCTACCCAAGCTCGAACCCGGTGGAACGCTACAACCTGAAGGGCGCGGCGTTCTACGCGCTGTTCGTGGCCCTCGTGCCCACCGGACTGGACGGCATCCTCGATGATCTGCGTGGCCGTGAGCTCCTCTCTCCCGACGGCGTCACCGCAAGCGAGTATGTGTGGTCACTTCGGATCAGCCTCACATTGGTCACAGTGCTGTGCATCGTCTACATGGCGGGGATCGTTCGGCAGCTGGATCGCGGCCGCGCAACCAGAGTGGCGGTGGGGTTCGTGGCGTGCACGCTTCTTACTCTCGCAGGATTCCTTGGGTACGCGATGTACCAACTCTGGGTGCCGCGGACCGACGTCGTGACGCTACCGCATATCCACGGCGTTGCGGCAATCTTCCTCATCATGGCGCTGGCCGCCGCCGTGTGGTCACACGCCTGGCCCGCGCTCTCGGCGAACACGATCGGTGAGGAGATCGGAGCAGATTCACACCAGCTTGCCTACCAGAATCGCTACCGCGTGATCTTCGGGCTGATGACCCTGGGCGCCGTCGTCGTGGGTGTGATTACGCACTGGGTCGCGCCTGGGCACATGATTCTCATACTCGAGTGGTGGGAGATCTCGCTGTTCGCCGCCTTCTGGATCTCAGAGGCCCGCCGCCTCACCCCGGCGTAGCACCCGCCCGCGTTGCCTCGAACGTATCAGTTTCATAACGGCAGTAGACAGCTTACTTGCCAGTAAGTAACCTTGTGTCAACCGTCACGCGGATGTGCCGGGGACAATCTCTAGAGGAGAGGCAATGTCGCTCAGAAAACCATTTTCGCGAAAGGCCGTAGCGTTTGCTGCCGCTCTCGCACTCACTGCTACTGGACTCGCAGCATGCGGCTCCGATAGCTCCACGGAGGAGCCAGGAGGCTCCACCGGCGCAGCAACCGATGGCGCAACAGACGGCGGAACGGACGAGGGTTCCGGCGGCCAGGGCACGGTGGCGCTCACCATCGCCAAGCCCGACGGCGCTATCACGACCCAGTCAAACAACCCGTACCTGGGCGATTCCTCGGCCTCGATGTACAGCTACCGCATGGTCATCTTCGAGCCCCTCGCCCTCGTGAACCCCACCGGCGATCTCGGCACCACGCCGTGGCTCGCCGAGTCGGTGGAGTGGAACGATGATTTCTCCGCGCTGACCGTGGTCCCCCGCTCCGGCGTGACCTGGTCCGACGGCGAGGCCTTCACCGCCGACGACATCGTCTTCACCTTCGGGATGTACACCGACGGAAGCCTCGTCGACGCTTCCGGGTTCAACATCCAGAGCATCGACACTGACGGCGACGCGGTGACCATCACGTTCGGCCAGTCCATGTTCGTACGCCAGGCCTCCGTCCTCCACACCCCGATCGCGCCGAAGCACATCTGGGAGAACATCGAGGACCCGAGCACGGACCCGATCACGGGTGAGGGCCAGGCGATCGGTACCGGACCGTACGTGCTCACTAACTGGACCACGGAGTCTGTCACGCTTACGGCGAACGAGAACTGGTGGGGCGGCGAACTCGCTGTGCCGGAGTTGCACTACATCTCCTACGGTGACAACGCAGCTCTGACCACCGCACTCGTCTCCGGTGACGCCGACTGGGCGCAGGCGTTCCTGCCGCAGATCGAGACCAGCTTCCTGGCCGCCGATCCTGAGAACCACTTCTTCGTGGCCCCCACGAGTGGTGCCGCCACGCTGTTCATGAACCTGCAGCAGGCCCCGTTCGACGACGTCGCCTTCCGTGAGGCACTCGCCTACACGATCGATCGCGAAGCGTACGTGCAGATTGCGCGCGAGGGTGCCTCGGAGGCGATCTGGAACAAGACCGGCCTGGCCGATCTGCTCTCCGACGAGATCCTCCCGCAGTTCGCCGATGAGAACTACTCCGTGGACAAGGACAAGGCTCGCGAGATTCTCACCGACGCCGGCTATACCTGGGACAGCAACGACGTTCTGCAGTACCCATCTGGCGGCGCCGTGAGCTTCCGGATCTCCGTTCCCGCCGGATGGTCCGATTGGAACACCCAGCAGCAACTCATCGCCGAAGAGGCCAAGGACATCCTCGGCGTCGAGGTCAAGATCGACACCCCGGACTGGGGCGGATGGGACGAGGCCCGGACCACCGGCACCTTCGACTCGATCATCCACTGGCTGGAGTCCACGAACAACGCGTACGGTCTCTACACCTCCACGATGGACACCCGCTGGATCGTCGATGACAACGCGACCTTTAACTTCGGCCGCTACGACAACCCCGAGGTGACTGATGCGCTGAACGCCTACGCCAACGCATCCTCGGACGAGGATCGCATGGCGGCGCTGGAGATCATCCAGACCGCATATGTCGAGGACATCCCGGCGATTACCCTGGGTGCGCACCCGCTGCTCGCCCAGTACAACACCCGCAACTACGTGGGTTGGCCGGACGAGAACGACCCGTATGCGGCTGGCGACCCCACCCAGCCGAACATCGTCTTGATCCTGCAGAAGCTGCAGGTTAAGTAGTCACAGACGCGGGGGTGGGGCAACCCACCCCCGCACAACTCTCGGAAAGCGATGACTCGATGACGAGCAACACCCTCCTTTCGGTTCGAGACTTTTCGGTGGTCTACGACGTCGACCCGCCCGTGCGGGCCGTGATCGACGTCAATCTCGAACTGCGACGCGGCGAGATTCTCGGACTCGCGGGTGAGTCCGGCTGCGGCAAGACCACCCTGGCGTATGGCATTCAGCGGCTCCTGAAGCCGCCGGCGGTGATCACGAATGGTGAGGTGATCTTCCATGACGCCTCCGGCACGGACATCGACGTGAACACACTCGATGCCGAGCAGATGCAGCACTTCCGATGGGACAAGATCTCGATGGTCTTCCAGGGCGCAATGAACGCACTGAACCCCGTGGCCCAAGTCGGCAAGCAGCTCGACGACGTGTTCATCGTGCACCGCCCGGAGATGTCGAGAAAGCAGCGCCGTGCCGAAGTGGCGGAGCTTCTCGAGATCGTCAAGGTGGGCGCCCAGCGCAGCCGTTCTTACCCCCACGAACTCTCCGGCGGTATGCGGCAGCGCGTCATGATCGCCATGGCGTTGGCGCTACGCCCACAGCTGATGATTATGGACGAGCCCACCACGGCGCTCGATGTCTTGGTCCAGCGCGAGATTCTCCGCCAGATCTCGGCGCTCCGGGAGGAGTTCGGCTTCACGGTCGTCTTTATCACCCATGATCTGCCGCTCCTGCTGGAGATCACGGATCGTATCGCAATCATGAAAGAGGGCAGGATCGTCGAACTCGGTACGGCCGAGCAGATCTGGACGAAGCCCACGAACGATTACACGAAGACGCTCCTCGCGTCCTTCCCCCGCCTCACCGGCGAGAAGGGAGTCGTGGCGCGATGACCACGCTCGACTTCAACAACGTCACCAAGATTTACAACGTCCGCGGCGCCGGCCAGATCAAGGCGCTCGACGACGTCTCGTTCCACCTCGAATCGGGCCAAACGATCGGCCTCGTGGGCCAGTCCGGTAGCGGCAAGTCCACGATCGCCAAGATCCTGACCCACCTCGAGACGCCCACCTCCGGTGAGGTCCTCCTCGATGGCGCCCCGATCCCCAACAGCGGCAAGGGCCTGCGGAGATACCGCCAGGAACTGCGCATGGTGTTCCAGGACCCGTTTGCGTCGCTGAACCCTTATCACACCATCCGGCACCATATCGAGCGGCCGCTGCGGCTCGATCACGTCGTCGCGAAGGACCAGGTTGATGCCGAGGTTCGCAGGCTCCTCGAGCGCGTCCGCCTCGTGCCGAACGATGTGATCGATCGCCGCCCGCATGAGCTCTCCGGTGGCCAGCGGCAACGTGTCGCGATCGCCCGCGCGCTCGCCTCGCGGCCCACCCTCCTCGTCGCCGACGAACCCGTCTCGATGCTGGATGTCTCGATCCGACTCGGGGTGCTCAACCTCTTGGCGGACTTGCAGCGCGAAGAAGGCCTCGGCGTCCTGTACATCACGCACGATCTCGCGACGGCGCGGCACTTTAGCGACGAGATCATCGTGCTGAACCGCGGCAGGATCGTCGAACACGGCTCGGCCGACGACGTCATCCTCACTCCCCAGCATCCCTACACCCGGAGCCTGCGGGACTCGTCGCCCGATCCCGAGAAGCACTTCGCCGGTTCCGGCAGCATCCTTGGAGGTGAATAATGCCCGCCACGACTCCTCCGAACGCCGATGTCGTCGAACACGACCCACTCGCGGAAGGCACCAGCACGCACGAGGTCGTGAAGTCGCATGCCCGCATTCCCTGGCGCTTCCTCGGTAATCGCGCCCTGTTCTACCTGTTCACACTGTGGGCGGCACTGACCATCAACTTCTTCATCCCCCGCATGATGAAGGGCGACGCCGTCAGCCAATACCTCGCACGAAACCAGAACATCAGCGCCGAAGCGGCCGATGCGCTGCGTGCACTGCTCGGACTCGATACCGACAAGTCCATGTGGCAGCAATACCTGGACTACTGGAAGCTGCTGCTCCAAGGCGACCTCGGAATCGCGTTCACGCATGGAATGCGTCCCGTCACCGAAGTCATTGCGGGCGCACTGCCGTGGACGGTCGGACTCGTGGGTATTGCCACCGTCATCGCCTTCAGCATCGGAACGAGTCTCGGCGCGGTGATCGGCTGGAAGCGCGGCAGCAAACTCGATTTCCTGATCCCACTCACGACCTTCTTCAACACCATCCCCTACTTCTGGCTCGGCCTGCTTGCCATCGCGATCTTCGCCGTGAACCTCAAGTGGTTCCCGATCGGTAAGGCCTTCGGGCCAGGCATCTCACCCGGATGGAACTGGGAGTTCATTGGACAAGTGATCCATCACGGCACACTGCCCGCGCTGACAATCGTGATCGCCTCCCTCGGCGGATGGATGCTCGGAATGCGCAACATGATGCTGACCGTCCTCGACGAGGACTACATCACTGTGGCTCAGGCAAAGGGCCTGCCGAACCGGCGCGTGCTGTGGCGATACGCGGCCCGCAACGCCGTGCTCCCGCAGATCCAAAGCTTCGCCCTTTCGCTCGGATTCATCGTGGGAGGCACCGTGGTCATGGAAATGGTCTTCAGCTATCCCGGAGTCGGCAAGATGCTGCTCGATGCGACGAACGCCAAGGACTACGCGCTGATGCAGGGCGTGTTCCTCGTGATCACAATCTCCGTGCTTCTCGCGAACATCCTCGCCGATGTCGCGTACGCCTTCCTTGATCCCCGCACCCGCCAGACGGAGTCCTGATATGTCGACCCAAGTCTCAGATGCCGCCCTCACCGATTCGGTTCCGACCCCGCCGTCATCCAGTAGCGGTTTCGCATCGGCCTTCGCAATGTTTAAGAACGGCAAGTCGATCGCGGGCCTGTCGATCCTGGCGTTCTTCACGCTGGTGGCCATCTTCGCGGAGCAGCTTGCGCCCTACCCGCCCACCCAAATCAATGCCACGGCACGATTCCAGCCGCCCTCGCGGGAGCACTGGCTCGGCACCACACATCTCGGCGAGGACGTCCTCAGCCAGATCATCTGGGGAACCCGCGGTGTGATGGTGGTGGGTATCCTCGCCACACTCATCGCAGTGACAATCGCGGTGACAGTTGGCGTCGTCGCCGGATACACCACGGGGTGGAAGAGCGAATCGCTCTCCGCCCTCGCAAACGTGTTCCTGGTCCTGCCCGGCATCCCGCTCATTATCGTGGTGGCCTCACTGTTCGAGGACCCGCCGCTGTGGGTGATTGCGCTGGTGCTTGGCCTCACCGGCTGGGCGTGGGGCGCACGAGTGTTGCGCGCGCAAACCATGTCTCTGCGCAATCGCGACTTCGTTCAAGCGGCGAAGGCGAACGGTGAACCGTTGCGCCGGATCATCGCCGTCGAGATGCTGCCGAACCTGATGGCGTTGATCGCCGCGAGCGTGGTGGGCACCATGACGGCCGCCGTGCTCAGCCTGACCACGCTCTCGTTCATCGGCGTAATCCCGGTCAGCAACTACAACTGGGGCACCATCCTCAACTGGGCCTCCGCGCAGGGCGCTTTCCAGCAGAACCAGTGGTGGTGGTACCTGCCTCCAGGTCTCTGCATTGCGGCGATCGGCGTAGGCCTGTCACTGCTGAATTTCGGCATCGACGAGTACGTGAACCCGCGGCTTCGCTCCGCCGGCGAACGTGCCCGCGCGATGAAGAAGCGCGGCATGAACGTGAACGACACGCTCACCCAGGTGCGTCAGATCAGCACGGACACCAGCCCCGCCTCCGACGGCGATCCGGACAGCTAGCGCGATCCGCATCCACGTTTCCCTTCCCAAACTCACAAAGGACTCAACCATGGGATCCAATCCCTCCGCCCCCTACCTCGACCCTTCGCTCTCGATCCCCGATCGGGTGGCGGATCTGCTCGGCCGGATGACTCTCGCCGAGAAGATCGGGCAGATGATGCAACTCGACGCGAGGGGCGACCTGACCGATATCGTGGTCGGGCGTTCGGTGGGCTCGATCCTGCACACCTCGCCCGAACGAATCGTTCAGGCGAACGAGTTGACCCAACAGACTCGGTTGCGGATCCCGCTCCTGGTAGGCGAGGACTGCATCCACGGCCATTCGTTCTGGCCCGGTGCAACGATCTTCCCCACCCAACTGGGAATGGCGTCATCGTTCAACCCGGAGCTCATGAAGCGTTTCGCACGGGCTGCAGCAACGGAGATCGCTGCGACCGGCACGCACTGGACCTTCTCCCCCGTGCTGTGCATCGCCCGCGATCTGCGCTGGGGGCGCGTGGACGAGACCTTCGGTGAGGACCTGCACCTGATTGGTGAACTCGCCACCGCGGTGGTCGAGGGTTACCAGGGAGAGGGACTCGATGACCCCACAGCGATCCTCGCCACGGCGAAGCACTTCGCGGGTTACTCGGAGACCCAGGGTGGGCGTGATGCCTCGGAGGCGGACATTTCGCACCGCAAGATGCGTTCGTGGTTCCTGCCGCCGTTCGAGCGGGTAGCGCGCGCCGGTTGCCGCACGTTCATGCTCGGTTACCAAACCACCGACGGCGTCCCCGTGACCCTCAACGAGTGGCTCCTGACAGACGTGTTGCGGGGCGAATGGGGCTACACCGGGACCCTGATCACGGACTGGGACAACGTGGGCCGGATGGTCTGGGAGCAGAAGATCCAGCCAGATATTGCGCATGCCGCAGCCGCCGCAACCACGGCCGGCAACGACATGGTGATGACCACACCCACCTTCTTCGAGGGCGCACAGCAGGCCGTCGCCGATGGCCTGATCGACGCCGATGCCTTCGATCGCGCCGTGGAGCGGATCCTCACGCTCAAGTTCGAGCTCGGACTCTTCGAGAACCCGCGCCTGCCGGACGAGGCGCGCATTGCCGAGGTGGTCGGTTCACACCAAGAGCTCAACCTCGAGGTGGCACGGGAATCGCTCGTGCTCCTGGAGAACGACGGCACTCTGCCGCTGGCAGCCCCACTGAAGGTGGCCGTCGTCGGGCCCGTCGCCGACGACGTCGACTGCCTCCTTGGCGACTGGGCCGGCCGCTCGGGTCAGGCCGAGATGCCGGGCGGCCAACCGCGCGAGATGTCCACGACTCCACTCGACGGGATTCGGGCGCTCGTCGAAGCGCGCGGCGGAGAGGTCAGCTACGCGCGCGGCTCGGAGATCGCCGTGCTCCTACCGAACCCCGAAGGGCAGTTCTACCCGGATGGCCAGCCGCGGATGCCGATCATCGCCCCCGCCCCGACGGACCCGGCACAGATCGCCGAGGCTGTTGCCGTGGCCGAGGCTGCCGACGTCGTGGTGGCCGTGGTGGGTGACAACATCTTCCTGTGCGGCGAGGGCCGTTCCACCGCCACCCTCAACCTGGTGGGCGGCCAGAACGAGTTGATCGATGCGCTGATCGCCACCGGAAAGCCCGTAGTGATCGTGTTGCTCGCCTCGAAGCCGCTCATCTTGCCGCCGTCGGCGGAGCACGCCGCGGCCGTGGTGTGGGCCGCGAACCCCGGTATGAAGGGTGGGCAGGCACTCGCCGAACTGTTGTGTGGCGACATCGAGCCGGTGGGCCGGCTGCCCATCTCCTTCGCGCGTCACGCGGGGCAGCAGCCCACCTACTACATGCAGGTGCGCGGCCAGCACGGCACCCGCTACGCCGATCTCACGCAGGAGCCCGCCTGGGCCTTCGGTGAGGGGAAGTCGTACACCACCGTCACCTACAGTGAGCTCCGCCTGGACGCCGCAGAGTTGGGATTGGATGACGACGTCGTCGGGCATGTGACCCTCACAAACACCGGGACGCGCCCAAGCCGGGAAACGGTACAGGCGTACATCCGGGACGAGGTGACGAGTGCCAGCTGGGCCGATCGCGAACTGAAGGCGTTCACGCAGGCCTGGGTGGCGCCCGGCGAGTCGATCGAGGTCGAGGTGCGGGTGCCGGTTTCTGCGTGCACAATCGTCAACGCCGCGGGCGAGCGTGTGGTGGAGCCGGGCGAGTTCACGCTACTCGTGGGCCCGTCATCCCGTGTGTCCGATCTGTTGGGGGCGGGGTTCACGGTAGCCTGAGCGTGTTTGTCTGCTAACTGGAGAATTGACGTGACCGCCCTTCACACCACCCCGTCCGAGGACGCCATCATCGCGATCTGGCAGGACGAGGCCGATGCGGCGCCCGGCAACGCGGACATTTTCCGACCAGACCGAGTGCGGCCCGAAACGATCCGGAAGCGCATCGAGATTCTGCACGCGGCCACCGAGGTCTTTGGCTCGAAAGGCTACGCGACCGCGACGCTCCAAGAGATCGCGGAACAGGTGGGGATCACACACGCGGGCGTGCTCCACCACTTCGGCAGTAAGCGGAATCTGCTCCTCGAGACCGTTCGGTATCGAGACGTGGCCGATCTAGCGGCGATGGGCCGGCGCACGATGCCCACCGGGCGGCAGATGTTCGATCACCTCATCGAAACCGCATTCCGGAACAGCGAGCGCCCCGGGATCGTGCAGGGCTTCGAGGTACTCTCGGGTGAAGCGATCACAGACGATCACCCGGCACTGGACTATTTCAAGGCGCGCTACCTCAACTTGCGCACCGAGCTCGCCGATACCTTCCGGGAACTGTGCGCCGAGCAGGGCGTGACAGATGAGAAGAAGATCGCGCAGGCATCGGCGGCGATCCTCGCCGTGATGGATGGGCTGCAGTATCAGTGGCTCGTGGAACCCGACGCGGTCAACTTGGGCGAGGCGACCGAGTTCGCGATCCGTGCGATTGTCGACGCCGTTCTCCCACCCAAGGCCTGACCTACCGGACGGTCTTGCCGAGCGCCGTCAGCTCGGCGATCAGTTGCTCGCGCCATGCGTCCTCCGCGGGCACCAGCGGGAGCCGCAAAGTGGGTGTCTCGATGTGGCCGAGCACATACGCGGCGAGCTTCGCCATGACCGCGCCCTGCCCGGTCCCCATGATCGCGTCGATCACGCGCTCACCGCGAATGTGTGCGGCGAGCGCCGCCGCATAGTCCGAGGCATACATCGCGTCCACGAGCTCGCGGAGGATCTCAGGGATCGCGTGCGCGCTCACGGAGACGATGCCCACGGCGCCCTGCGCCATGAACGGCAGGGTGAGTGCGTCGTCGCCGGAATAGACCTCCATGCCTACGTCGCGCCCGCGGCGTGTTCCGGCGGTCGGATCGCCAACGGCGTCCTTGAAGGCGATGATGTTCGGGTGCTGCGCAATCCGTGCGGAGCACTCGGGGCCGATTGCGACGCCGGTGCGGCCGGGGATGTCGTAGACCATCACGGGGAGGTCGGTCGAGGAGGCGATCGTCTCGATGTGCGCGGCCACGCCGTCTTGGCTCGGCCGGTTGTAGTACGGCGAGACCACGAGCAACGAATCCGCGCCGGCCCCGGCAGCGGCCTGCGCCATTCGCACGGCGTGCGCGGTGTCGTTCGAGCCCGCGCCAGCCATCACCTTGGCGCGCTCCCCCACCGCCTCGACGACGGCCCGCACGAGCTGTTCCTTCTCGGGGCCGTGCGTGGTGGGCGACTCGCCTGTGGTGCCGGAGACCAGGATGCCGTCGCAGCCGCCGTCGACCAATGCGACAGCGAGACGCTGGGCCGAATCGAGGTCGATCGACCCGTCCTCGTGGAAGGGCGTCACCATGGCCGGAATGACTGTGCCGAAGAGTTCGCGCGCGCTCATGCGCCTACGCTAGCGCGAACCGCGCCACCGCGCGTCCCTCTGCCCGAACTGTGGCCGCCATGCGAGGGCGCGATAGGGTCACACCATGAAGTTCAACCGCCTCGGACCCGGTTTCATCCCCTACCCGGAGGCGTGGGAGCTGCAACAGCGCATCCATGCCGACGTCGTCGCCGGCACCCAGGAGGACACGGTGCTGTTGCTGCAGCACGAATCTGTCTACACCGCGGGGCGCCGCACCGCCTCGTGGGATCGCCCCACCTCGGACGTTCCAGTGATCGATGTGGACCGCGGCGGCAAGATCACCTGGCACGGCCCAGGCCAGCTCGTTGGCTACCCGATCCTGCACCTGCCGGAGCCGCTCGACGTGGTCGAATACGTGCGCCGGCTGGAGCGCGCCATCATGAGCGTGTGTGCCGAGCTTGGGCTCGAAACCCAGCAGGTCGCGGGCCGCAGCGGAGTCTGGGTGGTGGACGGCAAGGGGCGCGATCGCAAGGTCTGCGCGATCGGCGTGCGTGTGGCGCGCGGTGTCACGATGCACGGCTTCGCGCTCAACTGCAACAACACGCTGGGCTTCACGCAAGTGATCACTCCTTGTGGCATCGCGGACGCCGATGTGACCACGCTGAGCAACGAACTAGGACGAGAGGTTACGGTGGAGTCCGTGATCGAGATCGTCGAACGCCAGCTAGCCGAGACATTCGAACTGGAGACCGCATGAGTGTGACCCCTGGCGAGCGCCGCCTACTGCGCGTCGAGGCCCGCAACGCCGAGACCCCCATCGAGAAGAAGCCGGACTGGATCCGCACCACCGCCAAGGTGGGCCCCGAGTTCACGGAGATCCATTCGCTCGTGAAGTCCACCGGCCTGCACACGGTGTGCCAGGAGGCCGGTTGCCCCAACATTTACGAATGCTGGGAGGACCGCGAGGCCACGTTCCTGATCGGCGGCGACATCTGCACCCGCCGCTGCGACTTCTGCGACATCACCTCCGGCCGCCCGCGCGCCCTCGATCCCGAGGAGCCGATGAAGGTGGCCGAGTCCGTACGCACCATGGGCCTGCGGTACGCCACCGTCACCGGCGTTGCCCGCGATGATATGCCCGACGGCGCCGCCTCGCTTTATGCGGACACGATCCGGGCGATTCACGCCGTCAATCCAAACACGGGCGTGGAGATCCTGCCGCCGGACTTCGGAGCCAAGCCGGAGCTCGTGGGCAAGGTGTTCGACGCCCGCCCCGAGGTCTTCGCGCACAATCTCGAGACCGTGCCGCGAATCTTCAAGAAGATCCGGCCGGCCTTCACCTACGACAAGTCGCTCGCCGTGCTCTCCATGGCGCGCGCGGCCGAGCTTGTCACCAAGTCCAACCTGATCCTGGGCATGGGCGAACGCGACGACGAAGTGGAGGCGGCGATCTACGATCTCGCCGAGGCCGGCTGCGACATCCTCACGATCACGCAGTACCTGCGCCCCTCTCCCCTGCACCACCCGATCGATCGATGGGTGAAGCCGCAGGAGTTCGTGCACTGGTCCGATGTGGCCCGCGATGCCGGGTTCAAGGGCGTTATGGCTGGCCCGCTCGTGCGCTCCTCGTACCGCGCCGGGCGGCTTTGGGTTTCGGCGATGAAGGAATGGGGGCGCGAGCTCCCGGCGCATCTCGCGCATCTCGCCGAGGGCGCGGACGAGCCCGCGCGGCAGGAAGCGTTCAGCCTCGTGAAGAAGGAAGCGGCCCGAGCCGCCGCGGTCTAGTTCGCCTCGAACCGCATCTCCACGCCCGCGGACACCTTGATCTCGTCTGGCGTGAGGGCCACCTCGGGCGAGCCTCCGGCGAAACTGCGCGCCATCAGCATGTCGGCCGACGCACCCTTCACGGAGACGTCTCCGAGCAGTCCGGTGTCCGCAAGATGCACTGGCACCACGTTCGCCAAGCCGAGCGCCGCGGCGTAAGCCTGGGCACGCGCAGTCGCTTCGGCTACGGCCGCCACGGCCTGTTCCCGCTCGATCCGCAGCCGCGTCTCGTCCGTGAGGCTCCACGAGACACTGTTGACGGTCACGCCCTCGCGCTCGGTGAGCGAATCCAGGAGCTTGCCGAGCAGGTCGAAGTTCGCGGTCTTCGCCACGAAGTTCACCTGTGCGTGGTACACGGGGTCCAGTCGCTTGCCCTCGTTGTTCCACGGCCGGTCGGACCAGATGGACAGGCTCTCGGAGTGCCAGTCCACGCCGTCGGCATGGCCGTTCAGTTCATCAGTGAGCTCGGCCGCGAGATTGAGTGCCGCCGAACGCACGGAGTCGCGCTCGCCGCCCTCGAAGTTCACGAAGAAGTAGACCGTGGCCAGCTCCGGTGCGGTACGCACCTCACTGTGTCCTCGTACGGAAATTGTCACGCTGCTCATAGTCGAAAGATACTGCACCACGTAAGGTTGACGTATGGCAGATCTCTCCGTCCGGCCCGCATTGCCCGAAGATGCCCACGCTATCGCGGTGATCCATGCCGCCAACTTCGCGGCCTTGCTGAAGCTCGGCTCCGGCGAAGAGGTCATCATGGACCCCGAATCCTTCGAGACTCAGTGGCTCGACGCCATCGAGGATCCGCCCTCCGCAAAGCACCGCATCCTCGTGGCGTTGGAGGACACGCGGGTGGTGGGATTCGCAGCCATTGCTCCGGTCGAGGAGCCGATCCCCGATGCCGACGGCGATGAGGGCCCTCCTGCCGAGATCCTCGCCCTCGAGGTGGCCCGGGAGGACCGCCGAAAAGGTCACGCCTCGCGGCTACTCGCGGCGTGCGCGGACATCCTGCGCCAAACCGGCGCGGATTCGGTCCAGATCTGGTGTGTCTCGGGCGACAAGCCTCGCGAAGGATTCCTCGAATCGGCCGGCTTCGGTCAGCGTGGCGTGCGCCGCGGCTACGAGATCGGCACCGGCACGATCACCGAGAACGCCTGGTACGCCGGCCTCTAGGTACTAGTCGAGGAGCGCGTCGAGGCCCACGGTGAGTCCAGGCAGTCCCTGCACCTTGCGCACGGCGAGCAGCACACCCGGCATGAAGCTGGAGCGATCGTAGGAGTCCGCGCGAATCGTGAGGCCCTCCCCTACGTTGCCGAACAAGATCTCCTCGTGCGCCATCAACCCGGCGAGACGGACCGCGTGGACGCGAACGCCGTCGGTTTCCATTCCGCGCGCCTCGAAACCGGTCTCGGTGGCGTCCGGACTGGGGCGCCCCTCACGCGCAGCCGCGATGCCACGCGCGGTGTGTAGCGCGGTGCCGGATGGCGCATCCACCTTCTTCGGGTGATGGAGCTCGATCACCTCGGCGGATTCGAAGTACGGCGCCGCCATCGCCGCGAAGCGCATCGCGAGCACGGCGGAGAGCGCAAAGTTCGGGGCGATGAACACGTGGCCGGCCACGTCAGTGGCGTGTTCGCGGACCCGCTGAAGCGACTCCTCCGTCCATCCGGTGGTGCCGACCACGACGGCGACTCCCGCATCCAGCAGCGCATGCACATTCGCCTCGGACTGGCTCGGGACTGTGAACTCCACGGCCACATCCGCGATGCCTTCGAGGGAGTGTGGATCGTCGCCCTCATCCAGGCGGGCCACGAGTTCGAGATCGGGAGCGTCGTCGATCGCTCGGCACACCGTCTGACCCATGCGCCCCGCGGCGCCCACCACTGCAACTCTCATGGAATCAAGACTACGGGTCGAACTCCATGTGCCGGGCACCAGCACGTGCTAATCTCAACAATGTGAAAAGCGAACGTTCGTTAGCTGATGCCCCGCGCACCGAAACTCGGCGCCGTGACACACGTGACGCCCTTCTGGACGCCGCGCTCGACGGCTTCTCTCGGGACGGATTCAGCGGAACGTCGATTCGCGATCTCGCACGTTCCGTCGGAATACGCGAGAGCTCGGTCTACAAGCACTTCCCGTCGAAGCAGGCGATCTTCGATGCTCTGATCGATCGTGCCGATGAACGCCTGAACGAAGTCGCCGGAACCTTCAGCAAAGCGGCGGGCAGCGATGTCGCGGTGCGCTATGAGGACATCGATGAAGAGACTCTGCAGACGATCGCTCGCGCCATATTCGACTTCGTACTTCACGACTCGCAGTTCGCGAAGCTTCGACGGCTCCTGGTCATCGAGCAGTATCGCGACGCCGATGTCTCGGCCCGCTTCCACGCATACTTCGTCGAACGTCCTTTGGATTTCCAGACCGAGCTCTTCGAGACACTGCTCGCGACAGGCGAGTTCCGCGAGAACCTCTCCCCCGAGCAGACCGCGCTCGCCTTCTTCGGTCCGATTCACATGCTCATGCAGTACGCGGAGCAGGACGAGCAGCGCGCACTCCACCTCCTCGCGGGGCATGTCACTCATTTCCGCAGGACTCATCTCAAGGAGGGCCGATGAGGTACTACCGCATCGCTATCCGGGCACTGTTCGCCCTCGTCTTCATCGGTGGCGGCATCTCTCACTTCATTCTCGGGCGCGCGCAGCCTGAGGGGTACGCGGTCTTCGCCGATACGGCACTGATCCCGTGGCTGAGCGACGTCTGGTTGTCATTCGTCATGCCGAATATCGGCTGGCTCACGATCATGCTGGGGATCTACCAGGTCGCCTGCGGCCTCGGGCTCACGACGAGGCGCTTCGTCCGAATCGCAGTGTGGGGCATGCTCGTCTTTCTTGTGTTCATCACGATCGTCGGCTACGGGTTTCCCACCGAATCGTTCGGCGAGGATCTGCTGAAGAACCGCTCGATCACCATCGTCATGGCAATGCTCCTGCTGCCCCTTCTGGCCTCTCCTCCTGCCGACGTGGAAGTCGTCAGATCTCCGTCGACTCGGTCACGAGCGTGACGCGCGTGGTGCTTCCCCCTGCGCGCGCGAGTTGACGATCGCCGATTTCGACGGCGATGATCTCCGGGCGTTCCGTCAGCCCTCTGAGTGCGTCGATGACATCCTCACGCGATGAGCACTCCCCCGGCTCCGGGCTCCTGATCAGGTGGCGGACCGCGAGGCCCCGCCACTTCTTCGCCATGTGCGTGATGACTTTTCGGCCGGCGGCACGTTCCTCAACGACGGCGATCTCGAGCACGTGAGATTCGGCGGCGAGGTATGCGGCGCGGTACGCGCCCGACCGGCAGTCGACGATCGTTCGTCCCGCGAGATCAGGAAGGGCTCTCGCGAGTCGCGGACGCCACCAGGAGGCGAGATTGCCGAGCGGCGGCAGCTTCACTCCCATTGCGAGGCGGTGATTGGGGATCAGGTCGGACGGGCGTACGAGACCGAACAGCCCGGATGCGATCCAGACATGCTCGTCGAGGCGCGCCCTCGCGCGGTGGTCGAGGGAGTCCGCGTCGAGATGGTCGTAGAGAACGCCCGTGTAGAGCGCGATCGCCGGAGCGCATGGCGCAGTATCGAGCGTGACGTTGAGCGCGGCGTCGGCGGCCGACTTCCTTCCGAGACCGAGTACCTGGGCCGCCTCATCGCCGTCGCCGAGCGCACGCAGAGCGGACATCGCCTCGGAGCGAGCATCACTCAACTCGGGGAGGACGAGGGATTCGAGTTCGAGAGCGGGTCCCGATTCCGGTGCGGTCTTTCCCTCCGATGGCGGCAGCCAGATCAGCACGGCTAGGACGAGAGTTCGGGGCCAACGGTGACGACTGTGGGTTCATCCGTGGTCAGGAACTCAATCACCTCGCGGATGTCTTCCGCGGTGACGGACCTGTATCGGGCCAGGATCTCGTCCACGGAGAGGAGTTCGCCCGTCACGATCTCGGCGCTGCCGAGGCGGGACATCCGGGATGCAGAGTCCTCGATTCCGAGCACGAAGCCGCCGGAGATCTGGCCAATCGCCCGCTCCAGTTCCGCGTCGGTCACGCCCCGCATCCGCTCGCGTTCGGAGATCAGCAGATCGATGACGGCGTCGGCCTTGGCGGGCGCGCAGGCGGCGTATGCACCAAACAACCCGGCCTCTGCATAGGAGGAGGCGAAAGCGTAGGTCGAATAGGCCAGGCCGCGCTTCTCGCGCACCTCCTGGAACAGCCGCGAGCTCATGCCGCCGCCGAGGATCGTCGAGGCCACGTTGAGCGCGAACCGCCGTGGGTCGCCATTCGCGAGGCCACGCCCGCCTACCACGATGTGGGTCTGCTCGATTGGGCGCGCGATGGCGAGCCGGACAGGGGGCGCATAGATCGCGTCCGTGGCGGTCCGCCGTGGTGCCGGAGCCGCACCGGTACCGAGGTCCCACCCGGCGCGCTCGGCGCCCGCGATCACGGCCCGCAGGACGTCCTCGTGGGCGAGCGATCCGGCCGCGGTGATCACCAGCTCGCTGGGCACATAGGTGCGGCGGTAGTAGTCGAGCACGTGTGTGCGATGCAGCGCCGCAATCCGGTCCGGAGTACCGCCGATCGGGCGTGCGAGCGGATGGGGCGCGAGTACCGCCTCGGCGAACGAATCGTGCAGCACCTCGGAGGGATCATCCGCGGACATCGCGAGTTCCTCCAGGATCACACCGCGCTCGAGCTCGAACTCGTCCTCGGCGAGCAGGGACGAGGTGACCATGTCCATGATCACCTCGATCGCCATCTGCGAATCGGCATCGAGCACGCGCGCGTAGTAGCACGTGTAGTTCTTCGCCGTCGCCGCGTTAGCCTCTCCCCCGACGGCGTCGAATGCCTCAGCGATGTCCAGCGCGGACCGCGAAGGGGTGCCTTTGAAGAGCAGGTGCTCCAGGAAGTGCGTTGAACCCGCGTGGGCGTCGTCCTCATCGCGGCTTCCGGCGGCCACCCAGGCGCCGATCGACGCCGAGCGTGAGCCCGGGATTGTCTCGGTCAGGACCCGAATCCCTCCCGGCGCAATCGAGCGCTGAATCTGGACGCCGTCGGCATCAAAGGTGAACTGAGAATCGGGGCCGAGCGGCATCACGGAGAAAGGAGCGGGCATTGCCTCATTCTACGGCGCCGCGGGCTCGAAGCGTCGCATCACGAACTTCCAGAGTTCGACCAGCAGGAACACCGCAACCGCAAGAGCCAATGGCACGAGCCGATTCTGACGCTTGCGTGATTCAATCATCCACGAATGCAGACTACTCTCCTGAGACGACTGAGGGGCGGTGGTTGCCCACCGCCCCTCAATTCAGGAGTGCTCAGTCCTCGGACTTCTCACCATCCTCGTCATCGTGACGACGACGAGTACGGTTACGCGGGCGGCGGTCGCCACGGTCACCACGGTCGCCGCGGTCGTCGCGGTCGCGGCGCGGTGCCTGCTCCACTGCGGCGGCCTCGCCGTCGATCACAACCCACAGCGACAGCTTGCCGCGCGGATCGACCTCGGCGAGCTCAACCTCGACCTTGGAGCCGATCGGCACCACGTCATCGAGGTTCTCGATGCGCTTGCCGTCCACCAGCTTGCGGACCTGCGAGATGTGCAGCAGGCCGTCCTTGCCGGGCGAGAGCGAGACGAACGAGCCGAAGGTCGTGTTCTTCACGACGGTTCCGACGAAGCGCTCGCCCACCTCAGGCATCTGCGGGTTGGCGATCGCATTCACCATGTTGCGGGCAGCCTCGGCCGAGGGGCCGTCGGTGGCACCGATGTAGACGGTGCCGTCGTCCTCGATCGTGATGTCCGCGCCAGTCTCCTCCTGGATCTGGTTGATCATCTTGCCCTTCGGCCCAATGACCTCGCCGATCTTGTCAACGGGGACCACCACGGAGATCACGCGCGGCGCGGTGGCAGCCATCTCGTCCGGAGTGTCGATCGCCTCGTTCATGATGTCGAGGATGTACAGGCGGGCGTCGCGAGCCTGGGTCAGCGCGGCCTGCAACACCGAGGACGGAATACCGTCGAGCTTGGTGTCGAGCTGGATCGCGGTGACGAACTGGCGCGTACCGGCCACCTTGAAGTCCATGTCGCCGTACGCATCTTCGGCGCCGAGGATGTCCGTGAGGGCCGCGTAGCGGGTCTCACCATCAACGGTGTCGGACATGAGACCCATCGCGATACCGGCCACGGGTGCGCGCAACGGCACACCGGCGTTCAGCAGCGAGAGGGTCGAGGCGCACACGGATCCCATCGAGGTGGAGCCGTTGGAGCCGAGTGCCTCGGAGACCTGGCGGATCGCGTAGGGGAACTCCTCGCGGCTCGGCAGCACGGGCACGAGCGCACGCTCGGCGAGTGCACCGTGGCCGATCTCGCGGCGCTTCGGGCTGCCGACGCGGCCGGTCTCACCGGTCGAGTACGGCGGGAAGTTGTAGTTGTGCATGTAGCGCTTGCGCGTCACCGGCGAGAGGGTGTCGAGCTGCTGTTCCATGCGGAGCATGTTGAGGGTGGTCACGCCCATGATCTGGGTCTCGCCACGCTCGAACAGCGCCG
This sequence comes from Ruaniaceae bacterium KH17, assembly GCA_900199505.1. Classification (GTDB taxonomy): domain Bacteria; phylum Actinomycetota; class Actinomycetes; order Actinomycetales; family Actinomycetaceae; genus KH17. Next base: position 154,395 of record FZQV01000002.1, on the reverse strand, counting down.
AACCGTGCACGCGGGGCAGCACCTCGACCTCGGCCGAGATGGTGCGGATGTCCTTGAGGCCGCGGCCGTCCATGCGGACGCCTTCAGTGAGGACGCGCTGGCGCACGAGCTTCTTGGTGACGGCGCGGACCGCGGCGGAGATCTCCTTCTCGCGGCCTTCGAACTCTGCGGCAAGAGCTTCCTGCACCTCGAGGCGGACGGCGTCCAGGGCGGCTTCACGCTCCTGCTTGTCCGCGATGGTGATGCCCTGGGAGATCCCGGCGGTGCCGGCAGCCTCAACGGCCGCGTAGACATCATCCTCGTAGTCGAGGAACAGCGGGAACTCGGCGGTGGGCTTGGACGCAACAGCGGCCACCTCGCTCTGCGCGATGCACAGGGCGCGGATGTGCGGCTTGGCGGCCTCGAGACCCTCCGCCACGATCTCCTCGGTGGGCGCTTGGGCGCCCGCCTGGATGAGGTTCCACGCGTTGTCGGTGGCCTCGGCCTCAACCATCATGACGGCGACGTCGTCACCCACGATGCGGCCGGCAACAACCATCGAAAAGACGGCGTTCTCCACCTCGCTGTAGCGGGGGAAGGCCACCCACTGGCCATCGATCAGGGCGATGCGCACGCCACCGATCGGGCCCGAGAAGGGCAGGCCGGCGATCTGCGTGGACATCGAGGCCGCGTTGATGGCCACGACGTCGTAGGCGTCGTCGGGGTGGATTGCCAGCACGGTGGCGACAACCTGAACCTCGTTGCGCAGGCCCTTCACGAAGGCGGGGCGCAGCGGGCGGTCGATCAGGCGGCAGGCCAGGATCGCCTCGGTGCCGGGGCGGCCCTCGCGGCGGAAGAACGAGCCGGGGATCTTGCCGGCAGCGTACTGACGCTCTTCAACGTCCACCGTGAGCGGGAAGAAGTCGAACTGGTCCTTGGGGTGCTTGCCCGCCGCGGTGGCGGAGAGCACCATCGTGTCCTGGTCCAGGTACACGGACGCGCTACCAGCAGCCTGGCGCGCAAGCCGCCCCGTCTCGAAACGAACGGTGCGGGTGCCGAAGGAGCCGTTGTCGATAACGGCTTCGGCGAACTTAATCTCGGGACCCTCCATGGGTTCCTCCATATCTGTTCGACCGTGCCGGCCGGGCGGCCATCGATCGAAGCCCACGGAAGATTTCCGGAAGCCACTACCGAAGACCGAACCAATCGGCGCGGTGGTGAGTGGTGTATTCAGTTGGTGCGAATATGGCCCGGGATCACTCCCGGGCCATACAAGTTATCGACGCAGGCCGAGACGTTCGATCAGCGAACGGTAACGCTCGATGTCGACGTCGGCGAGGTAGTCGAGCAGGCGACGACGTTGGCCCACGAGCAGCATGAGGCCGCGGCGCGAGTGGTGGTCGTGCTTGTGAGTCTTGAAGTGCTCGGTCAGGTCCTTGATGCGCTGCGAGAGCAGGGCGATCTGGACCTCCGGCGAACCGGTGTCACCCTCATGGGTGGCGTACTCGGCGATGATCTGCTTCTTAACGTCTGGTGCGAGGGGCACGAGTTCTCCTTTTTGTCCTTGCTGCACGGAGCACCGGAGCATGTTCTTCCGGGCATGACACAGCCGTGGCCGATCTAACGGCGATGATCACTCTATCAGCGAAGCCGCGCGGGCCCACTGATCAGCCGGCGTGAACGTCCTCACAGGGAGGTACCGGAACCGGCTCCCCCAGGTTGTCTGCCGTGTCGATGATGTCCTGGCGCATCTGCGCGAGCAGTGGCTCGATACCATCGAACGCGAGCATCGGGCGCAGCCGGTGCGTGAACTCGACGGTCACCACGTGACCATAGAGGTCGAGATCGGTCCGGCCAAGGACGTGCGCCTCAACGGTGCGCTCCTCGCCCTTGAACGTGGGGTTCGTTCCCACGGAGATCGCGGCCGGGTAGCGCACGTCTCCATCGGTCAACCAACCCGAGTAGACGCCGTCGATCGGGACCACACCCACATCTTCGGCCTTCAGATTGGCGGTGGGATAACCGAGTTCGCGGCCGCGGTGTGCGCCGTGCACTACCTCGCCGCGGACCAAGTGCGCCTTGCCGAGCACATATCCGGCAGTCTCCACATCGCCGTCGGCAAGCGCCTCACGGATCCAGGTGGAGGACCAGCGGCGGCCGGAAGCCGGATCCACCAGATCGTCGATGACGTCCACCTCGAAGCCGTACTTCTCACCAAGCTCACGCATGGTCTCGATGTCACCGGCGTTCCCGGCACCGAAGCGGGCATCCGATCCGAGCACCACCACGCGGGCGTTCAATAGATCCACGATATGCGTGCGCACGAACTCCTCGGGGCTCAGTGCGGCGAATTCGAGCGTGTAGTTGACCAGGAGCGTGGCATCAACGTGCTGGGCCTCGAGCCGCTCGAGTCGTTGCGAGACCGAGCTGAGGGGCCGGATGTAGCGGTCCGGGTAATGCACCAGCACGGGATGCGGGGTGAAGGTCATCGCCACCGAACGCACTCCGAGTTGCCGCGCACGCTCAACGGTGCGCGCAATCACGGCCTTGTGGCCGCGATGCATCCCGGCGAACATGCCGATGGTGACCACCGAACCGTCGAGGTGGGGAACCTCCTCGACGCCATTCCAGATCTGCACTCAGTGACCGCCGCAGCCGCAGCCGCCACCACCGTGCCCGTGGCCGTGGCCGTGGCCGTGACCGTGCCCCTGGCCGCCGCACCCGCAGCCGCCGGTGCGCTCCTCAGTCGCCACCGCGGTCTGCGCAACGGGCTTGGCCGCCTTGAGACCGAGATCGTCCTTGCCCGCGGGCAGGCCCTTGTCCTTCGTGCCGCTACCGCCGCAGCCGCAGTTGCAACCAGATTCGCTCATGTTGATGTCCTTTCGAGTAACTACAGGCGATTCTACGCCGGGGCGAGGACAAGCACGGGCTTGCCCTCCGGATTGATCAGGGCAACCACAACGCCGTCGGGATCCGCCAAGGCGGTCAGCTGACCGGGGGCGGGTACCCGGCGGCCATATCGCGCGTCCATCACGATGCTCGGATCCGGCTGCCACACGGGGAACAGCGCCGAGGCGGCCTCGGTGACACTGAGGAGGCGCGGGCCCTCCTCCATCACACTCTCGAGGCTCTGCGCACGCTCCACATCGAATGGACCTACTCGTGTCCGCCGCAGCGCCGTGAGGTGCCCACCCACCCCGAGTGCAGCACCAAGATCGCGGGCCAGCGCACGGATATAGGTGCCGGAGGAACACTCGACCGTTACGTCGAGATCGATCCACTCGCCGCGGCGATGCTCCTCGTGGACCTCGAATCGGCGAATGGTGACGGGACGGGCGGCGAGCTCCACATCCTCACCCGCGCGAACCCGCGCATACGAGCGTTTGCCGTCGATCTTGATGGCGGAGACGGCCGAGGGTACCTGCAGGATCTCGCCGCGAAGCCGCGCGAGCGCTTGCTCGATATGTTCACTCCCGACGGCGGACGCATCGGCCTGGGTGGTGAACTCCCCTTCGGCGTCATCGGTCACGGTGGCCTGGCCGAGCCGGATGGTCGCCGTGTAGGTCTTGTCCACGCCCACGACATAGGTAAGCAGACGAGTAGCACGGTTGACGCCGAGCACGAGCAGTCCCGTGGCCATGGGATCGAGGGTTCCGGCGTGACCCACACGGCGGGTGGCGGCAGCCCGGCGGGTGCGGGCCACAACATCGTGCGATGTGTAGCCGCCCGGTTTATCGACGAGGAGAAGACCGTCCACTACTCGTCGTCGGCTTCGGTGTCCGCCTCACGGTAGGGGTTCTCATCGCCGGCGTACGCAGCCTGCGCGGCGAGTGCCGCCACTTCGGCGTCACGCTCGGCGGCCTCGCGGAGCTTCGCTTCGAGCGAGGCTGCGGTCTCGGGGAGCGCGTCGGGGATGAACTCGATACTCGGAGTGATTCGCACGCCGAGTTGCTTGCCCACCTCCGAGCGGATCATGCCGGTGGCCGAACGGAGCGCAGCAGCGCTACCCTCGCGGGCGTCGTCGTCCCCAAAGACGGTGTAAAACACGGAGGCGTGCTGGAGGTCGCCGGTGACGCGGACGGCCGTGACCGTCACGAAGCCCAGACGAGGATCCTTAATGCGTGATTCGAGGAGCCGCGCCACGATCTGGTGGATGCGGTCTTCCATCTTGCGTGCGCGGAGGTTATCGGCCATGTGACCAGTTTACGGGGCTAGAAACGGCGCTGGGGCCGCAACTCCTCTCGGAGCACGGCCCCAGCGCACGATCTGACGTGACCCGCACTGCCCCCCACGGGCACTGCCCCCTCGGAACCCCCCGATTCCGAGTGACCCAATGCGGACCACATCAGTGGCTTTGACCTGCGCCTCGCTGCCTGCCCGCGTGCCTTTCGGCACGACCCCCCACGAGTCGTCTGCGGAAGCTCGAAGCCTCAGCCAGGATCGCCCCCCCGGTTCTCGACCCTTCATAGGTAGAGATCCCTGAACTCGGCATTTATGACGCCAAAATGTATGTGGTGTATGTCACATTTAGCCGAAGGTTGAGGGGATCATAATGCAAACGTCAATGGTAAAATAGAGCGTTCGCAGTCTGCCGTGCCTCGGGGCACGTTCGGGCGTGACTTCTGGAGATGAGAATGACCGAGGCGTCACAGCCCGATCGGCACGAGCGGGGCCATCACTCGCACGAGTCGATCTCGGTTGCCTCCGATGCGGAACTCATCGATCAAGTGCGGCACGGTGACGATTCCAGTTTCACCGAGCTCTACCTCCGCCACAAAGACTCGGCCGAGCGGCTCGCGCGATCGCTCGCACGCCCCAGCGAGGTGGACGATCTCGTCTCGGAAGCGTTCGTCAGTGTGCTCGCGCAACTGCGAGATGGTGGAGGGCCGGATGACTCCTTCCGCGCCTATCTCCTCACATCCCTGCGGCATGTCCATTTCAAGCGTGCGCGCGTTGAGCAACGGTTGAGGTTCACGGGTGACGAGGACGATCTCGACCTTCCCGTGGAGGTCCCGGACTCCGTCCTGCTCGCGTTTGAGAACGAGTCCGTGCGCCAGGCATTCCTCGCCCTGCCCGAGAGTTGGCAAACCGTGCTCTGGCACCTCGAGGTCGAGAAGGAGCGCCCGGCACAGATCGCCTCCGTGCTCGGCATCTCGGCCAACTCGGTGTCCGCGCTCGCCTACCGCGCGAAGGAGGGCCTGCGCCAGGCATATCTCCGCCAGCACGTCTCGGACGTGAGCGCAAACGAGCTATGCCAAGGCATGGTGGATCAGCTCCCCTCGTATGTGCGCGGCAAGCTGAGTGCCCGCAACTCGGCCGCGGTGAAGCGACACCTCGAGGAATGCCACAACTGCTATGGCGTGTTCCTCGAACTGACCGAGATGAACCACAGCTTGGCCGCAGTGCTCGCTCCGGCGATCCTGGGCACAATCGGGCTTGGCTATGCGACGTCCGCGCCGGTCACCACGGTGTCCTTCGTAAGTGAGCCGATTCGCTGGCTCCAGGACAAGTACCTCATGGCGGCCGCATCGGCTGGGCCGGTTGCCACGAACGCGGTTCTCGTCGGCGCCGCGCTCGTGCTCGCCACCGCCACCTCCGTCGCGGCGGTTCCCGCGATCCGCGACGCTCTCCCCGACGACCCCGGTGTGAACATGGCAGCTCCGGCCACCGACTCCGGTGATGCCGCTGATTCCGGCGATGCCGCTGACTCGGGTAATGCTGCCGGTGACGACGGCTCGGCAGCCGCTCCGCCGACCGAGGGCGATGACCCGATCACCTCGATCGATCCTCTGGACGACGACGATCTCGTAGATCTCGATCTCGTGGCACCGGGGGCGCAGTCCGGCTCAGGAAGCCAGCCGGCTACCGCGCCGCAGGGACCGGTCGTGAATCCGGCTACGAACGGCGGCAGTAGCGCCGGCGCCGAGACGGACACCAACGGCGGGACCGATAACGGCGGGACCGGCAACGGCGGGACCGGCAACGGCGGGACCGGTAACAACGCCGCGGGCGGCAATGATGGAACCAACGGTGGCACGGGTGGCGGGAACTCCGGAAGCGGCACTGGAAACGACAACGCCGAGAACAACTCCAGCAACTCAGGATCGGGCACCAGCAACGGTGGAACCGGCAACGGCGAGAACCCCGGTGACGGCGACGGCAACGCTGGCGAGAACCCCGGCGACGGCGAGAACCCCAGCGACGGCGAGAACCCCGGCGACGGCGAGAACCCCGGCGACGGCGAGGACTCGGAGCCGGTGGTGATCACGCCAGCTAACCCCACAGTCGACTCCCCCGAATGCGGCATCGAACCAACGATAACTATCCCCGAGATTGAAGGCGTCGACTACACCCAGACCCGCGAGCGCGACACCATCACTGTCACCGCCACAGCCCTCGACGGCTACATCCTCGCCGACGGCGCAACCGCCACATGGACCTTCGACGTCACGACCGAACAATGCCCCGACCCGGAGCCGGAACCAACTACAGTCACAAGCGTGAGCATCAGCGCGTTCACAGTCTCGGGGGATGACGACCAGCGAGTCGTTACGATCGCACCGGATGCGACTGCAGACGGAGATCCCGGCATCGTCAGTCTGACGGCCGTTCTTGAGTTCGATCGTTTTCTGCTATTCCGTCCGACTGTGGCAAGCGGGTGGAACTGCTCGTACAGGGACACGTTAGTCGGCTGGGACCTGAAGACAATCGCCACGTGCACGACACAGTGGGACACCAGCGGTGACGTCAACCCGTTGACGCTCACGTTCGAGCCGAGTTGGTTCAACCTCGATGTCACTATCAATCTTTCCGGCGGGGACTCGACGGTCACAGAGAGACACACGATTCGCCCATAAGCGGGTTGTGGAGTTGCTGGCCTTCTAAACAGCGGTTTAGAAGTCCAGGAGCTCCAGAACTGTCACATGCGGCCGAGACTGACGAGTACTCCGGAAGAAATCCAACGTCAAGTGATCCAACTCATGCATTCTGCGCGACAGAAGGGTATTAACTACTCCGCGGCGTGCGACTCCGGGCTCTCGTCCGAGGTCTAGACGGCGGCGCCGCCGGGGCGATGCCGCAGCACCCTCATAACGCGTTGCGAGTCCAAGACTGTCATGTACGGCAGCGGGTCAATCGAGTTATCGAGCACGAATGTGGTGAGTTCGTTGCGCACAACACTCGTGAGCTCGTCGGTGGTCCACGGCTTCGAAACGTAGTGACTCAGGCTTCCCTCGTTGATCGCACGGATCGTGTCCTCGTGCCCTGCCTGACCGGTGACGAGAACCCGACGAGCGTACTTGAGGCGCGGATCATGCATCGTCTCGACGAGGAACTCGACACCGGTCATCCCAGGGAGCCGGTGGTCCGAGAGAATGACCGCCACGAGATCCCCCGCGTGGTGAATCTCCTCAATCACGGCGTGCGCGTCATCGACGTCTTCGGCAATCTCCACTCGTACGTTTCCGGCGAACTGCGCCAGGTCCCGCGCGAGAGCGGTGCGAACGGGTGCCTCATCCTCCAGCACCAGAATCGCCAGCTTCATGTCTCCTCCTTGAGTGTCCCAGTAGTGGGCAGGCACACCGAGAAAACGGTGCGCCCGGGTTCTGATTCGACGGTAATCGTGCCGCCGTGTGCTTCGACCAGCGAACGGGTGAGCCCGAGTCCCAAGCCCATTCCATATCGAATCGTGCCTTGCTTGGTGGTAAATCGCGGCTCGAAGACCCTCTCAAGATTCTCCGCCTGGATTCCCGGACCGCTATCCGCGATGTCGACGCGCACGATGCCGTCGCCAACCATCGCCGTCGAGATCACGATCGAGCCCTCCCCCTGCATCGCCTCGGCAGCGTTGACGAGCAGGTTCGTCCACATCTGACCGAGCTGCGACGGATGCGCCACGATCGGCATGAGCTCGCCGTACTCCCGCTCGATCTCAAGGCCGCGTAGGCGATGTGCCACCAACGTGAGCGTCTCCTCAATCGTCGCATTCACGTCCACGAACTCCGAGACTTCCGCCCCGGGGCGCGCATACGAGCGAAGCGACTGCACAAGTTCGGAGATCCTCGTGGAGGCCGTCCCGATGTTTCGAACGGAGGTGGTCAAGCCGGCAGCACGCTCCACGACCTCGAGGTCATCGGCCGAAAGACGCGTGGCCAACTCGGGGTCCGTGATTCCCGCTGCGACAAGGCGGAATGCCATCTGCGGGTCCTTCGTTCGCCTCTCGATCTCACGGCGGATCTCGCGCTCCCGCGCGGTCGAAAGCGGCTCGCGGTTCTGAATGCTCTGCGCCACAGTGTGAAGTAGCGCGCCATTCGGATGCGATTGGAGGATCGGCCCGATGTCCTCGGCGATGTGTTGCGCCGCGCCCGTCAATGCCGCCACGGGGTTATTCAGTTCATGGGCAATTCCGGCGGATAGCTCGCCGAGCGTCGCAAACTTCGCCTGCGAAACCAACTCCAATCGCGCCTGCTCGAGATCGTGCAGCGCCTGGGTGAGTCGGTTCCGCTCCAGCTCGAGTGCACGATTGAGCTCATTGCGCTCAACCTGGAGAGCTTCGGAGCGAAGTAGCCGTTGCGAGAGACCCCGAATCGCGCTGACGGCCAGATCCCCCGAGATTCGAGGATCCCTCCGTAGCGCCGTCTTGAGTTGATCGAGGCTCAGGACAATCGCCACCACATCGCTCGTCGTGGTCGATGTGAAGAACGCCTGCTTCTCACCAGCCAGAGAGATGATCCCGATGACCCGGCCCGTGGAGGCATGGTGCATGAGGAGCTCCTCCGACGGCGTCGCCCGAGTTAGCGCCACGTTGCCCTCAAGCAGGATGAAGACACCGCGCACCTCCTCCCCTTGCCGCGTGAGGCGCACTCCGGCGGGGAGGTGAAGGCGGGGGTTGCGGTTAGAGAATGCGGAGTCGAGCGCCTCGACGAGGTCCTCGTTGATCTCCTCATCTGACTCGCCAAGTTCTCGCAGGAGGTCGGAGGCTTCTCCCGACACGGGGGCTTCTGGACCTTTCATGACCGCGACCGGATCGAGCCCGCGATCCGACATCCATGCATGCACTTGGGAGGTGGCGAAGGAGGGGACCGACCAGCGGTGTCCGGGAACCCGCACGAGTGAGTGCAGGAGTCCCGCGTCGATCACTCCGGCAAGGTCATCGTGCTCGTCCTTGTCGGTCAGGACAACGTTGCGCGCGCCCGCCAATCGTGGATCGGCATAGAGTGCCATGAGCGTCGATGTCACATCCACCGCAGTCGAGTTCACGATCAGGAAAGGAACCTCGACGTCTGGGTGGGAGTCGAGATAGGCAACGACGCTCTGCGCATCCGGCATCGACTGCACGTCCGAGAAGCCCTGGAGCGCGTCGCACACATCGGCGACCCCATCGAAGCCACCGAAGATGAACACAATCAGTCTGCTCATTAGCCAAGCATTCCAGTAATCTCCCAGAACCACGGCATCACGAAGATGAGAATCGCCGCGCCAACTCCACCAATCACGAGCCCCGAGAATGCCATGGACTTCAGTGGGACAACACCGGTTGAGTACGCGATCGCGTTGGGTGGAGTCGAGATGGGCATCGACATTCCGAGCGACGTCGAGATCGCGAGGATCACGGCCAACATGACGACGTCGATTCCGATCACCGCAGAGAAGCTCAGTCCGAGTGGGATGAGGAGGTTGGCGGTGGCAGAGTGGGAGATCACGTTCGCCATGCCGAAGCCGATTAGAGTCAATACCGCGATCACCATCAGGGTCGGCATCGACTCCCAGTTGAACGAGCCGAGGAGCCACGCATCGAGGCCGGTAGCTCCCACACCGTTACCGAGTGCGATGCCTCCGGCAACGAGCCAGAGCACCGGCCAATCGAGCAACTTGATATCGCCGCCACCCATGACTCGAAACGCCAGCAGCAGAACCACCGGCACAAATCCCACGATGTTCGAGGAGACGCCATGGAGCGGTTCTGTCATCCAGAGCAGAATCGTCAAACCCGCCACCACGTAGAAGATGCGAGCGTTTCGGGACTGATCGAAGTCGGCCACCATCTCGAGCTCGACTTCGCCTTCGTTCGGAACCGAGCGTGTGAGCACGAACCATGCGATAGCGAGGAGCACAAGCATGAACGGCATTGCGATCATCATCCACTCGACGAAGGAGACTTGCTCGCCACGTGCCGCCAGAGCTCCCACTGCGATTGCGTTGGGCGGCGTTCCCACGGGGGTTCCGATACCGCCAATATTCGCCGCTACCGGAATCGAGAGTGCAAGGGCAGTCTTGGCCTTAGGGGTCGGCATTGCAGCGATGAGTGGCATCACGACCGTAAACATCGCAGCAGTGGTTGCGGTGTTCGACATGAACATCGACAGCACCGCGGTGATCAGCATCATCCCGAGGATCAAGAGCCGCGAGTTCCTCTTGAACAGCTTCATGAAGACGGCGGCGAGGTTGCGATCCAGACCGTACTTTTCCGCGCCATCCGCGATCAAGAATCCGCCGAGGAAGAGAATGATGACGGGATTCGACATCGCTGCAAAAACCGATGCGGCGGTCGGAGCACCTGCAAACGACGCGAACAGGCCGGATTCGGAGATCAGCAGAACCTCAAGCAGAATCACGAGCGTCGCCGTGGCGAAGAGCGGAATGGCCTCCGTAATCCAGAAGACGATCGCGAGCAGGAAGATCGCGAGCATTCGCTCACCCTGCGGCTCAAGGCCTGGAATATCGACGATAAACGGCACGATGAAGGCCACCGCGCCGAGGACGAGTCCCCACACCTGGAGTGGGCGCAATTTAGGTTGCACTTCGGCGAGGACTGACATCTAACTACCTGACCTGACGCTGAGCATGAGCCCAATCCTAGGCCCCGCGACGCTCGCCACTTGGGGCTTTCGCCCCAGTAAACAGGGCGTCTCAGACGCGGCCGAGGAGCGTCCAGTACCACGGCATCACAAAGGCCAACAGCACACCCCCTACTACCCCAACGACCACCCCAATCAGTGCCATCTGCTTGAGTGGAACAACGCCGGTGGAGAACGCGATCGCATTGGGTGGGGTCGAGATCGGCAGTGTCATACCCAACGAACTCGCCAAGGCAAGGATGGCCACAAGCATGTAGACGCTCGTGCCGATCGTTGCGGCAAAGCCCACCGCGAGGGGTATCAGGAGGTTGGCTGCGGCCGAATTGGAGATGAAGTTGCCGAGCAAGATTGCCATGAAGACGAGACCGGCTATCGCCGCAACTCTCGGCATCGTTGACCAATCGAACCAGCCGATTAGCCACCGGTCGAGGCCCGTCCTTCCGATCCCGTCGCCAAGCGCGATTCCACCTGCAACAAGCCAGAGCACGGGCCAGTCGAGGGTGCCGATGTCATCGCCATCCATCACTTCGAGTGCAATCAGCAGGACAACAGGAATGAAGCCGACGACGTTCGCCGCCACCCCGTGGACGGGCTCGGTCATCCACATCAGGATCGTCGCCCCTGCGACGACGTAGAAGATGATCGCATTCGGGGACCGATCGAAGTCCGCCTGGGCGTCAAACTCGACGGGCTCGCCCTTGGGAACCATACGTATGAGCAGGAGGTAGACGACAGCCATCAGAACCAGCATGAAGGGGACAGAGAACATCATCCAGTCCACGAACGAGACCCTGAACCCATTGGCTGCGAGGATGCCGACGGCAATCGCATTGGGAGGGGTGCTGACCGGCGTGATCACGCCACCGATATTGGCGGCCAATGGGATCGAGAGCGCGAGTGCCGTCTTCGACTTCGCGTTCGGCATGATCCCAAGCATCGGAATCACAATCGCGAACATTGCCGCCGTGGTGGCGGTGTTCGACATGAACGCACCCAGTAGAGTCGTGATGAGCATCATCCCGAGGATGAGCTTGCGCGCGGAGCCCGCGAAGGGCTTGACGAAGACCGCCGCGAGATTCTTGTCGAGGCCGTACTTCGCCGCACCATCCGCGATCAGGAAGCCTCCGAGGAAGAGGATGATCACGGGATTCGCGAGCGCCGCAAAGTACTCGGCGGCGGGAGCAGCCTCGTCCGTGACCGGAAGGATCGCAGAGGACGAAATCAAGAGTACTTGCAACAGAATGACCAGCGTGGCCGTTGCGAAGAGTGGAATCGCCTGCGTGACCCAGAATGCGATGGCCAGCAAGAAGATCGAGAGCATCCGCTCACCGGGCTCATCGAGTCCAGGAATCTCAATGATGAAAGGGATCGCGAAAAGGACTAACCCGATGATCCGCCCACCGATTTGGAGCGCTGTTGGTCTGGGTCTCGTGGTGGCGGTGTCTGGCATGGGTTCCCGTCATCGTTGCCCGCGTGCGACCACAGTCTATGGGACGAATTGTCAAGGGCGGTGGGGCCTTCGCCCCACCGCCCTTCACAGCGATCTATTAGTCGCGCGGCTTCTCACGCATCTCGAAGGTCTCGATGACATCACCCTCGTGGATGTCCTTAACCCCGATCCCGATACCGCACTCGAAGCCCTCACGAACCTCGGTGACGTCATCCTTCTCGCGCCGAAGCGAGTCGACCACGATATTGTCCGCGACCACCACGCCGTCGCGCAGGAGGCGCGCCTTCGAGCCACGGCGGATCGTACCCGAACGGACGATCGAACCGGCGATGTTTCCGAACTTGGAAGAACGGAACACCTGGCGAATCTCGGCGGTACCGAGCTGCGCCTCCTCGAACTCCGGCTTGAGCATGCCCTTCAGCGACGCCTCAACGTCCTCGATAGCTGCGTAGATCACCGAGTAGTACTTCAGCTCGACGCCTTCGCGGTCCGCGATCTCCTGCACGCGCTCCGCCGGGCGGACGTTGAAGCCGATGATGATGGCGTTGTCCACAGTGGCCAAGTTGACGTCGTTCTGCGTGATCGCACCGACACCGCGGTGGATGATCCGCAGATCGACCTCTTCGCCCACATCGATCTTGAGCAGTGCGTCCTCGAGCGCCTCCACGGCACCCGAGACATCGCCCTTCAGGATCAGGTTGAGGGTCTCGACCTTGCCCTGCTTCAGCGCCTCGTCGAAGGTCTCGAGCGAGATGCGCTTGCGGCGCTTGGCAAGCGTGGCGGCGCGCTCAGCGGCCTCGCGCTTGGACGCGATCTGGCGTGCCGTGCGGTCATCTGGAGCCACGAGGAAGGAGTCACCCGCACGCGGCACCGAGGTGAGGCCGAGGACCTGCACCGGGCGCGATGGGAGCGCCACGTCGAGGTTCTCACCGTGCTCGTTGAACATGGCGCGCACGCGGCCATGGGCGGTGCCCGCCACGATCGCGTCTCCGACGGCGAGCGTTCCCGACTCAACTAGGACGGTCGCCACCGGGCCACGGCCCTTGTCGAGGTTCGCCTCGATGGCGATACCGCGCGCGGCCTTGTCCGGGTTCGCGTAGAGCTCCAGTGACGCATCCGCCGTCAGGAGTACTGCCTCGAGGAGCGTGTCGATTCCCTGGCGCTTCAGCGCGGAGACGTCCACGAACATGGTGTCGCCACCGTACTCTTCGGCCACCAAGTTGAACTCGGTGAGCTGCTGGCGGATCTTCGCCGGGTTCGCACCCTCGCGGTCCACCTTGTTGACGGCGACCACGATCGGCACACCCGCGGCCTGCGCGTGGTTGAGCGCCTCAATGGTCTGCGGCATCACGCCGTCATCCGCGGCCACCACGAGGATCGCGATGTCCGTTACCTCGGCACCACGGGCACGCATGGCGGTGAATGCCTCGTGACCAGGGGTGTCGATGAAGGTGATCGGCCGGAGGACGCCCTCGTGAGTGAACTCGACCTGGTACGCACCGATGTGCTGGGTGATACCACCGGCCTCTCCGGCAACCACGTTGGTCTGCCGAATCGCGTCGAGGAGCTTGGTCTTGCCGTGGTCGACGTGACCCATGACGGTGACGACCGGCGGGCGCGGTTCGAGGTCTTCCTCGGTCTCCGCCTCAAGCTCGGCATCGAGATCGATGTCGAAGGACTCCAGCAGCTCCCGGTCCTCGTCCTCGGGCGAGACCATGACCACGTTGTAGCCAAGCTCGGCGCCGAGCGCCTGGAACGTGTCCTCGTCGAGGGACTGGGTCGCCGTCGCCATCTCGCCCAGGTGGAAGAGCACGGTGACAAGCGATGCCGGGTTGACGTCGATCTTGTCCGCAAAATCGGCCAGCGATGCTCCGGTACGGATCCGAACCTCGGCGCCGTTTCCACGCGGAATCGAGACGCCGCCGACCATCGGAGCTTGCTGCTCCTCAAACTCTTGGCGCTTCGCACGCTTCGACTTGCGGCCGCGGGCCGGACGGCCGCCACCGCGACCGAACGCGCCCTGCGTGTTGCCGCGGCCGCGGCCCGTTCCGCCGCGACCAGGGAAGCCGCCACCGGCGCCGGGCGCGCCGCCACCGGGCGCGCCTGCACCGCCAGCGCCGCGACCGCCGCCAGAACCACCGCGGCCAGGGGCGCCGGGACGACCGGGACGAGAAGCCGCAGAACGATCGGGCATCATGCCAGGGTTCGGACGCTGGCCGCCACCGGGACGCGGAGCACCGTCACTCGGACGGCCCTGGCGCGGGCCGGGACGGCCGGAACCACCCTGCGGGCGGGGCGCGCCCGGACGCGGCATGCCCTGCGCCTGAGCGTAGGGGTTGTTCCCGGGACGTGGACCGCCGGGCCGGGGCATGCCCTGCGAGGTGGCAAACGGGTTGTTGCCCGGCCGCGGGATTCCCGGCTTGGGGCCAGGGGTTGCGGCGGGCTTGGCGGCAGGCTTGGCGGCTGCCGGCTTCGCAGCAGCGGGCGCCGCTTCGGGCTGCGCTGGCTTGGCTACCGGGGTGGCGGGCTCGGCCGGCGCCTCAGGCTCCGCGGGTGCCACGGGGGCCGGCTTCGCGGGTGCGGGCCTTGCCGCAGGCTTCTTGGCGGCCGGCTTTTCGGCCGCCGACTTCTCGGCGGCGGGCTCGCCTTCCTGCTGTGGGAAGGCTTCACGGAGGCGCCGTGCGACCGGCGGCTCAATTGTTGAGGAGGCTGACTTGACGAACTCACCCATTTCGGTGAGCTTCTCAAGCACAACCTTGCTTGGAACTCCGAGCTCTTTCGCGAGCTCGTGTACGCGCGGCTTGGCCACAAAATCTCCTGTCTCGGCTCGTTCCGAGGCAGGAACGAGGCACTAGTGCTGGCAGCTCATAGCTGGGAACTCATCGGGTGCCCATCAGCTTCCAACCCGCTTTCTGGGGTCTGGGCCGCAGTGCGGCCGATTGTCAGTGCCGCTGGTGAATCGTACGTTCCGTACAAAGCACGATTGAACGCGCGACGCTCACCAGCAGTTTCGAGACACTCGGGGTGGACCCATGCGCCTCTGCCCGGCATTGTCTTCTCACGATCGTGGTGTAGCACGCCGGCTACGGCGACGAACCGAAGAAGATGATGACGGTAGTCCCGTGTCCGGCATCCCACGCATGTGCGAACCGGGGAACCATCGTTAAGTGTAGCCCCTTTCCTCCCTCGAGGGCGCATCTCGGCTACTCGGTGTCGACGCTAGGAGCCTCGGTATCCGCGTGGATATCGATCCGCCAGCCGGTCAACCGTGCGGCGAGCCGCGCGTTCTGCCCTTCCTTACCGATCGCCAGTGAGAGTTGGTAATCGGGCACCACGACGCGGACGGTCTTCGTCTCCTCGGAGACGATCTCAACGCTGGAAACCCGCGCCGGAGAGAGTGCTGCGGCCACGAACTCGGCGGGGTCATCGGAGTAGTCGACGATGTCGATCTTCTCGCCCTGGAGCTCGGCCATCACGGCACGCACACGCTGGCCCATGGGCCCAATGCAAGCCCCCTTCGCATTGAAACCTGGCCGATTCGCCGCAACGGCGAGCTTGGTACGGTGACCAGCCTCACGCGCGATCGCGGCGATCTCCACGGTGCCATCAGCAACCTCGGGCACCTCGAGTTCGAAGAGCTTGCGCACGAGGCCCGGATGGGTACGCGAGAGTGTCACCGAGGGGCCCTTCGGCCCGCGCGAAACGTCCACCACGAAGCAGCGGATCCGTTCGCCATGGCGGTACACCTCGCCCGGAACCTGCTCGTGTGTTGGCAGTACGGCCTCGAGCTCACCCACGTTCACCATGACGTTCTGCGTGGAGCGGTCTGCCTCGATGACGCCCGCGAGAATCTCTCCGGACTTGTCCCTCAGTGAGCCCATCACCTGGTTGTCCTCGGCATCGCGCAGGCGCTGCATGATCACGGAGCGCGCCGTGGTGGTGGCGATCCGGCCAAAGCCCGACGGCGTGTCATCGAACTCGCCGATCGGGTTACCTTCGTCGTCGATTTCGGTAGCGAGAACCTGAACGGTGCCGGTCTTGCGGTCGATCTCGACTCGCGCCTGCTCAATCGCTCCGGCCTCACGGTGGTAAGCCACCAGGAGCGCCTCTTCGATCGCGGCGAGAAGTGTGTTGAAGGGAATCCCTCGCTCCGACTCCAGCGAGCGCAGCACGTGTAGATCAATATCCATTTACTTTCCCTTCCCCATCTCAATCTCCTGGACGGCCTTGCGCACGTCTGCAATCGGAACCTCACGGGTCTCGAACACGAGGGTGCCTTCGCGCACCGCGGCGAGCCGCTCCGTGAACGTCTCGCCGTCGATTGTGGCCTTCACCAGTCGCCCGACGGCGCGGCCGAACTGGCGCTCGTCGGTCATGGGCCGCGAAATGCCCGGGGTGGTCACCTCGAGGGTGTACGAACCGGGGATCGCATCGGGATCGGCGTCGAGCACGGCGTTGACGGCGCGGGTCGCGTCAGCCAGCTGATCCGAGGTAACGCCACCGGGGCCTTCGGGCAGATCGACGACCACCTGGAGCCGGGCGCGCTTCCCCTGGGTGAGCGTGAGCGACTCAAGGAATAGTCCGCTCTCGGCAACCGGGCCAGCAAGTTGGGCGTAGAGTTCCTGCTCCATAATCTGACCTCCTGTGAAGTTGTCCGGGGATCATCCTATCCGGTTGGCAGGCCGGCCTCGACCCAAGCCCCCATTCCGCCGTCCACGCTGGTCACGTTCCTGTAGCCCTGCGCCTTCAGTAGCAAGAGCGCGTACAGCGAACGCGTGCCCGCCGCGCAAATGGTGAGGATGGGCGCATCGCGATCCTCTGGGAGTCCGGCGAGGCTGCCCTCGGAGATCTCCGGCAGCGGGAGCGTAAGGCTGCCGATCGCCTGTACCCTGGCAACTTCGTCC
Organism: Ruaniaceae bacterium KH17; assembly: GCA_900199505.1. Lineage (GTDB taxonomy): Bacteria > Actinomycetota > Actinomycetes > Actinomycetales > Actinomycetaceae > KH17. The sequence goes on along the minus strand of FZQV01000002.1, from coordinate 137,206 downwards.
GGGTTCCGCACATCGACGAGTAGCGAGCCCTCCGCCTGGCGACGTGCGGCCTCGGCCGGGCCGACGACGTCGGGCCCCTTCTTTGCCAATGCGAAGGCGTTCTCCAGGTGGATCCCGAATGGGTTCGCGGGTGGCTGCGAAGCGGCCGCAGGCTCCGGCGGGAAGAGATCGGGCAGGTGTCGCTGGAAGGACGAGATGTACTTGTAGGCGTTGTCAGGGAAGGTGACGACGGCGATGACACCGGGCTCATCCGGGACGGTCTGGAGTGCACCGGCAAGCGCGAGCGCCCCACTCGGACCGGCGATGATGCTCTCTTCGAGGTGGAGCCGGCGGCAGAGCGCATACGCCGTGTCATCATCGATCTCGACCACCGCGTCGTACTCCTCGGGCCGAAAGAAATCGGTCACCACCAAGGCGCGACGGCTGCGCACGCCTGGGATGTCATGTCCTTGTGTGGGATGCACACCGATCACCTGGACGTCCGGGTTCTGCTCCTTGAGGAAGCGGCCGGTGCCCGTGATCGTTCCGCAGGTGCCGAGTGCGGCCACGAAGTGGGTCACCTCTCCCCCTGTCTGGCGCCAGATCTCTGGGCCGGTGGTGCGGTAGTGCGCATCGGGGTTGGCGGGATTGGCGTACTGATTGAGCTGCTTCCACCCGGGGCGCTCCCCGAGCTCCGCCGCCTTGTTCATTGCGCCTTCCGGCTGGCCGGGCATGGGGCACAGATCGTCGTCCAACTCCACGAGATCCGTGCCGAAGATCCGCAACGCGGCGCGTTTCTCGAAGGGAACCGCTTTCGAGAGTGTCGCCGAGAATCCGTAGTTCTTAGCATTGGCGACCATGGCGAGGCCGATCCCTGTGTTACCCGAGGTGGGCTCTACGAGATTCCGCAACTCCTCACCGCGTTCCTCGGCGTCGCGGATCAGGTTTGCGGCAACGCGGTCCTTCACGGCGCCGAAGGGGTTGTACCACTCGAGCTTGGCGTAGACCTTCGCGTGCTGAAATCCCGTGACGCGCTGGAGCCGGACAATCGGAGTGGGGTTGTCCGCATCGGGCAGTAGCTCGAGGATCGATTCGTACGTGCGGAGAGAGTGATTCGACATGGCGAGTCCTTTCTGGATGGTGGTGTGGTCTACAGGCGGTGTAGTCGGAGGTGGAAGCCCACGCCGAGCGCGGCCACCACTGAGACGGCGAAGACCCAGCCGGACAGTGCGAGCGCTTGGGTGCCGGAGAGGAAGACGCCGATCGTGCAGCCGAGGCCGATGATCGAACCCCAGCCGATCAGGACGCCTCCGAGGAGAGCCGTGCTGCCGTTGCGCAGGGTGACCTTCTCGATTCGGAACCGGCGGCCCGGCAATGCCGCCGCGAGCGATCCCAGGAATACCCCGATGATCAGCCACCCGTTCGACGTGATGGACTCGACCACGAGAGCCACGCAGCCCCGCAGCGTCGAGTCGAGGCCCAGCAGGGTGCTCGGCAGGAGGTCGAAGTTGTCCATCGCGGTGCGGGTCGCACCGCTCAGTTGCGAGGTGACCCCGAGCGGCTGGCCGCGCAGGAATGCCACGAAGCCGATCAGGCCAACAAGTCCGCCGGTGAGCAGCGCCGGCCAGCGAGTGAAGAAGAGCCTGCGGCGAATCTCGGTGGCGTCGATCATGCGGGCCGGCTGCGGTGCAACGGGCGGATTCCACCGCAGCAGGTACACCCCGATCGCGGCGAGGATACCCAGTTGCAGGAGCAGCGCGACGCCATAGCCAGCTCCCGCCGGCAGCCATGGCGCCGGCGCACTGCCGAGGACGCTCAGGAAGATCGGGTTCCACGTGAGGAAGCCGATCCCGAACCCGATGAGCGCCCCGATCAAGCCCGGGATCGCGCGGAGATTACCCTCGCCCAGCCGGTAGATGTGCCCGGCGATGCAACCACCGGACAGCACCACTCCGAATCCGAAGGCAACTCCGGCCGCAACGAGCGCGATGCTCACCGGGCCGATGTGCGCATCACTCGGCAAGGTTCCGGAGGTCGGGTCCGCAAGCCGCATCGCGAAGACGATCACATATCCCACCGTCCCGACGGCGATCGCGGCGAGAATGCTGTAGACGCCACGGCTGTTCTTCTCTTCGAAGAGATCGCGGAAGATGCAGTAGAAGCAGAATCTGCCGCGTTCGAACAGGATTCCCAGGCCGGTACCTGCGAGGAGGGCAAACGACGCCCCACGCCCACCAACGCCTTCGCCACCCGTGGCCGAGAGCCACCAGGCGAGCGAGAGCAGCACGATCGCGATTCCGACGGCGATGGTGGTGCGCACGGTATCGGCCGGAGTCCAGTTGAGCGTGCGTGACGCACCGGCGACCCCCGCCTCAGGGCGGGGGCCTCCGGTTGCACGCACAGGCGCCGTCATCGACGCCCCTGGTGAAGCTCACGAATAGTGTGGATCACGACTTGCCCCACACGCCGTTACGCTCGCCCGAGTTGTTCTCAACGGGCACGCCCACCGAGTTGCCGTACTCGGTCCACGAGCCGTCATAGACCTTCACCTCGTGGCCGAGAATCTGGCTGAGCGCGTACCAGGAGTGGCTGGCCCGCTCGCCAATGCGGCAGTATGCGATCACCGGCTTACTGAGGTCCAATCCGGCCTCTTCGTAGATGGCCTGGATCTCCTCATTCGACTTGTACGTCCCGTCCTCGTTCACGATGGTGCCCCACGGCACATTGACGGCGCCGGGGATGTGACCCCAGATCGAGGTCTGCTCGCCGCCGAAAATCTCGGGGCTCACACCCACGATGCCGTTGTACTCGTCCGGCGAACGAATATCGAGGAGGTTCACATCGAGCTCGCCGGTGGCCGCGGCAACGGCTTCGACCTGGAACGCCCGGATGTCGAAGTTCTGCGCGGATGCGGTCCAGTTTCCTGCGGCCGGCTGGATGGTCTCCTGCACCAGCTCGCGGCCATCCACCTGCTCCCACTTCTTCAGCCCGCCATCGAGCAGGCGCACATCCTCGAAGCCGTACAGCTTGAAGACCCACGCGGCGTACGCGGCAAACCAGTTGTTGTTGTCGCCATAGAGGATGAGGGTCGAATCGTCGTTGAGGCCAATTCCTTGCGCGAGGGCGGTGAACTCCTCCGCAGTGATGAACTCGCGCGTGTTAGCCACCGTAAACTCGCTGGCCCAGTCGAGGAACTGCGCACCGGGAATGTGACCATCCACGTAGCGAGTGAGTTCGGAAGCCGCGAGCTCCTCACTCACATCAACGAGGACGATGTTGTTCTCTTCCAGGCCCGCTGAGATCCTCTCGGCGAGCCAGTCCGTACTGACAAGCACGTTCTCACGATCCGCCGCGGCGTCCTGATGAACGGTCTCGAATCCGCGGTTCTCACCCACAGCGAAGCTAGTGGCGCGGAGACTCGCGACCTCAACGATCTCGGCAGACTCGGTGTCCGCTTGGGTCGCAGTCGGCTGTGCCTGGGGATCAGTATCGCCGGACTTGGCGATCACCCAGCCGCCGGTTCCGGCGAGGGCCGCCACCGCGACGAATGCGACTGCGGTGGCAAGTGGGCTCCGTTTCGCTGGCGCCGCGTTCTCCTGCGCGAGCTGCTCGGGTGGAGTGTCGTTCGTTGACATGGGGGTTCCTTTCGATTGATACGTCGACTGCGGAACCAGTCCTCTCAAGCGGGCGCGCGCCACACGCTCGGGAGGTACGTGGCGCCGCTGAGCACGTGAATGATCCACGCGATGAGGGAGTGATTCAGGCCTCGGCGCACATGCAGCCACACATTCGCTGCTGCATGCGGCTCATCAGATCCGTCCTCCTGCTCATGACCGAAACAATAACCACTCGTTATGGATATCATAACCAAGTCCACATAATGGACGCGCGGTGTGCGTGCCGCTCGCGAAACCGCATCGAGACCGTGGGATTATTGCCGTGATGAAGCGCCTCCTTGCCCCCGTTCTCACCCTGCTCCTCCTCACAGGTTGCGGGGTACGCATAGAAACCTCCGATCCCACCCCACCCGAGCCCTCGGCGGCGGAGGTGGTGCGGCAGCGCGAGGCCCTCAGGGCGGAAGTTCTGAGCGAGGCGGGCTTCGCACCGGTTGCCGCGCATGCGGCCGAGCAACTCGTAGCGCTCGGTGGCGTATGGGAGGCCTGGCCCGACGGCGATGGGCCCACCGACGCTCCCACCCGTCAGTCCGCGGACATCTCGGCCCCAACCTCTGAGAGTGAGCTCGCGGATCTGCTCGCGACCACAACTCCCGACCTCATCGAGGCATCGATTGCGGCTCAGGAACCGCCGATCGCGCTGTTGTATTCGGTGATCGCGCTCTCCCGGACCGCGGACGAGGCCACGCTTCGTGGCGAACTGGGAGAGCCGCTCGCGCCCACGTGGCCGGAGCTCGTCGTGACGGCCGTTCCCTCGACCATTCGCGCACTGGATGAAGCCGCATACATCCTCGACACGGTCGCCGCCCAGGACGCCGCCGCCGGCACAGAGAGCACCGCGAAGGCCGACTCGGCGCGCTTCCGCGCCTGGGCCGAAGCGTCGGCAGAGGCGCTCGGCGTTGCGGCGACCGAGGACGACCCCCGGGAGGCCGTCTACGAGGCCATCGATGCCGACTTGGGGTCCCTCTTCGCTGGCCTTGCGCGCGAGCTTCTCGTCGCCTCGGCGAGCAGCTCAGACCCGGCCAGCACGTTGGCCGCCATGCAGGCGGCCGCAGAGCAAGCCGTCGCTCTCGGAGAGAGCTTTGGCGCACTCGAAGGCGTCGCGGTTCCGGCGAACTCCTAGCTCAGCGCGGCCCGCACCTTCTCAATCACGGCCGCGGCGGCGCCGTCGGCGGGGAGTTCCACGCGCTCACCGGTGGCCCGATCACGTAGCTCGATCACGCCGTCCGCGAAGGAACGCCCGATCACCGCGGTGTACGGGATGCCGATCAGCTCGGAGTCCGTGAACTTCACGCCGGCGGAGACCTTCGCGCGATCGTCGTAAAGCACCTCGATGCCCGCAGCATCCAGCTCGGACGCGAGGGCCGCGGCGGCGTCGAACACGGACTGGTCCTTGCCCGTGGCGATCAGGTGCACGTGTGCGGGTGCCACCTGGATCGGCCAGACGATACCGTGCTCGTCGTGGTGCGTCTCCACGAGCGCGGCCACGGCGCGCGAGACGCCGAGCCCGTATGAGCCCATGGTGACAACGCGGGACTTTCCGTTCTCATCCAGCACGGTGAGACCCAGCGCGTCAGCGTACTTCCGCCCGAGTTGGAACACATGGCCGATCTCGATGCCGCGCGCCATCTCCAGCGGACCGGAGCCATCCGGGGCGGGGTCGCCGGCGCGCACCTCGGCGGCCTCAACCCAGCCGTCACCGACAAAGTCGCGGCCGGCCACGAGGTTGTACACGTGGTAATCGACGCGGTTGTCGCCGGTGATCCAGCTGGTGCCCTCGACCACGCGGGGATCGAGCAGGTAGCGCACCGCGCCCTCCCCCGCGTTCGGTCCGAGCACGGCCGGACCGATGTAACCGGCGACGAGTTCCGGGTGCTTCTTCAGATCGTCCTCGGTGGCCGGCTCCACGAGCGCGGGGGCCAGCGATGCCTCGGCGCGCTTCATGTCCACGTCCCGATCGCCGGGCACGCCGATCACGATTACCTCGCGCTCGCCGTCCGGGTGTGTCAGGGCGACGACGACGTTCTTGAGCGTGTCTGCGGCCGTCCAGGCTCGGTCCTCACGCGGGTACTGCTCGTTCGCCAGAGCCACGAGTGTGGCGATTGTGGTAGTGCCGGGCGTGTGCAGCGCCTGGGCGGGCTGGATATTCGAGTAATCGATCGGCGCAGGTGCCACCGTGGTGACCGCCTCGACGTTCGCCGCGTAGCCGCCGGGTGAGCGCACGAAGGTGTCCTCACCGTTCTCGCAGGGCATCAGGAACTCTTCGGACTTCGAGCCGCCCATCGCGCCGGCCATCGCCGCGCAGATCACGTAGTCGAGTCCGAGGCGCTGGAAGATCCGCTCGTAGGCATCGCGCTGCGCCTGGTAGGAGACGTCCAGCCCGGCGTCGTCGATGTCGAAAGAGTAGGCGTCCTTCATGATGAACTCGCGACCGCGCAACAGTCCCGCGCGGGGGCGCGCCTCGTCCCGAAACTTCGTCTGGATCTGATAGAGCGCGAGCGGCAGGTCCTTGTACGAGGAGTACAGGTCCTTTACCAGGAGCGTAAACGCCTCCTCATGTGTGGGCGCGAGGAGGTAATCATTCTCGCGGCGGTCCTTCAGCCGGAACAGGCCGGGCCCGTAATCCGCCCAGCGGCCCGTGGCCTCATAGGGCTCCCGCGGCTGCAGCGCGGAGAAGTGCACCTCTTGGGCGTTGATCTCGGCCATACCTTCGCGCACGATCGCCTCGACCTTCGCCAAGACTCTCAGGCCCAGCGGCAACCAGGCGTAGACGCCGGGGGCGCTGCGGCGGATGTAACCGGCGCGCACGAGCAGCTTGTGGCTGGGCAACTCGGCATCCGCGGGGTCTTCACGGAGGGTACGGACGAACAGGCTGGACATCTTCATATGCACGTGCCCAAGGTTACCCGGTTCGCGCACTACTCTGCGGCGACGCTAGATCATGATCGTGGCGTACGTGGCCTCGTGGCGGAAGCCCACCTTCTCGTAGACCCGGCGCGCGGCCTCGTTGTAATCGTTGACGTAGAGGCTCACCACGGGTGCCAGATCCTGGCGCACGAGCCGCACCACCTCGGCCATCGCCGCCGTGGCGAGGCCGTGGCCGCGCACGCGGGGATGCGTCCAGACCCCCTGGATCTGCGCTACCGAACCCCAGAGCGCGCCGATATCCGCTTTGAACACAACGGTGGGGACGCCGTCGATTGGCTCCACGATCAGGTAGGCGCGCCGATTCTCGATCAGCGTGCGCACGTAGTGCGGGTAGCCGCTGCCGGAGCGTGTGGGATCGTAACCCACCTCCTCGGTGAACATCGCGACGGCGGCCGGGAACAGCAGGTCAAAATCCCGCGGATCGGCGTTACGGAGCCGATCATCGCCCGCAATATGCGGATCTTCCCGGATCACGAGCGCGGGCTGATTCGCGCGGGTCTCCCGGGCCCGGCCCCAGGAGCCGCTCACCTCGTCCCACAGCCGCATGACGGCGGACCGCTCCCCCACGATCGACGTGGCGCGGCGCGGCCGGCGCTTCAGATGGCGCGCCAGCAACGGCATCGCCTCGGGATCACCAACGGGCACGAGATTGTGCCCGGACCATGCGACGGCGCGGATCTCGCCCGGGTCGCCCACAATCAGGAACTTCGAGCCCGGCGTGGTCCGCCCGAGGTTCTGCGCGGCAAGGATCGACGTGATGGCGTGCTCCTCGAAAAGCGCGCGAACTTCGGGCTGATCATCCTCGCCCATCGTCCGTACGCCGCTCGGGCGCAACGACCATCTCACCGCACGGAAACCATTGGGGCGCCTTCTGGCGCCTCGCCCATTTCGGCCGCGATGCGGTTCGCCTCCTCAATCAGAGTCTCCACGATCTGGTCCTCGGGAACCGTGCGGATCACCTCGCCACGCACGAAGATCTGGCCCTTGCCATTACCGGAGGCCACACCGAGATCGGCCTCGCGGGCCTCCCCCGGACCGTTTACTACGCAGCCCATCACGGCGACCCGAAGCGGCACTGTCATGCCCTCCAAACCTGCCGTGACGGCGTCGGCCAGCTCGTAGACATCCACCTGGGCGCGGCCGCAGGACGGGCAGGAGACGATCTCCAGCGTGCGCGGGCGCAAGTTCAGCGACTCGAGGATCTGGTTACCCACCTTGACCTCTTCAACCGGCGGAGCCGAGAGCGAGACGCGGATCGTGTCACCGATTCCCTTCGAGAGGAGGGCACCGAAGGCCACGGAGGACTTGATGGTGCCCTGGAACGCGGGGCCGGCCTCGGTCACGCCCAGGTGGAGCGGCCAATCGCCGGCCTCCGACAGCAACTCGTAGGCGCGCACCATGACCACCGGGTCGTTGTGCTTCACGGAGATCTTGAAATCGTGGAAGCCGTGCTCCTCGAAGAGCGAGGCCTCCCAGACGGCGGACTCGACCAGCGCCTCGGGCGTCGCCTTGCCGTACTTTTCCAGCAGGCGCTTGTCGAGCGAGCCGGCGTTCACGCCGATCCTGATCGAGGTGCCGTGATCCTTCGCGGCTTGCGCGATCTCCTTGACCTGATCGTCAAACTTCTTGATGTTGCCGGGGTTCACACGCACCGCGCCGCATCCGGCCTCGATCGCGGCGAACACGTATCGGGGCTGGAAGTGGATATCGGCGATCACCGGGATCTTCGACTTCATCGCGATGATCGGCAGTGCCTCCGCGTCCTTATCCGTGGGGCAGGCCACGCGCACGATGTCGCAACCCGCGGCCGTGAGTTCGGCGATCTGCTGAAGCGTCGCGTTGATGTCGTGGGTCTTGGTGGTGGTCATCGATTGCACGGAGATCGGTGCGCCGCCGCCCACCTCGACGTCGCCTACGCGAATCCGCCGGGTCTGCTGACGCGGTGCGAGAACCGGCGGTTCTTCCTTCACCGTGGGAATGCCGAGATTGATTGGAATAGCCACGTGTCAAGATTACCCGGCGATTGGCGAAGCGATATCCGCCCACATCAAGATCACAGTCATGAGCACGAGCGCGCCGAGTACCCAGTAGCCCACCTTCATCAGTGGCGCGAGGTCAACGGGCCCAGGATCAGGGCGCCCCGTTACCTTTGCGAAGGCGCGCCGGATGCCCTCCCACAGCGCGCCGGCGATGTGGCCGCCGTCGAGCGGGAGAAGTGGGATCATGTTGAACACAAACAGCGCGAGGTTCAGGGAGGCGAGGAGCGAGAGCATGTCCACCGCACGCATCGCCAGGGTGTAGCTCTCGGACTCGGCCGACGTAATCGACCCGGCCATCTGCCCCACGCCCACCAGCGAGATCACCTCGCGGTCCGCATCCGGCTCGTTCCCGAGGAGCGATTGCACGGTGTTCCAGAGCTGGATTGGCAGCGAGGTCACTACGCTGGCTGTCGCCGTGGTTCCCTGCCACAGGACGCCGGGAACCTTCGCGAGGCTCTGCCGCTGGAGCTCGATGCTCGGCGAGATCCCCACGAACGGCACCTCCGCGGTGACCACGTCGCCGTCATCATCGAGGATCTCGCGTTCGGTGAGATGTGGCGTCACCGTGAGTGTGAGTTCCTGGCCAGCGCGCTCCACCACCACACTGGTTGCCTCGGTGCCGCCACTGCGGATGGCATCGGTCACGTCCGCCCAACTCGCGACGGCGGTCCCGCCCCAGGAGACGATCAGGTCGCCTTCCTCGAGCCCGGCGAGGTAGCCCGGCGCATCGGGATTCTCGCACTCTGCCGACGCCACGCATTCGGGAACGGAGGTGAGTGTGGGGGTGTAGGCGGCGGTACCCAGGCCGGCGAAGACGATCGCGAGAATGATTCCGGCGAGGAGCCAGTTGGTGACCGGCCCGCCGAACATGATGATCAGCTTCTTCCACGCCGCTAGCGCGCTGAACGCTCGGTGCTCCTCGCCCGGACCGATGTCCTTACGTGCATCCTCGCGAGCCTCCTCGGCCCACGAGAGGTAGCCGTTCGCGTCTCGTTCGGGCACGCCCTTTGCTGGGGGCAACATCCCGGCCATGCGGACGTACCCGCCGAGCGGGATCGCCTTCACGAAGTAGGTGGTCTCGCCGCGCCTGGTCTTCCACAGCGTGGGGCCAAAGCCGATCGAGTACTCGGGGACCTTCACGCCACACAACTTGGCCGGAAGCATGTGCCCGATCTCGTGCAGTCCGATCGAGAGCACCACCCCGAGCAGAAGGATGATGATTCCAACGGCAAAACTCATGCGCGTCCCATCAGTTCGTGCGCCCGGGCCCGTGCCCACGCCTGGACGTCATCGAGCGCCTCGAGCGTCACCTGGCCGCGCGGAATACCCTCGTGTTCTTCGACGACGGCGGCCACCGTGTCCACGATGCCGAGGTAGCCGAGGCGACCGCTCAGGAAGGCGTCCACACACTCCTCGTTCGCGGCGTTCATGACGGCGGTGTGCGTGGCGGAGGCAGCGTAGGCTGCACGCGCCAACTCGATCGCCGGGAACGTCTCCGAATCGACGGGCTCGAAGGTCCACGTATGGCTCTGGGTCCAGTCCACGTGCGGAGCAGGGTAGCTCCGGCGCGGCCAGGTCAGGGCGAGCGCGATCGGCAGTCGCATGTCCGGCGGCGAGACCTGCGCGATCGTGGAGCCATCCACGAACTCGACCAGGGAGTGAATCATCGACTGCGGGTGCACGGTCACGTCCACCGTCTCGACGTCATAGAGCACATGCGCCTCGATCACCTCAAGCGCCTTGTTCATGAGGGTCGAGGAGTTGATCGTGATCACGGGACCCATCTCCCAGTTCGGGTGCTTGAGGGCCTGCGCGGGCGTTACCTCGGCGAGTTCGGCACGGGTCCGGCCGCGGAACGGACCGCCGGAGGCCGTCACGATGATCCGCTCCACCTCGCTCGCGCCATCGCGCGTCGAGCAGGTGAGGCCGCGTCCATGGTGGCCCGATTCGAGCGCCTGGAAAATCGCCGAATGCTCGGAATCGACCGGCAGGATCTGACCGTCACGCCGCATGTGCCGAGTCACCAGATCGGCACCTACCACCAGCGATTCCTTGTTGGCGAGTGCCAGTCGGGCGCCCGAGTCCAACGCCGCGAGGGTGGGCCGCAGCCCGATCGCGCCGGTCATGCCGTTCAGGACCTGACACGCATCGTTGCCGCGCGCCGCGAGCTCGGTGGCGGCGTCCGGGCCCGCAAGAATCTCGAGGCCGGACGCTGCTGTGCCTAAGGCCGCACGCAGGTTCGTGGCCGCCTCCGCGGTGGCGACCGCAACGGCGTCGGGATGAAACTCGATGATCTGCTCGGCGAGCAGGTCGATGCGACTGCCCGCCGCGGCGAGCCCCATCACCTCGATGCCTTCGTGCCGAGCGACGTCGAGCGACTGGACCCCAATCGACCCCGTCGATCCGAGGAGAATCAGACTCATTCGACCGCCAGCAGCACCTCGACCGCACGGTCAAGGAAGGCATCCACAACGGCCTCATCATAGGCATTCTCGCCGCGCGCAAGCTCGAAAGTGGTCAGCCGGATCTGCTGCGAACTGATGCCGGAGCCGGACTCGAAGTAGTCGATCAGGTTCTCACACAGCGCATCGACGTCATCCTTGGCATAGCCCACGCCGCGCGCGTCCGCGAAGCGCTCGCCGGCGGGACGCTGCAGCCGCGGGTAGAGCGTAGTGGCGCGCTGTACGGCCTGGGACATCCAGGATTCTTCGCTCGTGGCGGCCACGTGGCTGGCGCGCTTGCGGCGCACCACAGCGGCCTCGAGTCGATCGATGGCCGCGTCGACGGCGGCGGTCTGGTAGCCATCCACGACCATGTCGAAGGCCGCCGCCCGCACGGTTTCGTCGTCGAGTTCATCGTTCTCGTACCCGGTCCGAGCGGTGTCGAAGAACTCGTCCACCTGCTCGGTGTGGTAGCCACGATGCCAGCGTCCGACGCGTGGGAACACGTTTGTCATCGTCGTCCTTCCGTGAGAACCGCGGCGGCCAACTGACCGCACGCACCATCGATATCACTTCCACGAGTATCGCGCACTGTGGTGCGAATTCCCGCAGCACGCAGCGTCTCGACGAACTTTCTCTCAACTTCGGGCTCAGAAGCCGTCCACATCGAGCCGGGAGTGGGGTTGAGCGGAATCGGATTCACGTGCGCCCAGCCACGGCCACGCGTGTTGAGCTCGCGCGCCAGGAGATCCGCGCGCCAGGCCTGATCGTTGATGTCCTTGATCAGCGCGTACTCGATCGAGACACGGCGACCAGTGGCCTCGAAGTAGTCGTGGGCGGCGTCGAGTAGCTCCCCCACCTTCCAGCGCGAGTTGATCGGGATCAGGTTGTCCCGCAGTTCGTCATCGGGAGCGTGGAGGGACACCGCGAGCGTCACCGGTATCCCGGCGGCCTGGAGCTTCCGGATCGCCGGAACCAAGCCAACGGTGGAGACCACCACGGAGCGCGCCGAGATGCCGAAACCTTCCGGTGCGGGATCGGTGAGACGGCGGACGGCGTCCATCACGGCTTTGAAGTTCGCGAGTGGTTCGCCCATTCCCATGAACACGATGTTCGAGAGCCGCGTTGGTTCACCAGTAAGCGTGCCATCCGCACAAGCCGCTGCCGCCAGCCGCACCTGTTCCACGATCTCGGCCGTGGAGAGATTCCGAGTTAACCCCATCTGGCCGGTGGCGCAGAACGGGCAGGCCATTCCGCAGCCCACTTCGGAGGAGATGCAGACCGTGTTACGGCCCGGGTAGGCCATCAGCACGGACTCCACGCGGGAACCGTCGAACAGCTCCCAGAGGGTCTTAATCGTGGCACCGTCGTCCGCTTCGAGGGCGGTCACCTCACGCACGAGCTCCGGCAGGAGTAGGTCCGACAGCGACTCACGTTGGGCCGCGGGCAGATCCGTCATTGCATCCGGATCGCGCGTGAGATGCGCAAAGTAGTGCCGTGAGAGCTGCTCCGCACGAAACGCCGGCAGGCCGGCCTCGGCAACGAGTTCACGCCGCTCAGCCAGTGCGAGATCCGCAAGATGCCGCGGCGCTTTGCCGCGGCGCTTCGCCGTGAACTGCAACGGAAGCCGCTTCGCGGGGTCGAGCGACTCGACGGGAACGAACTCGGTCATCGCACCCCCACCGTGAATACCAGCCAGGCGGCGGGCGCCGTCAGCAGAAGCGAATCGAGTCGGTCCATCATGCCGCCGTGGCCGGGAAGGATTATGCCGAAGTCTTTGATCCCCAGATCGCGCTTCAGGAGCGACTCGGCGAAATCCCCGGTGGTCGCGGTGATCACGATGAACACACCGAGAATTGGCGCCCACCAGAGCGGAATATCCATCCACAGGTGCATCGCCACTGCGGCCACAGCAGTGGTCAGCAGGAAGGATCCGACGGCGCCTTCCCACGACTTCTTGGGGCTAATCGACGGCGCGATAGGGTGCTTCCCAAACAACACGCCCACGACGTAGCCGCCCGTGTCATTGCCAACCACGAGCAGGATGAACGTGGCCACCAACGCCGCTCCGTTATGCTCATGCGCCATCAGCACCGCGAACCCGGCCAGAAACGGGATATACGTGGCCACGAAGATGCCCGCCGCCGCATCCTGTACGGCACCAGGCCCACCGCCGTCGAGCACACGCCACACAAACACGGTCGCCGCCGTCAACACCAGCGCGATGACCATGCCGGAGGCGCCGAGTACCCACGCGTTCACGAGGATTCCGATCGCGCCCACCCACACGGGCAACACGGGTACGTCTAGTCCGCGCGCGGTGAAGGCGCGTGCCAGCTCCCAAATCCCGATCAGGCAGGCAACGATCGCCACGCCCACAAACGCAACCGGATTGAAGGCAAGCGACAGCGCAACGATGGCAAGCAATGTCACGCCGGTTGCGATCGCGGCCGGCAGATTACGGCCGGCGCGGGACGCGATCGGCGGGGCTGCTTCAGTCATCAGAGCTCGAGGAGCTCCTTCTCCTTCGCGGAGAGCACCTCATCGACGAGCTCGCCATACTGCTTGGTGAGCGCGTCCAACTCCTTCTCCGCGCGCACAACGGCGTCCTCGCCCTCGTCGCCATCCTTCTTCATGCGCTCGAGTTCATCCTTCGCCTTGTGGCGCACAGACCGAATGGTCACGCGCGCTTCCTCGGCCTTGATGCGAGCGAGCTTCACATACTCCTTGCGGCGCTCTTCGGTGAGAACGGGCAGTACAACGCGGATGTGTGAGCCATCGTCCGTGGGATTCACACCGAGATCCGAATCGCGGATCGCCTTGACGATCTCATTCGTGGCGCCACGATCAAAGGGGTTGATCAGGATGGTGCGGGCCTCGGGAATGTTGAACGAGGCGAGCTGCTGCAACGGCGTCGGTGCACCGTAGTAGTCCACCAGAATCTTGTTGAACATCGCCGCATTGGCGCGTCCGGTCCGGATGTTTGAGAACTCCGTTCGGGCGAAGGCAACGGCCTTCTCCATCTTCTCCTCGGCGTCGAGGAGGGTTTCCTCAGTCATCACTTCTCCTTCGTGGCTGATGTAACGAGTGTTCCAATCTTCTCACCGATGAGCGCCCTCGTGACGTTCCCCGGCGTGCTCATTCCGAACACGCGCATGCTTAGGCCGTTCTCCTGGCACAGTGAGAACGCGGCCGCGTCCACGACCTTGAGGCCCTGCTGGAGGGCGTCTTCATATGTCACGTGGTCGAGCTTCACCGCGTCCGGGTTCCTGCGCGGATCATCCGAGTAGACGCCGTCCACCCCATTCTTGCCGACCAGCACCTCATCGCAGTGCGTCTCGAGTGCGCGTTGCGCGGAGACGGTGTCCGTCGAGAAGAACGGCATTCCGGCGCCCGCGCCAAAGACCACCACGCGGCCCTTCTCCAGGTGCCGGATGGCGCGGAGTGGGATGTACGGTTCGGCCACCTGACCCATGGCGATCGCCGTCTGCACGCGGGTGCGCACCCCCGCCTGCTCGAGGAAGTCCTGCAACGCCAGCGCGTTGATCACGGTGCCGAGCATCCCCATATAGTCGGCTCGGGAGCGATCCAGCCCGCGCTGGGAGAGTTCGGCGCCGCGGAAGAAGTTCCCGCCACCCACCACGACGGCGATCTCCACACCCTGGGCCTGAGCGGAGGCGATCTCTGCGGCCACGGAGGAGACAACGTTGGGGTCCAGCCCTATTTTGCCGCCACCAAACACTTCGCCGGAGAGCTTGAGAAGGACGCGTCGAGCCATGTTTCTTCCTGTTCGTTCGGGGGCGGAGGTTAGGCGAATGGCCCCAGCGCTTGCGCGGCTGGGGCCATTCGATGAGGTGTTAGGCGCCGACTCGGAAGCGGACGAAACCGGTGACGGTGCCGCCAGCCTCGGTCACGATCTGGCCGACCGTCTTCTTCGGGTCGCGGGCGAACGCCTGATCGAGCAGCACGTTCTCCTTGAAGAAGCCGTTCACGCGGCCTTCCACGATCTTCGGCAGGGCGGCCTCCGGCTTGCCCTCGTTGCGTGCGATCTCATCGGCGATACGACGCTCGTTCTCGACCACGTCCGCGGGGACATCCTCGCGCGAGAGGTAGAGCGGCGAGTAGGCGGCGATGTGCATCGCCACGTCGCGGGCAACTCCGGCGCCAGCGGCGTCGGTGGCCACGAGCACGCCCACCTGCGGGGGCAGGTCCTTGGCGGTCTTGTGCATGTAGGCCTCGATGGCCTCGCCTTCCACGCGGCCGATGCGACGGACCTGAAGCTTCTCGCCGATCGCGGCCTGCGCGTCGGTGATGTTGAAGCCAGCGGCCTCGAGCTCGTCGGCGTTGCTGGCGCCCGATGCGACCGCGGTCGCAAGCGCCTCGTTCGCGAGCGTGATGAACTTCTCGTTCTTCGCCACGAAGTCGGTCTCGCAGTTGAGCTCGAGCAGGGTGCCGACCTTCTGGCCGTCCTTGTCCGCGATGTCCGCGACCACGAGACCCTCGAGGGCCGCACGGTCCTCGCGCTTCGCGATGCCCTTGAGGCCCTTCACGCGGATGATCTCGAGCGCCTTCTCGGCGTCGCCATCGGCCTCGTCGAGAGCCTTCTTCACGTCCAGCATGCCCGCGCCAGTCTTGCTGCGCAGGTCCTTAATGTCAGCGGCGGTGTAGTTCGCCATGTGCGTTCCTTTGCTCGGTACGGCCTTACTTGGCCGGGGTGGTCTCTGTCTCGTCAGCGGAAGCGGCCGAGGGCGAAGACGCGCTCGACGGGCTGGAGGGGCTGGATGCCTCGACGGCGGGAGCCGCATCAGCGGCTCCCTCGGCGGCCTCGACGGCTTCCGCCTCTTCCTCAACGGCGGCGGCCGCGGCCGCAGCCTCGACCTCTGCGGCGCCCAGAAGCTCGCGCTCCCACTCGGCCAGCGGCTCGGCCTCTGCGGCCTCGCCCGACTTCCCACTGTGGCGGGCCACGAGGCCCTCGGCGACGGCGTCGGCCACCACTCGGGTGAGCACCTCAACGGCGCGAATCGCGTCATCGTTGCCCGGGATGCCGTAATCGACATCGTCCGGGTCGCAGTTGGTGTCGAGGATCGCCACGACCGGGATGCCGAGCTTCTTGGACTCGGAAATCGCGAGGTGCTCCTTGTTGGTGTCCACGACCCAGACGGCCGAGGGAACCTTACCCATCTCGCGGATGCCGCCGAGTGAACGGTTCAGCTTGTCCATCTCGCGGCGCATCATGAGCAGTTCCTTCTTGGTGTGACCGGAGCCGGCCACATCATCGAAGTCAATCTGCTCGAGCTCCTTGAGGCGCTGGAGTCGCTTGTTGACGGTCTGGAAGTTGGTGAGCATTCCACCGAGCCAGCGCTGGTTCACGTAAGGCATGCCCACGCGCTGCGCCTGCGACGCCACGGCCTCCTGTGCCTGCTTCTTGGTGCCGACGAAGAGGATGGTGCCGCCGTGGGCGACCGTCTCCTTGACGAACTCGTACGCGTTGTCGATCTCCGTGAGCGACTTCTTCAAGTCGATGACGTAGACGCCGTTGCGCTCAGTGAGAATGAAGCGCTTCATCTTGGGGTTCCAGCGACGGGTCTGGTGCCCGAAGTGGACGCCGCTCTCGAGGAGCTGGCGCATTGTGACGACTGCCATGGCGCGTCCTTTCAGCACGGCTCAGGGCCGCACTCTTGTGGGTCCCTGTGGGACCCGGTTTCGGTTAGCAAGGCGGTTTTTCCGCCGTCCTGGCGCCCGTGGCGAGGGACGCTAACGGGTTTCCCCGAGACCGTTGCCCCTCGGCTCATGTATTCGAGCGCGCGAAGTCAGCCTTTCGACTGCTGGATCTAGCTTAGCGGATCGCGGGGTGCTCCCCTGCCACGATCCCTGAGGCGTCCGCCACGCTCGCTAGTGCACCGTTATCCACACCGCGCGAGGGGACTGTATCCACAGGCACCGCATCTCCTGGTCGACGGCGATCGCGTCCGCAGGCGAGGCTCGCATCATGAAGACACTCATGATTGCAATTGCATTGTCCACACTCCCGCTCGCGGCAGTGCCCGCGCCGGAGGAGCCCACGGGGACCGTCTACGAGTGGCCCACCGGCGCCGAGGTGGCGGTGCTTCGCCCGTTCGAACGTCCCGAGGTGCGCTGGGCGGCCGGGCATCGGGGCGTGGATCTCGCACTCTCCCCCGGCGATCCGGTGCTGGCAGCAGCCGATGGCGTGGTTGCCTTCGCAGGCATCGTGGCGAGCCGCCCGGTGCTCTCAATCGATCATGCCGACGGCGTTCGCACCACCTATGAGCCCGTCTGGCCGAGCGTCGAGCGTGGGGAGGCGGTCGCCGTCGGGCAGGAGATCGGGACACTGCAGGCAGGGCATGAGCCATTCGGTGGGCTGCATTGGGGGGCGCGGGTTGGACGCGAGTACATCGACCCGCTCAGCCTGCTGGAGGACCGGCTCGTGCGGCTCTACCCGCTTATCGAGTGAGCAGTTGCGCCTGGGTAAGAAACTCGTCCAGCAGTGGCCCGGCGACATCCGAACCCGTGATCCCGCCCTCAACGAACACCGCCACGGCGAGATCGTCCAGGTAGGCAATCATCCAGGCATTTGTCTCGGGCGGATCGGACACGCCGAACTGGGCAGTGCCGGTCTTCGCGTGCGCGCCGCCGAGGTGACCGAGCACCTGCGAGGTGCCGATCTCAACGCTTGCGGCCATCATGTCCGCGAGTCCCGCGGCCTCGGCCTCGGTCAGCGGGACGGTCGCTGAGTCCAGTTCGGGCCCTTCCTCGGCCACGAGAACCGGCGTGACGGTGTGGCCTGCCGCCACGGATGCCGCGACTCCCGCCATCGCGAGCGGCGAGACGAGTACGTCACCTTGACCCATTGCCGAGGCGGCGTGCGCGGTGGAGGTGACATCCGTGGGGACCGTTCCGGAGAAGTACTCGAACGGCCACGGGCCCGGCTGCCCGATTCCGAGGCTCAGTGCCGCACTCGCGATGTCTGCGGGCTCAAGTTCGCTCGCAATGGCGATGAACGCGGTGTTGCAGGAGTACGCGAGCGCCTCACGCAGCGTGATCGATCCGGTGTGCGAGTACCCCGGATAGTTCGAGAAGCTCTTGCCGTCCACGGTGAGAGTTTCGGGACATTCGACGGTCGAATCGGGGCTCAGCCCAGTGCGAAGCGCCGCGAGACTGGTCGCGACCTTGAAGGTGGAGCCGGGCGCATACTGCCCGAGCGAGGAGACGTTCCACGGATCGTTCGTGGCGGCGGCCAGGACTCGGCCGGTCGAGGGCTCGATCGCTGCGAGCGCCGCGACGCTCTCGGCGCCACCGATGATCTCCTCGGCCAGGTTCTGGAGCTGTGTGCTGAGCGTGACGGTGAGGTCCTCGCCGTGCTCGGGATCGGCCTCGAAAACCAGCTGCGGCTGATCGCTCACGAGGAGGTGGATCGTGACCGCTGGGCTGCCCGAGAGCTGCGCATCGTAGATCTTGGAGAGCCCGGAGAGGCCCACCATGTCGCCGCGGGCAACACGTCCGTCCGAGTCCTCGATGATCTCCTCGGTGGCTTCCCCCACGCGGCCGAGGATCGGGCGCGCAAAGCGGGCCGTGGGCGCGAGCTGGCGCTCGTCGCTGACCACGTTGACGCCGGGGATCTCGCGCAGTTCGTCCACACTCCAGGCTGCGGCCTCTTCCTGCCGGATCGTGATCGCCTCGACGAAAGCCTTCTCGCCGGCATTTCCCACAGTGGAGGCATATGCATCCGGATCGTCGTAACCGAGGGCCTCGGCGAGCGCGAGTGCGGATTCGCGTTGCTCGGCGGCGGTGGTCACGCGGGTCTTGTCGATCCCGATCCGATACACCGCTCGTGCCGTCACCAGGGCTGTGCCCGTGTCCGAGACGATCTCCGCGCGCTCGCCCAGTGAGCCGCGCGTGATCTCGAAGGTGCTGCCGAATGTGGCCGCCGGGTGCACGATCGCGGGATCCCACTGCACCACCCACTGGTTCGCATCACTTAGCAGCGCGCGCGCCTCCGTGGCGTAGGTCCACTCGCGGCCATCGACGTCCCAGGTCCACTCCAGATCGAGGTTGAGCGCCTTCGTGTCCTCGGGGTCAACCTCCGCTACTGCCGCCACCGTCCGCTCGAGGCCGGCAATGTCACCGAGCAAACCGTCCAGATCGGGCACCTGCGTGATCGTGGTCGTCGCGAGGCTGCCTTCGGTGAGGCCGGATGCCAATGCCGCGGCCGTGAGCGCCGGATCCGGCGGCTCCTCGGAACATGCCGTGAGGGCACCGATGCTCAGCGCCGCCGTGGCAGCAAGGGCGAGGATTCGCTTCATTTTTCCTTCGATTCAGGCGCGCGGATGCGCTTGAGTGAACGCCGCCTTCAGCCGCTCGGGTGTGACGTGGGTGTAGCGCTGGGTGGTCTGCAGGGACGAGTGCCCGAGCAACTCCTGCACGGTGCGCAGATCGCTGCCACCCTCCAGCAAGTGCGTGGCCGCCGAGTGGCGCAGACCGTGCGGGGCGAGGTCCTTCACTCCGGCCTGTGCCGTCAGCCGGTGCAGGGAATCGCGGAGCGTGCGCGGATCGACGCGGCGGCCGCGCGCGCCGAGGAACAGCGCATCTCCACTCTCCTCGGTTGCGAGCTCTGGCCGACGGGTGAGCCAGGCATCAATCGCCTCGGCGGCGGGCGCACCAAACGGCACCACACGCTCCTTGTTGCCTTTGCCGAGAACCCGCATGGTGCGGCGTTCGCGGTCGAGGCTACGCACATCGAGCGCCACGACCTCGGCGATCCGGAGCCCGGCCGCGTATGTGAGTTCCAGCGCCGCCCAGTCCCGCACCTGGATCGCGCTCTCGGCGCCGGCCTTCGCCGTGTCCAGGAGACGTGCTGCCGAACCGGTGGAGAGCACGGTGGGCAGGGTGGACGCGGCCTTCGGAGAGGCGAGCCGAGCGGCCACATCTGCCGGGATGCGCCCGGTGCGCGTGGCCCAGGTCGAGAAGCTACGCGCGGAGGCGGCGCGCCGCGCGATCGTGGTGCGTGCGGCATCGGGATCGCTGCCCAACCAGGCCCGGAGCGCGGCCAGAGTGAACTCGCTTCCCTCGCCCCGATCGGCGTCGGGACCGTAGACGAAAAGTAACAGCTCCCGCACATCCCGCGTATAGGCGGTGATGGTGTTCGCGGAGAGGCCGCGCTCGTCACGCAGATGCGCCTCGTAGGCGCTCAAGCTCTGCGTGATGTCCATGCCTTCAGGTTCTCACGTCTCACCCACACGAAGGCGCCAATACCGCCCAGTTCACGCCAATTTCATCACGGGCGGACTCTCCCCCAACGGTGTTCCGAGCGCCGCACCTTTCCGGCTAGCTCCAGGAGCCCGAGCGCCCCGCGCACCTCGGATTCGGTGAGCCCCGCTGCCGAGGCGATCGAGGGAATCGTCGCCGCGGCCCGTGCGGGCAGCGCATCGAAGACGCGCGCCTGATCCTCGGGTAGATCGTCGAGCGGGCCACTCGCGACCAGCGGCTCGGCGATCGGCGTGGCACCAGCCGAATCGATGAGCTCGGCCAGCTCATCGGGAGTCGTGACCGGGGTCGCCTGGCCCTCACGCATCATGGCGTGGCAGCCGGCCGATTGCGCCGAGGTCACCGGACCCGGGACCGCCCCGACAGGTCGAAGCAGGCGGCTGGCATGGTTCGCCGTTGAGCGGGCACCCGAGCGGAAGGACGCCTCGACCACGACGGTGGCGTTCGCCATCGCCGCGATCAGTCGATTGCGCGCCAGGAAGCGATGCCGCGTGGGTGCGGCGGCGGGCGGGAGCTCGGAGATCACCGCGCCGGTCTGGATGATCCGGTGCAGGAGCGTTTCGTTACCGGCGGGATAGAGCCGGTCCACTCCCCCAGCGAGTACCGCCACAGTGGCTCCATCCGCGCACTCGCCCGAAAGCGCGCCACGGTGCGCGGCGGCGTCGATGCCGTATGCGCCACCCGAGACCACCGCGATCCCGCGATCGATGGAGCCCACGGCGAAGTCCGCCGCCACACGTTCGCCGTAGCGAGTGGCTGCCCGGGCGCCCACGAGCGCAACCGCGCGATCCAGCGGCGGGATCTCCCCACGGACCCACAGCGCCACCGGCGCCTCGTCGCCGAGATCATCGAGCGCCGTCGGCCACTCGGGATCGCCGGGGATCACGATGTGCGCTCCCACATGCCGCGCCACCTTGAGCTCACGAGAGATATCCACGAGTTCCAGTCGTTGCCGCCAGCGCTCCACGCGCTCGATCAGCGCTGGCGGCACGTCCGAGGCCGTGCGCAACCACTCGAGTGACTCCACCGTACCGACGGTCCGGAGCACCACCTGGGTCATCACGTCGCCGGGTTCGGCGAGCCGGCTCCAGGTTGCCCGCGCCACGTGTTCGTCGGTCACCTCAGGCATCGCCCTCACCACCTCTCAAACTCAGGGCTTCTCCCACCGCGCCGATCGTCAGCGCGTCATCGCCACGCAGATCGGCGATCGACCAGGCCACGCGGAGTACCCGGTCCACGCCCCGCATCGAGAGCCGCCCCTCGTCCACGGCCCGCTCCAGCGGGGCGCGCACCTCGCCGACGAGCGCGCGGCGCAACCACGAGCCGGGCGCATCACCGTTCACACTCCAGGGCAACTCAGCGAAACGTGCGGCGGCCCGAGCGCGAGCCTCGGCCACTCGCGCGGCCACTGCGATCGAACCTTCGTGCCGCTCATCAAGTGCCCGCATGGCTCGCGTGACCCGCGGCACGTGGATCCGGATATCGACGCGGTCCACGAGCGGGCCCGACAACTTGGTGCGGTAGCGGCGCACGTCCATCGGCGCACAGCGGCACTTCGCACCCCCACATGGGCATGGATTCGCCGCCAGAATCATTTGGAATCGCGCGGGATAGCGCGCCGATGCGGTGGCGCGGTGCAGATGGATTTCGCCTCCTTCGAGTGGTTGCCGGAGCGTCTCCAGTACCGCCGCGGGAAACTCCGGCGCCTCGTCAAGGAACAGCACACCGCGGTGCGCGATCGACACCGAGCCGGGCATGGGGACGCCACTGCCACCCCCCACGATCGCGGCCCGCGACGCCGTGTGGTGCGGCGCCTCGAACGGCGGGCGCCGGATCAGACCGCCATCTGGGGCGAAGCGCCCGGCGATCGAATGGATCGAGGTGACCTGGACGGCGTCGGGATCGGACAGGTCCGGCAGGAGCGTGGGCAGCCGCCGGGCCAGCATCGTCTTTCCCGCGCCGGGCGGCCCCATCATCAGGAGGTGGTGTCCACCCGCTGCCGCGACCTCCAGCGCGCGGCGCGCTTCTGGCTGACCGATCACGTCCGCCAGGTCCTCGGTGGACTCCGTGGACCCAAGCTGGTCCGGCAGAGCCAACGGCTCCCACTCGATGCCCTCTCCAACCTCGACGCCGTATACCCGCAGGATCTCGCTCAGGTGCTCGATCGCATGCACGTGAGCGCCCGGCACGAGCGCGGCTTCGCGTTCGTTCGCGGCGCTGACCACCACGTCGCGATGTCCTGCGGCCACGGCGGCAACCACCATGGGCAGCACGCCGCGCACCGGTCGCACTCGCCCGTCGAGACCCAACTCCCCAATGTGCACGGCCCGCCGAGCCCGCCATGCGCCGTCGGCATTCTCTGCACACATCAACGCCACGGCGATCGCCAGATCGAAGCCCGAGCCGTTCTTGCGGAGGTCCGCCGGAGAAAGATTCACCACCGTCCGTTGCTTCGGCAGTTCGAGCCCGCACGCCTCCAAGGCGCCCCGCACACGCTCACGGGCCTCCCCGAGCGCCGCATCCGGCAGCCCAACGAGGAAGAGAGCGGGCACGCCCTTGCCCAGATGCGCCTCGACCTCGACAATCTCCGCACTGAGCCCTACCAGCCCGACGGCGAGGGCTCTCCCGAGGCTCATAGCATCACCCCACGGATGTGCTCCAGTTCGTAGGAGGAGCCGTCAAGGAGAATCGAGATCACGTCGACCCTCGTCCTGCCAGTACCCGGGTTGGCGCGCGACCACTGCGCCGCAAGCCCATACAACCGGGCATATTTCGCGGGCGTGATCGCCTCGGCGCCGGTTCCGAATCGCGTGGAGCTGCGGGTCTTGACCTCCACGATCGCGATCTCGGGAGGCCCTGTGTCCCACGGGCCGGTAGGGTTTCGCGCCACGATATCGATCTCGCCATCCGGGAAGCGGACGTTGCGCGCCAGAATCTCGAAACCCTGTTCCTGCAAGAATTCGGCGGCGATCTGCTCGCCGCGTCTGCCTGTCTCGATGTTTCCCATGCCGACAGCGTGAGCGCTGAGGCGATGGGAGCGAAAGCGCGAAATGAACTGCCTGTGGATACAGTCCCCTCGCGCGGTGTGGATAGAGCTACACCAGCCCGTTCACCGCTACGAGGCGAGGAGTCCTAGTTCAGGTGCGGCAAGGGCAAAGACCGCCTCACGAGCGGCCTGCGCCGAGCGCGCCGAGACGGCCGCGGCGGCCATCTTCTGGCAGTGCTCGAGCGTGTGCAACGCGAGGCTCGCGCGCACCGCAGGCAGGAGGCCCGGCGCCATGGAGAGGCTACTCACGCCGAGCCCCACGAGGACCAGCGCGAGTGCCGGATCGCCAGCGGACTCACCGCACACGCCGAGCGGCTTTCCCGCCGCGCGCGCACCCTCGCAGGCCTGCTCCACGCAGGCGAGCACGGCGGGTTGCCACGGATCGAGCAGATCCGAGAGCACGCCCTGCGTACGATCCGCCGCCATCACGTACTGCGCAAGATCGTTCGTTCCGAGTGAGCCGAAGTCCACTTCGTCGAGAATCGCGCGGGCACCAAGTGCGGCCGCAGGCACCTCGATCATCACGCCCGCCGTCTCCAGCCCGGCCGTGCGAACGGCGCGGGCGAACCACTCCGCCTCGTCCGCGGTGGCCACCATGGGTGCCATCACGCGGACCGAGCAGTCGGTGCCTTCTGCCGCCTGCGCGATCGCCGCGAGTTGTGTGCGAAGCAGTTCCGGGCGCGCCGTCGAGAGTCGCAGGCCCCGGCGCCCCAGCGCGGGATTGTCCTCGGGTCCAAGATCCGCAAACGCCAGCGGCTTATCGGCACCGGCATCGAGCGTCCGGATCGTCACCCGCGGGAATGCCTCGAATACTGCACGATAGGCGGCGGCCTGCTTCTCCACGCTCGGCGCGGTCGTTGCGGTGAGGTAGAGGAACTCGGTGCGGAACAAGCCCACGCCCTCACAGTCCGTGTCTTTCGCCAGCCGCGCATCGGCGGCGTCGCCGATGTTGAGGAGAAGCGCTACCCGATGACCACATCGTGTGGCGCCCGGCCCGCCCACGGTATCGATCAGTTCCTGGCGTTCGGCTCGCCGCCGCACCTGCTCCGCGATGAACTCCTCAGATGGCTCCACCGTAATCTCGCCACGCGTGCCATCGACGGCCACGACCGTGCCGGTCCGAACTTCCGCGATCTCACCGGCCTGCACCACGGCCGGGATCCCGTACTGGGCGGCGAGGATCGCGGTATGACCCGTGCGCCCGCCGGCCATTGTCACGATTCCCGCTACATTGACGAGATCCATCCCCACCGTTTCGGCAGGCGTCAGATCACGCGCGACGACGACGCTGGGCCTCGTCAGGACCGGCACCCCCGGCGCGGGGCGGCCGAGCACGGCGGCCACGGCGCGCGCGCCGATGCCTCGAATATCGGTGGCGCGATCGGCGTAGTACTCGCCCATGCCCTCGAAGAGTCCCGCGATCGCCGCGATCGCATCATTGATCGCCGTTGCCGGGCCCTTACCCTTGGCGAGTTCGTCCTGGGTGGCGGTCAGGAGCGCCGGATCGCCCGCCATCAACGCGGTGGCCGAGAGGACGTCCCGAGCATCGCCGTCGGCCTGCTGCGCAAGTGTCTGCAACTCGCTCGCGACCGCGTCGAATGCCGCCTGAACTTGCGCTTCGGCATCTGGCGCGGCCGGTTCGTTATCGGGAGGCGGGACCGGCGCGGCAACGCGCACCACGGGCGCCACGGCGAAGCCGCCGGAGACGCCGATTCCACGGATCGTCCTAGCCATCCAGATTGCTCTCGACGATTCCGGCGAGCTGATCGGCGATCTCGGGCGATCCATCAACGGCGATCTCAACGGTGTCCCCGCATGCGGCACCGAGCCCCATGACCATGAGGATGCTGGCGGCGTTCACCGGTTCACCGCCGGGTTTGCGGATCGTCACAGGAACGCCGGACTCGGCCACGGCTTGCACAAAGACGGCGGCAGGGCGGGCATGCAGACCAACGGCCGAACCGACCACGGCAGTCCGCGTCTCCATCAGAGTTCGATCTCGGTCTTCGTCAGCTCTTCGATGTTGACGTCCTTGAACGTCACCACGCTCACGGACTTCACGAAACGCGCGGCGCGGTACACATCCCACACCCAGGCGTCCTGCAACTTCAGCTCAAAGAACACCTCTCCCCCGGCGCTGCGTGGCTTCAGATCCACGTGGTTGGCCAGGTAAAAGCGACGTTCGGTCTCCACCACGTAGCTAAAGAGGCCGACGACGTCCCGATACTCCCGGTACAGCGCCAGCTCCGCTTTCGTCTCGTAGTTCTCGAGGTCCTCAGTGCTCACGGTTCCATCATGCCATTGATGGCAGCTTCCATGAGCGCCGATGCTGTTCGTCGGGGCCGAGCGCAACGATCGCCGCGGCGTGCTCGGCGGTGCCATAGCCCTTGTGTTGTGCGAATCCGTATCCGGGATCCGGAAGCTCACACATGTATCGATCGCGGTGCACCTTCGCAAGCACACTCGCGGCCGCAACCACGGCGCACCGTGCATCGGCCTTCGGAAGCACGTCCACGCGGGCCACGGGACACTCACCGAACAGGTCCTCGGCGAGCCAGTTGTGGGTACCATCGAGGATCGCGACCGAGCTCTGCAAGCCACCGATCTCGGCGATCGCTCGCGTGGCGGCGAGGCGCAGTGCGGCGATGATCCCCAGCTCGTCGATCTCGGCGGGACTCGCCGAACCAAGCGCGCTCGCGGAGACCCAGCCATGCACCTGCGGCACGATCGCCTCGCGCGTGGCAGCGCTCATCAGCTTCGAGTCCCGCAAGCCCACAGGGAACTCCCCGGTGCCCCGGGTGACCGTCGCCACGCCCACGCACACGGGCCCTGCAAGTGCCCCACGCCCCACTTCATCGATCCCGACGACGATCGGGAAATCGGCAAGCAACGCGAGTTCGGCCTCGCGGGTGGGGGTGATCACGGGACGTCGGCGAAGGCGTCTGCGCCACCGCCCAGCCCGCCCAGCGAGTCAAGGGGCCAGGTCACCACGAAAGCCCGCCCTTCGACGTCGGCGAATGGAACGAAACCTCCACCGGGCTCACCCATGTGGGAACGCGAATCACGCGAGTTCGAACGGTTGTCACCCATCATCCAGAGATGCCCGGCGGGGACCACCTGCTCAAACGGCTCCTCCGACGGCACCACTCCGGGCTTGAGATATGGCTCCGTGATGGCCACACCATTGACCGTGATCCGGCCGTCCTCACCACAACACGCCACCGTGTCACCGGGGAGCCCGATCACGCGCTTGATGACGTGCTCGCCGGCATTCGAGGGCAGAATCCCGATGAATGAGAGCACGTCCTGGACGACTTTTAGCACGGGACCGGGATCTGATGGCTTCTCCGTCAGCCAGCCTCCGGGATCCACGAACACCACGATGTCCCCACGCTGGATCTCACCCTCGTCGCTGGCGAGTTTGTTCACCATGATCCGATCACCCACGTTGAGGGTGTTCTCCATGGACGCGGAAGGAATATAGAAAGCCTGGGCGAAGAAGGTCTTGATCACCACGGAAAGCGCCAGCGCCACCGCAACAACAAGAGCCGTCTCCCTGAGCCACGCGCCCTTCTTCTCGGGCTTGGCGTGGCGGGGAGGCGGCTCCGTTGGGGGGAAGGTGGGGGGCATCTCGCTCACCCACCTAGCCTAAACGACGCAGAGCACTGCTCCGGCCAGTGTGATTAGTCGCGCTTTTCCTTGATCTTGGCGGCCTTACCGCGCAGCTCGCGCAGGTAGTACAGCTTGGCGCGGCGCACGTCACCGCGGCTGACGACCTCGAGGTGATCGATCGAAGGCGAGTGCACCGGGAAGGTACGCTCCACGCCGACGCCGAAGGAGATCTTGCGGACCGTGAAGGTTTCGCCGATGCCGCCACCCTGGCGGGCGATCACGACGCCCTGGAACACCTGGATGCGGGAGCGAGTTCCCTCAACGACCTTCACGTGCACCTTGACGGTGTCACCGGCGCGGAACTCAGGGATGTCGTCGCGGAGCGACTTGGCGTCGATCTGGTCCAGCTTCTGCATATCTACTCTTCTCCGCCCGTGCCACCCGGTCACGCGCGCGTTCGTGCGGGCGCCTCAAGCACCCGCTATTCGCTAAGTGGGTTGGTGTGTTCGTGCCGTTCCCCGGAGGCAGAGCGACTCGCACCAGCGATCCAGTTTGCCACATTTCGGGGGTTTCAGTCCACGTAGGGGCGGTAGAACACATAGTCGCGTTCGACACGTCCCGCCAAATGGAACCGCCGCGTGCCCGCCTTTGTGAACCCGCACTTCTTGTAGAAGCGAATGGCGCGATCGTTCTTCGCGTTGGTACCGAGCCACACACCCGCGAGCGCCTCGCCGTTCCAGCGCACGGCGGTCAGCCGCTCAAGTGCGTCCATCATCAGCACGCGCGAGATCCCCGTGCGGTGGTGTGCCTCCCGCGCATAGATCTTTGACAGCTCCGCCACCGGCCGCGCCGTGACTGCCGCGGCCTCATCGGGAGTCTCGGGGCCGCCGTCGGGACCGGGCAGAATCGACAGCGTGTATCCAGCCAGCTCACCGGCCACCTCGCCCACGGTCACCACGTAGCGATCATCGGTGACGTATGCGAGGAACCTCTCCTCGCTGAGGTTCGTGGCGATGTGCGCGGCGATCGATTCCGCATCCACCGACGGCGGGCAGGCGAGCGGGAAGGTCTCCGCCGCCAGTGCGGCGAGCGCAGGCACGTCCTCGGGCATGGCCAGCCGGACGACGGCGTCCCGTGCCCCTTCCGGACCCGGCACCAAGCCGTGGCGTGAGAGGGGCAATGCGTCCGCCGAATGGAGGCCCGTGTGATGCGCGAGCATGTCCGGGCGGCGGGCGGCGGTACGCTCGAGCGCGCGGTCGCGGCGCCAGCGGGAAATCTTGGCGTGATTGCCGGAGAGCAGCACCTCGGGGGCGTCGAGCCCACGCCAGGAGGCCGGGCGCGTGTAGACGGGGTACTCGAGCAGGCCGTCCGCGCCGTGCGATTCCTCGGCGAGCGACTCCGGGTTTCCGAGCACGCCCGGCAGTAGCCGCACCACGGCCTCGGTGAGGACCAGCGCGGCCACCTCTCCTCCATTGAGCACGTAGTCGCCGATCGAGTACTCGAGCACTTCGACCTGCTCGCCGTAGTACTCGGCCACGCGCGCGTCGATGCCCTCGTAGCGCCCGCACGCGATCAGGATCCGATCCGCACAAGCAAGGTCCTCGGCGGTGCGCTGCGTGAACGGATGGCCCGACGGCGTCGGGATGGCCAGGATTGTTCGGCCGGGAACGCCGTCGGCCAGGAGCTCATCGAGTGCCGTACCCCAGACGTCCGGCTTCATCACCATGCCGGCGCCGCCCCCAAGCGGGGCGTCATCCACGGTGCGGTGCCGGTCCGTGGCCCAGGTGCGCAGATCGTGGACCCGCAGGTCCACCACGCCGGAATCGTGTGCCTTACCGATCAGCGAGAGCCGGAGCGCGTCGAGGTACTCGGGAAAGATGGTGATGGCGTCAATTCGCAATGTCGGCCTCCCCATCGAACAGTCCCCCTGGCGGATCGATCACGACGGCGTCCGCTCTCACCTCGGGCACGAGTTGGGTCACGAAGGGTACGCGCACGTCGCCGCTTTCGGTGCGGATCACGAGTAGATCCTGTGCGGGGCCGTGCTCCACGTCTTTGACGACCCCCAAGACAGTCCCGTCAACGTGCCGGGCCTCGAGCCCTTCCAGATCGGAGTCGTACCAGGAGTCCTCTTCGTCCTGCCATTCGTCCGTCTCGATCATCAGCGTGACGCCCTTGAGCGCCTCGGCGGCGGTACGATCGGGGATCTCCTCGAAGGCGATCTGCCAAGAGCGGCCCGCGCCGCGGACGTCCGAGATCGTGAGCTCGGGGAGCTCCTCGGAGTCCGTATCGAGGATGACGCCGGGGCGGAAGCGCTGCTCCGGCGAATCCGTGCGGAGCATCAGCGTGACATGGCCTTTGAGCCCATGGGCTCCGGCGATCTGGGCGACGACGAGTTGCATAGCTACTAGTATCGCGCCTCATTCACCGTTGCTTGCGCGAAGCGCGTGGCGCGGAGTCGTCATGGGGTCCGCTCGTGCGTCAGGATCTGCTGGGGATATTGGCGGAGCCGTGAGGTGTGGGATTGTTGCCCCTGGCTTGCGCGCACTGTCTACGGCCAGAGATAGGCGGAATCGATTGTCGGGCATCGATACGTTCGATCCAGCCAGGGGTTGCTGGTTATCAGGAGTCCGAATGTCCAAGAATCGAACGGCCCGGCTCCCGTTAACCGGTGACTGGGCCAGATCGAACGCCCAGATGCCCTTTAATGTGCCCGAGTGAACGAACGGGCGCCCGGTAACGCGAAGAGGGCCCCAACCGGGGCCCTCTTCGTTGGTGCTTTGCTTAGCGGCCGTCCGTGTCAACCACGTCGATCCGCACGCGCCCTGTCGCGAGTGACGAGATGATCGTGCGTAGCGCCTTCGCGGTACGCCCGGAGCGGCCGATCACTCGGCCGAGGTCCTCGGGGTGAACCCGGACCTCCAACATCTCGCCACCACCGCGCATCGACTTCGAACTCACCTGGACGTCGTCCGGGTGATCCACGATGCCGCGCACGAGGTGCTCAAGGGCGTCCGCGAGCATCAGGCCTCCTCGGCAGCAGCCTCTTCGGCCGGTGCCTCGTCGGCGGCAGCGTCGTCGGCCGGCGCCTCTTCGGCAGCGGCTTCCGCAGCGGCAGCCTTGGCCTCAGATGCCTTTGCCTTCGCCTTCTCGGCGGCGGCGTCGGCCTCCTTGATGGCCTCCTCGGCAGCCACGGGGGCGGCCTTGGTGCGGAGGGTGCCCTCCTGGCCCTCGATGCCCTTGTACTTCTGCCAGTCGCCCGTGATCTTCAGCAGGGCGAGGACCTGCTCGGACGGCTGTGCGCCAACGCCGAGCCAGTACTGGGCGCGGTCCGAGTTGATCTCGATGAACGAGGGCTCCTCGGTGGGGTGGTACTTACCGATCTCTTCGATCGCACGGCCATCGCGCTTCTGGCGCGAATCCATCACGACAACGCGGTAGAACGGGGCGCGAATCTTGCCAATTCGCTTGAGTCGAATCTTGACTGCCACTTGTGTGGTTTCTCCTTGAGTTGGTGTGGTCACGCGGCGCACCGGTGGGGACCCGGGTTGCGTTGCGACTCGTGACTGAGCCAAGCGGGGTGAGAGGCTCCCGAAAGGCCGAGTACGCCTACCGATTCTGCCAGAGAACTGGCCCGAGCGCGAAACCCCACACGCGTTGGTTGAGCGAAGTCACAGAGTGACGGAGTCGAAACCGCCGTGCGACATGTTTCGACTCCGTGACTGCTCACGCCGCGAAGCGCTAGTCGACTTCGACGCCTCGCAGCACCCAGTAGAAGAGTGCGGCGGTAAGCACTGCGGCGATCCACGGCGTTCCGGGCCACAGCACAGCGGTCTGAAGTACCGGTGTTGCCACCACGATTACGGGCAGAACGAGCACGATGATGATGAGCCCGAGGACACCCACGATCCAGTGCCAGCGCTGGAAAGTTGCCGTGATCAGCGCACCGAATACCAGCACGAGCGCAACGAAGCCGGCCAGGCTGATGTAGCCGGGAACGCCGGGTGCGAACTCGAGCTGCGTCTCGATGCTCTCGTATGAGGGCACGAACCTCTCGAATGCCGCCTCACCCAACCGGAACAGAATCACCAGGATCCACGCAACGCCGGCGGCCAGAAGGTTACCGATTGCGATGTTCCGGCGTGTGGCGCCCTGCCCGATCATGACCCGCGAGTAGCCGGAGTTGATGATCGCCACCACGAAGGCAACGACGATGGCGACCGCACTGGGCGGCCCGATGAACCACGTGCCACTGAGATCGTTGAAACTAAAGGTCACCTTGAGAACCGAGAACCCGATGTATGCGACCGCGAGGATACCGATCGCCCAGATCAGGACCCAGACGTAACTCGTTGTCAGGTAGCGGCCGATTGCGACCGATTGCTGCGTGCGGGGTGTGGGAGTAGTCATTGGGCACCTCCAGAGATGTTGACGAGGATGTCGGTCAGTGAGGCCACGCCGTCAGGAGAGGAGTGGCGGGCGCGCACGTCGTCGGCCGAACCGGACTCGACAACGCGGCCCTCGTGCAGGATGATCACGTCCTCCAACTGATCCTCGATCTCATCGAGGAGGTGGCTGGAGATCACGAACGTCCGTGGATTGGCGATGTAATCGGTCATCAGCGCGTCATAGAAGTTGCGCCGCGCCACCGCGTCCATGCCGAGGTGGATCTCGTCGATGATTGTGAGATCGCAGCGGCTCGCGAGGGCAATCGAGGCCGCCAGCGACGAGCGCTGGCCCCGCGAGAGCGCCTGCGGCTTGCCCTTCATGGGAACGCCAAACATGTCCATGAGTTGGTCGAAGTAGACGCGATCGAAGTTCGGCCGAAGCCGCTCGACGAGATCCACGGAGTACTTGGTCTTCTCGTCTTCGGAGATGCCGCCCGTGTCCCTCATGAAGCAGATCCGCTCCGTGACGGATGAACACTCCCAGGGGCCGACGCCGTCGACCAAGACCGAACCCTGCTGGACCTTTCGGAAACCGGCGATGAGGCTGGCCAGCGTGGTCTTTCCGGCGCCGTTACGCCCGATCAGGCCGGTAATGGTGCCGGGGCGAATATCGAGTGTGACACCGTCGAGCGCCTGGGTAGGCCCACCGAAAACCGCGAGTTTCGAGCCGAATCGGTGACTGAGGTCGCGGATGGAGATTGCTGCGGGAGTCATGAGGCCTCCTCAATGTGAGTGATGATCTGCTGGGTGGTGAATCCGAGTGCGTGGGCATCGGCGATGACGGGCGCGAGGACCTCGTCAAAGAAGGTGGCGCGGCGCTGGCTCCCGAGCCGCTCACGCGCCCCTTCGTTCACGAACATCCCGAGGCCGCGGCGCTTCTCGATGAGGCGCTCGTCCACGAGGAGATTCAGGCCTTTCGCGGCCGTGGCCGGGTTGATCCGGTACGTGGTGGCGTACTGGGTGGTGGACATGACTTGGTCACCTTCTTTCAGTGTGCCGTTGAGAATCGCTGTGCGAATCTGCTCAGCAATCTGGAGATAGATGGGCGTCGAATCGTCGAATGCCATTCTTGCCTCCTTAGATGGTTCGTTACTCCACTAATGAACCACAGATGCAACGAGGCTGTCAAGTCTGGATTCTCGTGGGTTGCTCGTGCTGAGCGACCGCAGGGAGTCGAAGTGACGAAACCTGGTCGCCCCCGCGAAGCTCTCACCTTCTCGCTGGGTTGCGACGAAAAGCTGGGGACGAGTTCAGCGATGTCAGCCACGGCTTCACGCACCCTTCGCTGGTGTGCGGCTACGGCTGGGGACGGCACAGACACCTAATGAGTGGTCGAGCACAGAGGGTTCACCCTGATCTCGGCACTCCATGAACGCATAGCGTTCACCTGACGCCAAGATCACGCAGACGTTCGGCGCGCCACGTCTCGTCTCGCTGCCGGCCGCTCAGCCTCCGATTACCGCTCCCCTGAGGATCACGGCCGACGGCGTCTCCAGCACGGAAATGTCCTCTCGCGGATCGCTGGGGTACAGGGCGAGATCGGCGGAGTCGCCGTCCCTCAGCCACCCGATCTCGTCGTCACTCGTCATTCTGCGTGGAGGGCGAAGCCCGGAATCGCAGAATCCAGGCACTGAGGCGGATCCAACGTACGCTCCTGGATCCTGCGACTCCGCTTCGCTACGCGCAAGATGACGTAGAAGCGAGAGACCCTCGTCGAGCTCAGGATGACGAGGGGTCGCAAGGTACTGGCGGGCGCGGGCCGCGCCGCGGTGGAGCGCCTCGGCGGCGGGCATCCCGATCGACACCCAGCGCGCGAGCTCCTTGGGTACGAGGCCGTGCGGTAACTCTCCCCCGGCGTCGGAACCGGGCAGGATCGTGAGCCCGGCATCCACGAATGCGGCGAACTGCTCCTCACGCCGCACGTACATCGCACGCATCTGCGCGGCGTACTCAGGAAAGCGGGCGTCGCCGCGCTGGGCGAACTCCTCGAACCGGTCGATCTGAATCATCGTGGGCGTCACAGCGATCCCCCGCCGAGCCGCCTCGGAAATGTGATCCGAGTCCATACCGGTGCCGTGCTCGATACAGTCGATTCCCGCCTCAAGCAATCCATCAATCGCCTCACGGCAGAAGGAATGCGCCGTGACCCGCGCGCCGCTCTCGTGCACCGCCGCAAACGCATCGACCAGCACCTCATCCGGCCAGAGCGGCCCGAGCACACCGGTGTCTCGATCGATCCAGTCGGCCACGAGCTTCACCCAACCGTCGCCGGAGCGCGCCTCCTCGGCGAGCGCCTCGGGCAGATCGCTGACGTCCTCCAGCTCCCGCGCGAAGTTGCGGGTGTATCGCTTGGGCCGCGCCACGTGCCGGCCCGCACGGATCAGCCGCGGCAGATCGTCGCGGCCCTGGACCCAGCGCGTGTCCTGCGGCGAGCCGGCATCGCGGATGAGAAGCACGCCCTTGCGCGCCTCCGCGAGCGCCTGCTGTTCGGCGGTCTCGCGGTCGACCTCGCCGTCGGCACCCAGCCCGATATGCGCGTGTACATCGGCCAGCCCAGGGATCGCCCAGCCGGAGATCTCCTGCCAGCCCTGCCCGACGCCGTCGGGCTCGGAATAAAGAATCTTCCCTTCGAACACCCACGCCTCGGGTAGCGCGCGCCAACACCCGGCGCCGTCATCGGCGAGTACGGGACCGGTGAGGTGCAACATTATTTCAGGTACTTGCTCAACTCGGATGCGTCAAAGGTGGAGGGGTCGAAGTCCTCGGGAATCTGATTCACACCGAAGACGCTGCCCTGCGGCTTCTCGGCGGCCTTCTGCTGCATCTCCTGCTCCTGGCGGGCGCGCTTCGCGGGATTGCCGGACTTGCCCTTCTTTCGCGGCTGCTGCGGCGCCATGCGGCCCTTGGCCTTCTTGCCCATGCCGGGCATCCGGCCGAGGCCACCGCCCGCAACGCCGCCGCCCATCTGCTTCATCATGACCTGTGCCTGCTCGAATCGCTGCACGAGCTGATTCACCTCGGTGACCGTGGTACCCGAACCCTTGGCGATACGGGAGCGGCGGGACCCGTTCAGGATCTTGACGTTCGCACGCTCGGCAGGGGTCATGGAGCGCACGATCGCCTCTACGCGGTCCACCTCGCGCTCGTCGAAGTTCTCGAGCTGCTCGCGCGCCTGGGCCATGCCCGGTAGCATGCCGAGCATCTTCTTCATCGAGCCCATCTTCTTGATCTGCTGGAGTTGCTTCAGAAAGTCATCCAGCGTGAGCTCGCCGCTCATCGCCTTCTCGGCGACCTTCGCGGCCTCCTCCTGATCGAAGGTGCGCTCGGCCTGCTCGATCAGGGTGAGGATGTCACCCATGTCGAGGATGCGGCCGGCCATGCGATCGGCGTGGAAGCGCTCGAAGTCCTTCAGACCCTCACCCGTGGAGGCGAAGAGCACCGGCTGCCCGGTGACCGTGCGCACGGAGAGGGCGGCGCCACCGCGGGCGTCGCCGTCTAGCTTGGTCAGCACCACGCCGGTGAAGCCCACGCCGTCACGGAACGCGATCGAGGTGTTGACGGCGTCCTGACCGATCATCGCGTCGAGCACGAAGAGGATCTCGTCCGGCTGGACGGCATCGCGGATCCGGATCGCCTGGTCCATCATGTCTGCGTCCACGCCGAGGCGGCCTGCGGTGTCAACGATGACGACGTCGTGCTGCTTGGCCTGGGCATTGGCCACACCGGAACGCGCAACCACCACAGGATCACCCACGCCGTTACCCGGCTCGGGTGCCCACACGGGGACTCCCGCGCGCTCCCCCACGATCTGGAGCTGCGTGACGGCGTTCGGGCGCTGCAGGTCCGCAGCCACCAGAATCGGGGTGTGGCCCTGGTCCTTCAACCAGTAGGCGAGCTTGCCGGCGAGCGTGGTCTTACCGGCGCCCTGCAGACCGGCGAGCATGATCACGGTGGGCGGGTTCTTCGCGAAGTTCAGATCGCGGCTCTCGCCACCGAGGATTTCGACGAGCTCCTCGTGCACGATCTTGATGACCTGCTGGCCGGGGTTCAGCGCCTGCGAAAGATCGGCGCCCTCAGCGCGCTCGCGCACCTTCGCGGTGAAGGCGCGAACGGCAGGCAGGGCCACATCGGCATCGAGCAACGCGCGGCGGATCTCCGAGATCGTCGCGGCGATGTCCTCAGGGCTCAGGCGTCCCTTGCCACGCAGCGACTTGAAGCTGGCGGTAATGCGGTCAGAGAGTGAGGCGAACACTAGCTACCCTTCGGTTTGGCTCAGCTACCTAGGGTATCGCGCCCCCGGACCTCACCGCGCTCCCCGGCCGATCGCCGTCGGCCACTGTGGTAGTTGTGTTGGCGTCTCAGACCGCTGGCACGCCACTACAGCTACCAGTTCGCCACGCCGACGGCGTTCGAGCGGGCCGAGGCCGTAGACTCATCTCGCACAGCACTTCCGCTGGCACGGCGAAAGGCACGATCATCGCAGGCGGACTCGCGGCACTTCTGGACGACATCGCGGCGCTCGCGAAGCTTGCCGCAGCCTCGATCGACGACGTCGGTGCTGCAGCGGGGCGGGCAAGCACGAAAGCGTTGGGCGTGGTGATCGACGACGCCGCCGTGACCCCACGCTACGTGGGAGGGATCACCCCCGCGCGCGAGCTACCCATCATCTGGAAGATCACCAAGGGCTCGCTCCGCAACAAGCTCGTGTTCATCCTGCCGGCGGTCATGCTCCTCAGCGTCTTCGCACCGTGGGCACTCACCCCGCTGCTCATGATCGGTGGCACCTACCTCTGCTTTGAAGGCGCCGAGAAGATCTGGGAGTTCGTCACCGGAAAGCATCATGCGGAGGCGCCCCCCGCTGTCGAGCGAGGACCGGATCAGGAGAAGACGCTCGTGGGCGGCGCCGTCCGGACCGATTTCATCCTCTCGGCCGAGATCATGGTGATCGCGCTCAACGAGGTCTCAGCGGAGTCGATCTGGCTTCGACTCGGCGCGCTGATCGTCGTCGCCCTTCTGATCACCGCGCTCGTCTACGGCGTGGTGGCGCTGATCGTGAAGCTCGACGACATCGGTCTTGCCCTTGCGGGGCGCGAGAATGGCGCCTCCCGGCGCTTCGGCGCACTCCTCGTTGGCGCGATGCCCAAGGTGATGACGGTGCTTTCCGTGGTCGGCACAATCGCCATGGTGTGGGTGGGTGGCCACATCCTGCTCAACGGCATCGCGGATCTGGGCTGGGCCTGGCCGCACGACGTCGTTCACCACATGGAGCAAGCCGTCGCCGGCTTCATGCCGTTCTGGCCCGGCTTCTTCGCGTGGCTGACGAACACGTTCTTCTCGGCGATCCTCGGCTTCATCGTGGGCTCGATCGTGACCGGAATCATCCACTTGATCCCGAAGCGGCCACGCTAATCCTGATCTTCATCGCATGTCGCGACTCCCTCCCCCTCAGTAGAGTGACCTCGCGTCACCACGAGCATGTAGCCTGCAGCGATGACCCATGCGACGACGCCATAGCCGAAAGCCAGAGAGAAGATGACTTCCCGTTCGATCACCTGACCGAAGTCGTAGACATTATCGGGAGACAGCCCCTGACTGATCATGCTTGGCATCAGGTATCCACCGAGAGCTAACGATGCGAAGGTGACGACATGCAGCCATCGCAAACGAAGTATCCCGAGACTGCCCGCAAAGAGGACTGCACCAAAGACGACGACTCCCCACTGCCATACCAACTCTGACCAGAATGGGAGTGACATCCATCGTTCCATCGCAGTCTTATCGAGATACGTACCCGGCTCAATAATGTCTGTACTCCAGCGTTCGACCGCCTGCCCAACTGCCAAAGGGAGTCCCTGGCCGACGAAGAGCAGACCGCCCGCCAACAGTGCGAGCGCAATCGACGCCCAGTGTCGACGAGGATTCGCATCAGTATGAGCCAACGCGACCACTCATGTTCGCGCGTTCACAAGCCATCTCGATAAGGCAGTAATCGCTCGCATAGGACGCCTTGTATGCGGTCGTCCACTTCGCTCCATTGTGAATATACAGTTCGTGATTAGGCATCTGCTTGTGATTGCCGGAAATGATCGACCAACTCCCCGATCGTGTCACTGTCATCGTGAAGACGGCGTCAATAGGCACTGCCTTTAAACAGAACGGGTTTCCTGCAGTGACCTTGTATCGCAAATCAATCGAAGTGCTGGTGGACGCTCCAAGCTTCGTCACCGACATATTGGCGGAGGACGCCGTTTTCGTCGCAACGAGCGTTCCAGACGAGTTATAGACGGTGGTGGCTCCAACCTTCTTTGAACTTGTCATTGAGCCGCTCTTTGTCCAATCGATGGATGCTGTCACTCGCGTTCGGGATTTTCCGCCCGGCTGAAAAGACCTGTTGTCGCCTCCGAACTTGTACCCTTTGCCGTACTCACATCCGATCCCTGGCGCCGCTATCTTCGCCTGTGGGATGAACGTCTGATGCTGCACACCAGTAGAAGTATAGGTGGCGAGCGTCCCGCGATATTCCGCCAGATCCTCAAGCATGCTCGCGGAATCAGTGGATGACGCGCTCGGCACACTCACTAGGAATCCCCAAATTCTACCTTCGACATCAGCCGAAGGAAGCACCGCTTCGACACGGTAGTCGATCGGACTGTCATCAGCTCGGAAACTAGTGTCGCGGTATGAGGTGGTGGCGACAGTCTCAATCAGTCGGTCTTCTCGATAAATCGAGTACTCGCGAACTCCAGGCAGTGCTGTCCACGAGAGATCGACAAACTCTGAGCTGGCGGCCCACATTGCCGGAGCCTGACCATACTCGCTTTCCGTCAAAGACACGTCTGCAAGCGCGTAGGTCCGACCGTCTTGCGCCTCCAACAGATGGACCCCGTACGACTCGTCTGATCCCGAGGACACTCGCTCCCTCGCGTCGGCCGGCTCGGTGAGATTACCGTCGAGATACCCGCTGATCGTGAACTGAACCTTGCCAGAGCCGTCCGACTCCCCTTCATCCGCAGCAACGCTCGATGGGACTACAGCGAGGATCATTGCAACTGCCATTCCCCAACCGATCTTCTTTGATCTCACTGGAACACTCCTCCAATCTTTGGGTGCCGTCCTTGATGGCTGCATCACCTCTTCAATCTACTCTGCCGTCGTTGTCCACGTCATGGATTCGACGGTCTCAGTGTCATGCTGCGATGGTGTGGGTGGGCGGCCACATCCTGCTGAACGGCATCAACGATCTCGGCTGGGCCCTGCCGCACGACGTCGTTCACCACATGGAGCAAGCCGTAGCCGGCTTCATGCCGTTCTGGTCCGGCTTCTTCGCGTGGCTGGCGAACACGTTCTTCTCGGCGATCCTCGGCTTCATCGTGGGCTCGATCGTGGCCGGAATCATCCACTTGATCCCGAAGAAGAACCACTAGCTCCCACGAGCGAGGTTAACCAAAGCGGACAAACGCGCGCAGGTTCGGCTCCATGTCTCGAATCTCGGTGAAGCCGAGCGATTCGTAGAAGGCACGCTGCCCAGGCTCCGCGTCCGTCAGGAGCACCTTCTGCCGCACGTCCGAGAACGGCTCAAGTAGACGCGTTACGAGACCACGGCCCACGCCGGCGCGCTGGTGATGTGGCGCAACAAGAATGTCCTGCACGTACACGATTGTGAGCCCATCGCCGACGGCGCGCGCGAGCCCCACGAGGACACCGTCGGCCCGTGCGGTCACAACCCTGAGCGATGCCCCGACCGCTGCCGCCAACCGTTCCGGATCGCGGGTGTAGGTGGTCCAACCGACCGAATCGTAGAGTGCGACGAGTTCCTCAAGGGAGGGCACGTCGTCGGCCGAGAATACGAAGTTCACTCCCCTATCCTTCCACCGTCCAAGGGAGTCGCGAAAGCTACCTCACGGCCCGAGGAGTGCCAGCGGCACCACCGCGATGCCATCCTGACGGCGATCCCCATCGCCTCGGAGAGCCTCCCCAGAACAGCACCGGACTGAGCACCAAGCCCTGAACGGTACAGTGTTCAATACTCGAGGCTCCCCCGATCAGGCCGGAATCATCCACCTGATCCCGAAGAAGGCGCACTGATCCTCGCCGCGATCGCGCTGAGACCGATCGTCAGCCAGAGCCCGCCGGTCCACCAGAACGCCATCATCAGCAGATCGCCGGGTAGAACCGCCGCTAGCATCATCCCGGCCCCGAGCACGGCAGCCACCACGTCCGCATATGGCCGCCGCATCCCGAAGAGCACAGCAACCACCAGCACGACGGCGGCGGTGAGGCCGAACGGCACCGCCACCAGTTCGACGGTCCGACCCAGCGCGGCCACCAGGACCAGGACCACCGGCAGGGCGATAGCCAGCGCGCCAGCAACTCGCCAGGCGAGTCCGGACCGAGGGTGACGGCCGCAGCGGATCCACACGGGAACGAGCATTGCCGCCCACAGCACGAACGCCATGGGTAGATAGAAGGCACCGATCGTAAACCCGGCGATCACGCTGAAGACCGTCACCGCCGCGGCTACACCCCACCCGAAGGGCCGCTGCAACCGCTCTGGCAGTAGGAGCGGCAGCAGTACGAGCGCGGCGGGAAGTAGCGGAATCAGCCCGACAGCGATCCCCATCTCCTCGAAGAGAGTTGCCGTTGCGGTGGTCGTGATTTCAACACCGTCAACGGTCGTTTCCGTCGAGATTCCTTCGTACATTGGCATTAGGAAGGTGATCAGTACGGCTGTCACCACCCCAATCGCCAACGCCGCCCAGAGCAGGAGCCGTTGCGCCTTCGTGGCGGGATCGGCGCGCACGATGGGCTCCTCCCCCGGCGCTTCACCAAGCTCCTCGCGGGCCGCGCGCGCCACCTCCTCGGGGGCGCCGAGCGCAGCGAGTACCGACCCCGGCTCGCGGCCCTCCTCGAGCGCGTCCGCGATGTGCGCCCGAACGTCGTCGGCAATTGCCTGCCGTGAGTGCAACGGCACCTTGGCGAGGGCCGCATCCAGCGCCTGCAGGTAGCGGTCAACCTCGTTCATGGTTCCTCCTTGAGAAGAGCGCCCACCTGCGGCGCCATGCCCCGCCAGACTTCGGCGAAGAGCGCAAGCTGCTCACGGCCTGT
Source organism: Ruaniaceae bacterium KH17 (assembly GCA_900199505.1). Taxonomy (GTDB): domain Bacteria; phylum Actinomycetota; class Actinomycetes; order Actinomycetales; family Actinomycetaceae; genus KH17. The sequence goes on along the minus strand of FZQV01000002.1, from coordinate 96,652 downwards.
ATCCGTGATCTCGTAGTAGCGGCGAGCTCGGCCGGAGTCCGCGGACTCCCACCTCGTGGTGACGCTGCCCGCATCACGCATCCGCGCCAGCAGCGGATACAGGCTGCCCTCGCTTGCGGTGAGGCCGCGTTCCACGAGTTCGTCGGCGAGCTGCAGGCCGTACATCTCACCGCGCGAGAGGAGCGCGAGCACACAGTACTCGAGCACTCCCTTGCGGATATTCGTGGCGATCCGTTCACCGTCTGCGGCCATGCTCCGAAGTTACCTTGTATAGCAAGACTTGTAAAGCAAGATCATAGGCGAGTGAATGTGGCAATGAGCCTCGAAGCGGACTGTGGCGGCCGACACCTACTGGGTTTCGACTCGCTACGCTCGCTCAACCCACGAGAATCGCCGAGCTCGCACACCCCCGAGGATGCCGGATGCCGTGAGCACCATGATCTTGGCAGTAGGCGAACGCTCAGCGTTCACTGAGTGCCAAGATCCCGATGCACTCGCATCCCCAGCCTGGAATCGCACTCCCCCGCACCAGCAATGACAGTTGCACGTGGATCGGCCGCATCATCCCCAGCCTCGAGAGCACGCCCGGATCCAGCGCAATGAACACGCGCGCCAGATTTCGTCTCCGGCCTCAGCTCAACCTACGGGAGCACCCCTGGACCCTGCGACTTCGCGCAGGGTGACCAACAGTCCCGTCAACCCCCGAGAATGCCTGACGCAGAGCGCGCCATGATCTTGGCAGTAGGCGAACGCTCAGCGTTCACTGAATGCCAAGATCACGCGTAATTCCGCCCGGCGGCGACTATGCGGCCTCGCTCAGCCTCCGAGGAGGCTCGCACGTACGTTCTCAGTGAGGGTCGTGATCAGGGTTTGGCGCCAGGCGGTCCAGGCTTGGCCGCCCACTGCGGAGGCATCGGCGGAGGTGAGCGCCGCGAGCAGGTCCAGCCGCCGCACATCCCCGACGACGCCCGCCACCTCCGCGATCACGGCCGGGTCTTCGGGATCCCGGCTGGTCGCCGTCTCCGAAAGCAGCAGGTGATGCCGCACCAAGAACTCGACGTCCTCGATGTGCCGGTCCCAGCCCATCCGCGTCAGGATCGGCGCTACCATTGCGGCGCCAACCTCAGAATGGTCGCCTCCTCCGGGGACCTTGCCGATGTCGTGCAGCAAAGCCGCCACGGCAAGCACTTCGCCGTCGGGACCGACGGGCAATCGGGCTTTCGAGACGGTCTCCACGAGGTGCCTGTCCACGGTGTGCCGGTGAATAGGCGAGCGCTGCGGACGCCCGCGCACCAGAGCCCACTCGGGCATCCAACGCGACAGCAACCCAGCCAGGTCGAGCGATTCGAGCACCGGTACCACACGCTCTCCTCCCACGAGAATCGCGAAGAAGTCCCGCCGCGCGGGCTCCGGCCACGGCACGGGAATGTCGGGGGCCGAGCGCAAGCTGTCCAGCGTCGGCGGCGAGATCGGCAGACCGGACCGCACGGCAACAGCACCCGCGCGCAGCGGCAGCTGGAAATCCACCACGGCATCCGCCGCGCAGACGATCTCCCCCGAGTGCTCAACGAGCCCTTCGTCGAGCCGCCGCAGTAGCGGCGCCTTCCGCACTCCCCGCACCATGCGCGGGCGCAGCACGGCCGAAGGCGAGGGGCTCTTCAGCGCGCGCTTGGCGTTTCGAATTGTCGCATCGAGCCCCGCGGAGACTACCCGCGCGGCCTCGCCCAACGTCGCCAGCAACGCATCGGAGGCCGTCTCCGCGGACGCCACCTGGTGGACGCCCACCCGGGCCGCGGCAGCGACGCCGTCGTGCTCGGCCAGAATGAGTCGATTCGCGTGCCGGCCCGTCACGTGGTGCAAGGCATCCCGCACGTCCAGGATGGTGCGTACGGCCGCGTCGAGCTCGCCGTGCGGGCGCTCGGTGAGCCACGTTGCCACCAGCGCATTGATCACGACGGCGTCCCGAAGGCCACCGCGGGCCTCCTTGAGATCGGGTTCGATGAGGTAGGCCAGCTCACCAAAGGCCTCCATGCGATGCTCCACCGAGTTGAGGAGTTCGGGGAGCCGCTTTCGCGCGGTCTTCCGCCAATCGGCGAGCACCGCGCTCTGTGCGCGCAGCGAGACGGTCTCGTCCCCAACCACGTGCCGCAGGTCGAGGATGCCGAGGGCGGCCGGCAAGTCCGCCGAGGCGATCCGGCGGCACTCTGCGAGCGTGCGCACCGAATGGTCGAGCCGTAGCCCCGCGTCCCAGATCGGGTACCAGAGGGCGTTCGCGAAATCCGCGATGTCATCGCGGCCATCATGAATGAGGACACAATCGAGATCGGAGGCCGGGCCCGCATCGCGCCTCCCAAGAGATCCGACCACGGCGAGGGCAACACCCTCGCCAGTCATGCCGGTGCGCTCGCAGGCCTGCGCAAAGAGCTCTGCGAGCGCACCATCGACGAGGTCCGCCAACTGGTGACGGTACTCCTCCCCGTCGGCCAACAGTGGCAACGCGAGGCGGTCCCGGCTCAGCGACTCAAGCCGAGCCGGGACCGTAATCACAGTGCCTCGCTGCCCGACTGCTCGGTGCGGACGCGGATCACGTCGTCGATCGGCGAGATCCAGATCTTGCCATCACCGATGCGGCCGGACTTCGCGGCCGAGACGATCGCCCCGGTGGCAGCCGGAACGGCGGAGTCGTCGAGCACGATCTCCACGCGAATCTTCGGCACCATGTCGACACGGTACTCAGCACCGCGGTAGACCTCCGTGTGGCCCTTCTGGCGACCGAATCCGGACGCCTCCGAGATGGTCATACCGGTCACGCCGGCGCCCTCGAGGGCCTCCTTCACGTCATCGAGGCGGTGGGGCTGGATGATTGCAGTAATCAGCTTCATGTCGTGTTCTCCTTAACGCCCGATGGGCTCGTAAGCGGTCTCGCCGTGTTCGGCGGAGTCAATACCCGAGACCTCATCGGCCTCGTCGATGCGCCAGCCCATCGTGGCCTTCAACGCAATCGCGATCAGGTAGGTGATCACGCCTGAGAAGACCACCGCCACGAGGGCGATCAGGATCTGCACGATCAGCAGGCTGATCCCGCCACCGTAGAACAGGCCGCCATCCGTCGCAAGGAAGCCGATCAGCACGGTGCCGGTGAGGCCACCCACCAGGTGCACACCCACCACGTCGAGCGAGTCGTCGAATCCCAGCTTGAACTTGAGCCCGACGGCGAGCGCACACAGTGCACCGGCGATCACACCAAGGAAGATCGAACCCACGGGCGAGAGCGATCCGGCGGCCGGAGTGATCGCAACCAGGCCGGCGACGATACCCGAGGCGGCACCGAGAGAGGTGGCGTGGCCGTCGCGGATCTTCTCCACGATCAACCAGCCGCAGATCGCCGCAGCGGTCGCGGTGGTGGTGTTCACCCAGGCGAGACCGGCCAGGCCGTCCGCACCGTAGGCGGAGCCGGCGTTGAAGCCGAACCAGCCGAACCACAGGAGCGCCGCGCCCAGCATCACGAAGGGCAGGTTGTGCGGACGCATCGCCTCGGTACCGAAGCCCTTGCGCTTGCCGATCACCAGTGCGAGCACGAGCGCCGCCACACCGGCGTTAATGTGCACCACGGTGCCACCGGCGAAGTCCACCGGCTCGGCGATCGAGGCGAAGGGGCCATCACCCGAGAGGAGGCCGCCGCCCCACACCATGTGGGCCATCGGGAAGTAGGAGAGGGTCACCCACAGTCCCGTGAAAACGAGCCAGGTGGAGAACTTGACGCGCTCCGCGAGCGCACCGGAAATGAGGGCGGTCGTGATGATCGCGAAGGTGACCTGGAAGCCCACATCCACAATCACGGGAAGGCCGTCCGAGAGGACGTAGGCGCCGGACGAGTCGTAAATCGTTCCGGAAAGGCCGAACTGTTCGAAGGGGTTGCCGAAGATACCACCGATGCTCTGATCGGCGTAGGACATCGACCAGCCCCACAGCACATAGATCACGCCGACGACGCCCATCACGCCGAACGACATCATCATCATGTTGAGCACGCTCTTAGCGCGCGACATGCCTCCGTAGAAGAAGGCGAGGCCTGGAGTCATGAGGAGCACGAGTGACGCGCTCGTCAACATCCAGGCAGTTACACCGGTGTCGAGTTCCATCGAAACCTCCTGATTGGGGCGTGTGGGGACACCACCAACGAAGGAAACGAGGGGTGCCACCGTTGGCTGTCCAGCTGTGACTGGGTTGCCTCAACGATGGCGATCTGAGATTTCTGAAATGGGTACCGGAGAGTTTCCGATTCGTGACGTTTGCACCGCGCGTGTGACGCGCGTGTTACGCGATGAGCGCGTCTACGAAGCCCTCGGCGTCGAACGGCGCGAGGTCATCGGGGCCTTCACCGAGGCCCACGAACTTCACCGGGACGCCAAGTTCGCGTTGCACCGCAACGACAATCCCGCCCTTGGCGGAGCCGTCCAGCTTGGTCAACACGATTCCCGTGAGCCCGACGGCGTCCGCAAACACTTGGGCCTGGCGCATCCCGTTCTGACCCGTAGTTGCGTCGAGCACCAGAAGCACCTCACGCACGGGCGCGGTGCGGCCCATCACGCGGGCTACCTTGCCGAGTTCGTCCATCAGGCCAGTCTTGTTCTGGAGGCGTCCGGCGGTGTCCACGAGGACCACGTCGACGCCCTGAGCGACACCCTGGGAGACGGCCTCGAACGCCACCGATGCGGGATCGGCGCCCTCGACGTCGGAGCGCACCACGGGCACGCCCACGCGCTCACCCCAGGTGGTGAGCTGCTCGGCGGCGGCGGCACGGAAGGTGTCTGCGGCGCCCAGGAGCACCGTCTTGTCATCGGCAACGAGCGCGCGGGCCAGCTTGCCCACGGTGGTGGTCTTCCCGGTGCCGTTGACGCCCACAACCAGCACCGTCGCGGGGTGGGCGGTACCGTCGTCGGTCACGCCCGGGGTGGTGTCGAGGGTGCGGTCCATGCCCGGGTCCACGAGCGCCAGGAGCTCGCGGCGCAGGATGGCGCGCACGGCGGCCGGATCGGAGGTGTCGAGCACCTTCGCCTCGCGGCGCAGCGTGTCCATCAGTTCGGTAGTGGGGCCGAGTCCGAGATCCGCCATGAGGAGGGTCTCCTCGATCTCCTCCCAGTCCTCCTCCGTGAGCGACCCACGGGAAAGCACGCTCAGCAATGCGTTTCCGATTGCACCGGAGGAGGCGAGCCGCGCGCGCAACCGCATCCAACGCGAATCGAGCGCCTCGGGGCGCTCCAACGTGGTGGTGGGCGCGTCCGCCTGAGGCGCCTGGTCGCCGTCGGGAAGAAGCTCTTCATCTCCCCGCGCAGGGACGGCATCGATGATCGGGGAGCGCGGCTCGCGGGAGGAGCGATGCGTCGCGAAGTAGACGAGCGCAACGATGCCGACGATCGCGAGAACACCGAGGACGATCCACAGGATGTAGAGCGGATCGAACGTAGAGGCGGCGGCGGAGTCCACGATTACCTCCGGACGAGGAGGTCGAGGTCCAGCTCTGCGGGAGCTTCTGGGGCCTCGGCGAGGAACTGCTCAAGGCCGACGTCGAGCGGCTCAACATCCAGATCGGCGTCTTCCTTGTTCGTGAAGGCGTCACGAACCCACGCGAACATACCCTCGTCGGGGCGGTTCATCATGAGCTGGACAACGAACACGCCAAGGGCTAGTAGCACGGCAACAAGGAGCAAATAAGTACCTGGATTCACGTATTCAAGTATGGTCGCGAAGCCTGGGAATCCCCTATGAGGAGCGCCACACTGGGCCCGATCGTGTGCGAACTCACTCCAGGCGCTGCGAGATCACCTGGGTCACACCATCGCCACGCATCGTGACGCCATAGAGCGCGTCTGCGATCTCCATGGTGCGTTTCTGGTGTGTCACCACGATCAGCTGCGAATCCTCCTGCAACTCCTTGAAGATCTCAAGGAGGCGAGAGAGGTTGACGTCGTCCAGCGCGGCCTCGACCTCGTCCATCACGTAGAAGGGGCTCGGGCGGGCCTTGAAGATCGAGACGAGCAGTGCTACCGCGGTGAGCGAGCGTTCGCCACCGGAGAGGAGCGAGAGCCGCTTGACCTTCTTGCCGGCGGGGCGGGCTTCGATCTCAATGCCGGTGTTCAGCATGTCCTCGGGGTCCGTGAGCACGAGCTTGCCTTCGCCGCCGGGGAAGAGCCGGTCGAAGACCACCTCGAACTGCGCGGCGGTGTCCGCGAAGGCCTCGGTGAAGACGGCCTCCACGCGGGTGTCAATCTCGGAAACGATGCCCAGCAGGTCATCGCGGGACTTCTTCAGGTCACGCATCTGCTCGGTCAGGAACGTGTGGCGCTCGGCGAGGGCCGCGTGCTCCTCGAGCGCGAGCGGGTTCACCTTGCCAAGGCGGACCAGGTCCTTCTCTGCGCGGGCGAGCCGCTTCTCCTGCTCCTCGCGCACGTAAGGCCGCGGCTCGGGCTGCTCCTCGCCCTCGGGCACCTGCTGCGGGATGAGCTGGTGCGGGCCGAATTCCTCGATGAGGACCTCGGGGTCGATCCCGAGTTCCGCAACGGCGCGCTCGGTGAGTGCAGTGAGCTTCATGGTCTGCTCGGCGCGGAGCATCTCGTCGCGGTGCGCCTCGTCCGTGAGCCGCGCCACCTCGTCCGCGAGTTCCTGGATCTCGGCGCGCGTTGCGGCGATGGACCGATCGCGGGCCTCCCGCGCCTCCTCGGCGGCGGCCCGTTCGGCTGCCGCGAGTTCCACGGAACGCTCGGCGGCACGTAGCGCCAGCAGGGCGTCATCTTGGACGACGGCGGCCGCGGCAGCCGCGCGCTCACGGCGGGCTTCCTTCTCGGCGGCACGGCGTCGGGCCTCACGCTCTGCCTCGGCAGCGGCCTCCAAAGAGGCGGCACGGCCGGCGAGGGCCTCGGCGCGTTCCTCGAAGGTGCGCAGTTCGAGCCGGCGATCGGTCTCCGCGCGGCGGGCCTCGCGGGCAGTCTCGCGCGCAGCATCTCGGGTCTCGGTCGCGGCGGCCAGATCCCCCTCCGCCTGCTCCGGCTCGCGCGAGGCGTGCTCGAGGCGCTCGGCGAGCGTTGCCAATTCGGCGCGATGCTCCTCGCACTCCCCCAGCAGTCGCTCGATCACGGGCTCGGCGCGCTCAATCTCGCCACGCGCGGAGCGCATCGTGGAGGCGAGCTGGCCGAGCTTCTCGGCCACGGCGGCGATCTGCGCATCCGACTCGTGGAGCGCCCCGAGAGTCGCATCAACCTCGGCGGCGGTCTCGGTGACTGCGGCACGCGCAGGGACGGTCTCGAAGCCGATGCGCTCTATCTCGAGGGTGAGCGCGTCGAGTTCGGCGGTAGCAGCGTCAATTGCGGCCTGGCGGGCGAAGACGTTTGAGGTGGCCTCCACGCCACCAATGGCGCGGCCGCTGGCGAGCAGATCGCCGGTACGCGTAACCGCGGTCAGTTCGGGATTCCCCTCGACAACCGCGCGGGCGGCGGCGAGATCCTCCACGAGTGCGACGCCAGCGAGCAGGGTTGCGACCGTTCCACCTACCGTGGCGTCCTTTGCCTCGACCACGTCCGCGGCCCAGACGGCCCCCTGTGGGGCGGCCTTCGGTGCCGCCGGGTTGGCGCCTGCGATCACGAGCCGGACCTGGCCCAGTTCGTCATCACGCGCCGCGCGAATCGCGTCCACGGCGGCGCCGGTGTCTGCGGCGACTGCCGCATCGGCGAGCGGGCCGAGGCAGGAGGCGATCGCCTCATCCCAGCCGCCCGTGACATGAATGCTCTCGGGCAGGTAGCCGGTCACACCCGGAGCGCCGCGCTCCATGAGTGCCGCCGTGGCATCCGCGCGCTCCACGGTCATCTGGAGGGCGTCGAGCCGGGCGCGCACGGTGTCGCGCTGCGCCGAGCGTTCACGCTCACGTTCGGTGAGGGCGCGCAGGGCTTCCTGCGCGCGCTCATGCGCGTCCACGGCGGCTTCGTAGGCGGCGTCGAGGTGGCCTTCGCCATCTTCGGCACCGACGGCGTCGCGTTCGAGCACGGCGTACTGTCTCTCCGCCTCGTCCGCGCGGGCGCGGGCGGCGGCAGCCGCGGCGCGGGTACGCTCCAGCTCGGCCTCCGCGGCTTCCAAGCGCGAGCGGCGGGTTGCCACCTGGCCGGTGAGCCGGGCGAGGCCCTCCCGGCGGTCTGCCACGCCGCGGTGCACTGCCGCCAGTGCGTGCTCTGCCTCGCGCTCCGATGCCTCGGCGGCCTTTCGCAACTCTTCGGCTTCAGCGAGAGCCGCCCGGGCGCCGTCGGCGGCAGTGCGAAGCTCGGCCTCTTCGGCTCGCACGTCCTGGGCGCGCGCGGCAAGCTCCTCAGGATCCTCGGTCTCGATCGGGAGCATGGGCGTGCCGAGGTTACGGCTGCGCTCGGAGGCTACCTGGGCGAGCGACTGGAAACGCTCGCGCAGCGAGGCGAGGGCGTAGTAGGTCTCGGTGGTCGCCTTGAGTTCGGGGGCGCGACTGGCGGCCTCGGCCTCGGCCTGGGCGAGCAGCGTGCGCAGGCCGTTGAGCTTCAGCTCGGCGGCCTCCTTGCGGGCGGTGAGCGCGGCCTCGTCCGCTGTTTCGGTGGCGAGGCGGGCCTGGGCTTGCACGATGTCATCGGCGAGGAGGCGGCTGCGGGAATCGCGCACGTCCGCCTGGATCACGGCGGCGCGGCGGGCCACATCGGCCTGACGGGCGAGCGGGCCGAGCTGACGGCGGATCTCGGTTGTCAGATCGCTGACGCGCTGCAGATTCCCCGCCATCGAATCGAGCTTGCGCAGCGCCTTCTCCTTGCGGCGGCGGTGTTTGAGGATACCGGCGGCCTCCTCAATGAAGCCGCGCCGGTCCTCGGGTGTGGCGGTCAGGACGGCGTCGAGCTGGCCCTGGCCCACGATCACGTGCATCTCGCGGCCCATGCCGGTGTCCGAGAGCAGTTCTTGGATGTCGAGCAAGCGGCATTGGGTGCCGTTGATCTGGTACTCGCTCCCGCCCCCGCGGAACAGGGTGCGGGTGATGGTGACCTCGGTGTACGCGATGGGGAGGGCGCCGTCGGAGTTATCGATCGTGAGTGAGACCTCGGCGCGGCCCAGCGGGGCCCGGGTGGAGGTACCCGCGAAGATCACGTCCGCCATCGAGCCCCCGCGGAGCGACTTGGCGCCCTGCTCACCCATCACCCACGAGAGCGCGTCCACCACATTGGACTTGCCGGAGCCGTTCGGGCCCACCACGGCGGTGACGCCGGGTTCGAAGTGAAGAGTGGTCGCCGATGCGAAGGACTTGAAGCCCCTTAGCGTCAGCGTTTTCAGATGCACGTGGTGAGTTTATAGCTCGGGGAACCAGATTGAGATCTCACGCTCCGCAGAATCCGCAGAATCGGAGCCGTGCACGAGGTTCTCGATGGGTCCGCCCGAGGGTGCCTGGGCGAAATCGCCGCGGATCGTACCCGGGGCGGCGTCGGCCGGGTTGGTGGCACCGGCGAGCGCACGGAAGCCTTCGATCACGCCGGAGCCGCTGGCGACGATCGCCACGATCGGGCCGGAACTCATGTAGGAGATGACACCCGGGAAGAAGGACTTGCCCGCGTGCTCCGCGTAGTGCTCCTCAAGTTTCTCGACGTTCGGGGGGATGACCTTGAGCGCGTCCAGCGCGTAGCCCTTGCGCTCCAAGCGCGAAAGGACCTCGCCCACGAAGCCGCGCCGAACGCCGTCGGGCTTGATCAAAATGAGGGTACGAGAGGACGTCATGAAGCCGATCCTATTAGAGATCGCGCAGCACAGCCGCACCGCGCCGCCGCCCCACAGTCCCAACCCTGCGCTGCGTATCCCAGGTCTTGGCCCGAAGACCTCGTCCGACGTGGGATGAGCGCACAAGTTCGCTCATGGTTGCTGGTGGGCCCGGTGCTCGCTGGTTAGGTTGATGTCGACCTGTTGCGCGGCGTGATTCGGAGCAGGATTCGACGCTTGACGCGTTGTGGGTCGAGTCTCGCTTCAATTCGGGCTAGCGATCGCTTGCTACGAGCGCGAGAGTCGGGCCGCTCCAGCGGCGGCGGAGCCAGCGGTCGTGACTCGCGACCACCACCGCGCCTGGGTAATCGGCGAGCGCGTCCTCTAGCTCCTCGGCGAGGGCAAGCGAGAGGTGGTTCGTGGGCTCGTCGAGGAGCAGCACGTCCGGCGGGTTCGAGACGAGGAGCGCGAGCGCAAGGCGGCGCTGGGTACCGAGCGAGAGATCGCCGAGGCGGCGCGTCAGATCGCGCGGGTGCACGAGTCCGAGCGAGCCGATATCGAGGTCGAGTGCGTCAAGGATCTGGCGCGGCGTGAGGTCGAGGTTCGGCCAGACGAGGTCCTGCGCCAGGCGCCCCACGTGGAGGCCGGGCCGCGCGAGTCTCCGGCCGCCGTCGGGCTCAAGCGTGCCGTCCATGACCTGAAGGAGTGTTGACTTGCCCGCGCCGTTCGAGCCCGTGACAAGCCAGCGGTCGTGCCCCTTCACGCCGATCGACGTGGGCGCGAGGCGCCCGTCAACGGAGGCCGACTGGATCGCGAGCACGGTGTCCCCCGCCGGCGGGTGGCGCCGGGAGTCGAATCCCGCAAAGCTCAGGGGTTCGATCGGCTTGCGCACCTGCGAACTCTCCAGACGTTCGAGTTGCGTGCGGGCGTCACGGACTCGCCGGCCCACAGTCTTCGCCGCCTTGTCCGAGTAGAACTTCTTCGAGGCTCGCGCCTCGGTTCGCGGCTTGTCCGTGTGGAAGACGTCTCGCGCGCCCACCTTCACCTCGTGTCGGAGCCGCTTGAGTTCGGCCTGCTCGTCCGAATACCGCTTGCGCCAACGCACGCGATCGAGCTCGCGTTGCTCCAAGTAGTTTGTGAAGCTACCCGTATAAACCGTGCCCTGGCGAGGGGAGTCGTAGGGACCTGCGGCAGGGTCCAGATCGATGATGCCCGTTGCGATGTCATCAAGGAAGGCGCGATCGTGGCTCGCGATCAGCACCGGGCCACGCCACTCTTCTAGTTGCTGGACGAGGAATGCGGTCGCGTCATCATCGAGATGGTTCGTGGGCTCGTCGAGGAGTAGCAGTGTGGGGTGCGAAAGCAGCAGTGCGGCGAGCGCGAGTCGCGAGCGCTGACCACCCGAGATCGAGCCGAGCTCCCGCTCCCTCGCCACATCGGAGAGGCCGAGCCCAGCAAGTGTCTCGTGGATCCGTGCGTCGAGGCCCCAGGCGTCGGAAAACTCGGCGGCCTCGAGCGCCTCGGCGTAGGCACCCTCCGATCGCGGGTCCTCGCCGATGCCGACGGCCGCCTCTTCGAGGCGTTCGACGATCTGCCGGACAGGGGCAACGGCGTCGGCGATAACATCCGTCACCGTGGCCGTCTCCGGGTACGGCAACTCCTGCCACAGCATCCCGGTTCGATCCGGTCGCTCGATGGCGCCGGCATCCGGCTCGAGCTCTCCCGCCGCAATGCGCAGGAGCGTGGATTTGCCGATGCCGTTCTCACCCACAAGCGCCACACGCGCACCGGGCGGAACGGTGAGCGAGACGTCCGTGAAGACCACGCGATCGGGGAAGGACATGGCGATGCCGTCGAGAAGGAGATGATGTGCTGGCATGGAGATCCTGACGAGTGGGAAATGTCCCCACCGGGCATAGCCGCGGGCGTGGGCGTTCGAAGTCAGTGGCTCAGCACGCCTCCCACGCTAACACCGGTGCCGACCTCTATCCAGTGATTATCGGCGCCACTATCGAGCAGGCTCGTGCCACGCCGTCACGTGCACGGTTGAGCCGGGGATTAGGTCGAAGGAGACGGGCCACGTGAGCCGCTCATTTCCGGGTCGGGCGGCGAGCCAAAGCTCCCGAGCGGCAAGCTGACCGTGCACCGAATCTGCACTCCAGCCGATCATCGCCACGGCTGACTCGTATGGCTCTAGGGTGATCAGAGAAGGACCCGGATCCTGCGCTCCAAAGGGAGAACCGTGTTCGGTCGTCACGTCAAGCAGATGGGAATTCTGATCACCGTAGGCCACATCGGGGTAGCCCTCGACTGTGCACGGGGCCGCGGAGGTGTTCAGCAACTCGATTGTCTGCAGGCGATGTCCCGTGAACGCATCCGGCTGGGGTGCCAGGATCGTCGAGTTCCCCGGATCACAAGCTCCTGGAGGGGCTGGCTCCTCGGCGGGAATCACCGTTGGCACAGGCTCACCCGGTGCGTTGGGATCAGGGTAAGCGGCACCCTCTGGATCTGCCTGCGCCGCCTCCTCCGCGGCCTCTTCGCGGAGTTGTTCTTGCAGAGCCTGGTGGCCCATCTCATCCACTATGGGCAATGCGACGAGCGCCAGCAGTGCGAGCGTGGATAGCACGAGCTTCACGCCTGTCCGAACGGGTGGATCGGTTCGCTGTGCTCCGCGGACCGCGACTAACGCCGGAATCCACCCCACCACAACGGCCCAGAACGTCGTTGGCACCGCGGCGTTCATGGCGCCCGCAGCGCCTTGGATCCCGAAGTCATCGAGCCACACTACGAAGCTTCCGATATCGAGAACCGCGCCGAGCGCGAGGCCTGTCATGATTGCGGCCAACCAGGCACCGGCGAACGAGGGATGCTTCATCCGGCCAAGCAGTGAGGCGAATCCGGCCACCGTGGCGATGATTGCCAGGACCTGCGCGAGGACGGCCCAGCCAGGCGTGCTGCCGAACACGCTCCCAAAGGCTGGCGAAGGAATCAACCGTCCGATCGCCGCGAGCCGCCCACCCGCGAGTCCAAGAAGATACGGCGTCCAGCCGAAAGCCAGCCACAATGCGGCGAGCCCTCCCCCGCCAATCAGCCCACGCCGCACGACACCCCCGTCCAGACCGCGAAACCGCAGCCTCTCCAACACTACGCCGTCACCGTTCTTTGACTGCTCGGGCGACTCGCTGAGATCCGTACTCCAGTCAGCGATTTCCATCAAATCGGGGCTACTGAAGGTAACTGGTGTACCGATCTCAGCGAGAGCGTCCGGGACTGCGCGGATAGGCGCCCAGCAAGATCGCCTAAGGGACAGTTATCCACACCGCGCGAGGGGGCTGTATCCACAGGCGTCTGGACCTGCCCTTCCCCTCATTGGTAAGAGTCCGCTTCCATCGATCCATGAACGAACAACTTGCGCTTGAACTCAACAACTCGCCAGCCGTGAGCAGGAAGCAGAATCCCGCTCTCGCCGGCCAAATCGACCGGGCCGTGAGAGACGGCGAACTCATACCGTTGTTGCCCGGCACATACGGGCTCGATCGCACATTCGAGACACTCACACGTGCCCTGTTCCTCTGGGACCCGAATGCGGTCCTCGTGCAAGGTTCTGCGGCGCGTGTCTCCTGGTGGCCCGATTACTCGGACGATCGCGTCTATGCAGTGACCACACGCAACACACGAGCCAACGTCCCCGGCATCAGACTCACTCGCAGCCTGCTCCACCCCGACCTGATTGTGGTTCGCGAAGACGGGCGTTTCCAGCACCCTGCAGCAAGTACTCTCGATCTGGCTCGCGAAATCGGCGCTGGTGCACTCGATGAGTCACTACGACGCCGCGCAACGAGTCTCGCCGCACTGCGCTGGGCTCACTCACTGATGCCATATCGTCTAGGAAACCAACTCATCGAGCGGTACCTCAAGGAGTCCAAGGACGAACCTTGGTCATATCTCGAGCGCGATGCGCACGGCCGTCTCCGAAGAGCTGACATCACGGGATGGAAGTCCAACTACCGCGTGAAGCTCCGCAGCGAGACCGCGTTCCTCGACATCGCGTTCCCCGGCCCGAAACTCAATGTGGAACTCGATGGGTGGGAGTTTCACCGAGAGCGCACCAGCTTCATACGGGACCGTCAGCGCGACAACTTGCTCCGGCTCGCGGGGTGGACCGTCCTACGTTTTACGATCGAGACGATGAGCGACATCGTGCCGATGGTATCGACGATTCTCGCTGAAATCCGTACACCAGAGCGTCGTAGAGCGGCCTAATTCACGAGAATCACCGCCTGGTGTACGGATCTCAGCGAGATCGTGGCGGGTTGTTGCCGCAGCTTCCGTCCGAGCCCGTTGGGCACGGCGGCGAACGGCACGGGAGCGGCGCTATACGCCGGGACCAAGAGTCCCCCGCCTCGGACGGCACGGACCCTACGCGAGAGCGAAGCTGGCCGTGCCGCATCCAAGCCAGTTGGCACGGCGGTGAGTGGAGACAGCGGCAGAGCATTCCGGCCATTCCCAGCCGAGACCTCACACCGCCGCGTGCGTGTGCCGTGAGCTAGAGCGAGATCGCCATGAGGCGGCCACGGTCACCGGCCGCGAGCGTGCTGAAGCCCATATGCTCGTAGAACGCAATCGCGTTGGTGTTCTCGGACGAGACTCCGAGGTGCACACCAGGCACGCCGCGCTCACGGAGCCGCTCGAACAACCACTCCATCAGCGCTCGCCCGGCGCCCTTGCCCTGCAACCGCGGCAGTAGATCGATGTGGAGATGTGCCGGGTATGGCACGAGAATCTCGTCCGGGATCTCTTCCGGAGTGTGGATACGCTCGATGATCCAGCCATCCGATTCGCGTCCCGAGCCGAGCGGGTACTGCTCACGAATAGTCGGATACCACTCCGCCTCGCACCACTCGGCGAATGCACGAGTATCCGCAACGGCGAAGATGTAACCGGCCACGCCCTCGCAGTCCGCAACGATCCCCGCCAACTCCGGCGAGTGCACCACGTAGGGGCCAGCATAGACATGACCGAGCAGGTCCGGATTGCGCCCGGGCACTCCTTCCGGGAACGCCGGATCGGAGGTCCAATCGCACACCCGGTAGACACCGGGCAGATCACTGAGGACGGCCGAACGAATCACGACGGCAGAGCTTGAGTTCACTGAATTCCCTTTCCCATCCAATCTCACCACGTTTCGATTCGGGCTTCGCCCTCACTCAACGCCCGAAGTGGGCCGAGATACGAAAGGAGGCGGGGTCGGGTGTGTTCGCAGGACCGTCAAAGCGTCCACCGGCAGGTGGGCGCAGGTCCAAGAAGAGCACCCATCTCCGACTCAGCCGCGCAGGATGGCGGGTTTGCGGCCCTACTCGGCGGCGAGGGCTGCTTCGGCCTCGGCCCGTTCGGCGCGTTCACGGTCAATCTTGGCTCCCCAGTACAGCGAGGCGATCCAGATTGCGATGAAGGCCGCCGCCAGAACCCACATCAGCGGGATCACGAACGAGATCCCCACCAGCACGGCCTGAACGAGCCACCCAGCCCACACTCCGGCGGGCTTCCGCGCCAGCCCCGTAGCGGCGATCGCGAGCACCACCAGGACGAGCGTCGAGATCCACACGGTTCGGGACGATGCCAACTGCAGCCCGTTGGCCACTACTCCGGCGAAGAGCACCACGAATGCCTCCGAGAGCAACGTCGCCATCATGAACATCGCCCGCGCGGAGCTACGCTTCATCGAAGCCGCCCTCGATCATCTCGGCAACGATCGCCACGGCCTGCTCGGCATCCGGCCCGACGGCGTTCAGCCGGGCACTCGAGCCCTTCGTCAGGTTGAGTGCAAGGAGGGAAAGCACGGAGGTCGCGTCGGCGTCGTTGATGGTGAGCGTGCCTTTGAACTCGCTCGCACGCGTGGCGATCTGCGCCGCGGGGCGCGCGTGCAGGCCCATCTCGTTGATGAAGGTGACAGTCCGTTCCACTCCACCCGTGGTGCCACCAGAAGGCTCAGCACTCGCCGGGTTCCCGGCCGACTCGGCCGCGGCAACGACCTCGGCGAGATCCTTCCCAAGCCCGGCAGCCACGGCAGCGGCCACCGCACCCTCCACTAGGGGCGAGTCCGCGAGCCGCACCCAATCACCATCGGTGAACTCGATTGCGGCATCAGCGGTCATCGTGGCGGAGCCGAGATCGGTGAGCACGACCACGTCGTGCCCCAGATCGTGTAATGAGGCGATACCGCGCGCAATCTTGTCGAAGGAGGTGCCAATTCGGCCGTCATCCGTACCGCCCGCGGCGCGTATCTCGGCCGTCTGCGCCATCTGACTGGCTACTTCAACCACGCCCTCGGCGAGCTTAGCGGAGTGCGAGACGATCAGGAGTGCAACGCTCATGCCAGCTCCTTCGCCACGTCCGCCCCGGCCTGAAGAATCAGGTAGGTCGAACGTGCACCGGGATCCATATGCCCGGCCGAGCGCTCGCCCAGATAGGAGGCACGGCCCTTGGTTGCGATCATCGGAATCGTGGCCTCACATCCGGCCGCAGCGCCTTCCGCCGCCGCCCGGAAGACGCCCGCCGCAGAGGCACCGGCATCGGCCGCAGCGCGCGCGGAACGTGCCGCGGGTGCGAGCGCGTCCACCATGGTCTTCTCGCCCTCGTGAGCTTTACCGCGCGCTTGGACGCCAGTCAGCGCCTGCTGAAACATCTCGGCAACGACCGAACCGGTCAGTTCGTCCTCGATCGCCTCCACAGCCTGCGCAACGCGCAGAAACGCCGTGCCGTAGAGCGGTCCGGCCGCCCCTCCCACGGTCGACATCAGCGTGGTCGCGGCGGTCTTCAGGAGGGACGCGAGATCCGGCGTGGGCGCGAGCCGCGCTACCACCGCGGAGAAACCCCGGTCCATGTTCTCGCCGTGATCGGCATCCCCGATCGCCCGGTCGAGTTCGATCAACTCCATGCGGTGCTCGGCGATCACCTCGGCCGTTCTCCGAAGCCAGGCCTCGCCCCATTCGACGTCCAGGCTCATCTACATCTCCCATCGCAGCCGCGCCGTATCGACGGGCGCATCCCATAGTTCGGTCATTTCATCATCGAGCCGGAGCACGGTGATTGAGCAGCCGCGCATTTCGAGCGACGTTACAAAGTTACCCACGAGCGAGCGAATCACCTCCACGCCGGCCTCTTCCAGCCGCGCCCGGGCACGCCCATAAACGATGTGCAGCTCGGACTCCGGGGTCCCACCAAGACCGTTGACGAAGAGTAGCGCGCGCTCCCCCGTCGCGATTTTCAGATCTTGGACGACGGCGTCGAGCAAGTGATCTGCCACCTGGTCCGCGCTCATCATCGCGGCCCGGTAACGGCCGGGCTCGCCGTGGATGCCAATTCCAATCTCGAGCTCGTTCTCGTCCAGCTCGAAGGACGGCTTGCCTACATGCGGCACCACCGACGCCGAGAGCGCCACGCCCATGGTGCGCACGTGATGCACCACGCGTTGCGCGATCAGCGCGACCTCTTCAAGCGTATCGCCACGTTCGGCGGCGGCGCCCGCAATCTTGGAAACGAGCACGGTCCCGGCGACGCCGCGCCGCCCCGCTGTGAACGTCGAGTCCTCCACGGCCACATCGTCGTTCACCACGACGCTCGCCACCTCAATACCCTCCATTTCGGCGAGCTCCGCGGCGATCTCGAAGTTCAAGATGTCGCCGGTGTAGTTGAGGATCAGGTAGATCACCCCTGCACCCGAATCGATCGCGCGAGTGGCGGCGACAATCGGATCGGGCGAGGGGGAGGTGAAGACGGGGCCGGGCACGCCTGCGTCGAGCATCCCGTATCCTACGAAGCCCACCGGCATCGGCTCGTGCCCGGAGCCACCTCCGGAGAGTACGGCGACCTTGCCCGCCACTGGTGAGTCGGCGCGCGTCACAAACAGCGGATCGGCGGATATCCGCACAATCCGCTCGTTTGCCGCGGCGAAGCCTGCCACCGATTCGGCGACCACGTCCGCTGCCGCGTTGATGAGTTTCTTCATACCCTTAACTCTGCCGGATGGGAGGGGTGTGGGCAATCAACCTATCCATCGGTCTTGCCGAAGAGAGCGCGCACTTCTGCGGCGAGGAGCACGGATCCCACCACGATCACGCCTGCGCCGCCGGCCGGCAAGTCCGCGATCTCAGCTCGCGCCGCCGCGAGATCGATCGCGTCCGCGAGAACGGGTGCCACGTGGACGTCGTCGGGATCGAAGATGTCCCGCGCGATCTCGGCGAGATCCTCTACTGGCATCGCGCGCGGCGATCGGATCTGGGTCACCACGATCTCGTCCACCAACGGCTCGAGCGCCGCGAGGATGCCCTCGGCGTCCTTATCCGCCATGCAGGCGACGACGGCGACCCGGCGTTCGAACGTGAACGCCTCATCGAGCGCGGGGCCGAGTGCGGCGAGACCATGCGGATTGTGCCCGGCGTCCACGATTACCGCAGGCGAAGTGCGTACCACTTCGAGACGGCCGGGGGACGTCACCTTGGCGAAGCCCTCCTCCACCACATTGCCCGGCAGCGCGCCGCGCCCGATCAGGGCCTCCACGGCCGCCAGCGCCAGCGCCGCGTTGTCAGCCTGATGCGCACCGAAGAGCGGCAGGTAGATGTCGGCGTACAGCGCATTCGGGGTGCGCAAGTCGATCAGCTGGCCGCCCACGGCCACCTGTCGCGCGGCAACGCCAAGTTGCTCTCCCGCCTCGACGAACTTCGCGCCCGACTCTGCGGCGGCGACCGCCAGCACGCCGGAAGCCACCTCGTTCTGCTCGGCCACGATCACGGTAGCGCCGGGCTTGATGATGCCGGCCTTCTCCCCCGCAATCTCGTTCATGGTGTGCCCGAGCCACTGCGTGTGGTCGATGTCGATCGGCGTGATCACCGCGATCTCGCCGTCCACCACGTTCGTGGCATCCCAGCGCCCACCCATGCCGGTCTCGATGATCGCCACGTCCACGGGGGCGTCGGCGAAGGCCGCGAACGCCATCACCGTGAACACCTCGAAGAAGGACATTCGCGGCCCGCCCTCGGCGAGCGACTGCGCATCCACCATCTCCACATATGGCGCCACGTCCTCCCACGCGGCGATGAACCGCTCGGGGGTGATCGGCTCGCCGTCGATCGCGATCCGCTCCCGCACCGTATGCAGGTGCGGCGAGGTGAACCGGCCCGTGCGCAGTCCCAGCGCGCGCACCAGCGACTCGGCCATGCGCGTCACCGAGGTCTTGCCGTTGGTGCCGGCCACGTGGATCGTGCGGAACGTCCTCTCCGGGTTCGCCATCAGATCGACGACGGCGCGCACCCTCTCCAGAGACGGCTGCACCTTGTGTTCGGGCGCCCGGGTAAGGATGTCCTGGTAGATCGCCTCAACCCGCTGCTCGACGCCCCCCTGCTCATCACGCGGGGTCACTTGGCGACCTCGATCGACGCGACCGCGAGCTCCGCGCCCTCGGTGATCGTGAGATCCACGATCAGGCATTCGCGCGCCACCATCTCGCGGTAGGTCTCTACCCAGGCGAGGCGATCCGCAGGCACCGTGAGCTCGAGCGCGATCCGATCCGCCACGTGCAGATCGGCGTCCTTCCGGGCATCCTGTACGAAGCGCACCACGTCCCGGGCGTAGCCCTCGGCTTCGAGCTCCTCGCTCACCACGGTGTCGAGGACCACGAAGGTGCCGGAGGCGAGAACGTCCGCCGCCGAGCCCTCTTCCGCGTCCACCGCGGTCACCAGCTCGAACTGGCCCGGGGAGAGCACCACGGGGGCCCCGGCCACGAGCACGCCCGGGAAGGCGACGCCGTCGGCCTGTTCCTCCCACTCGCCGGAGCGCTGGGCGGCGAAGAGTTGCGAGGTGAAGCGGCGCACTGCGGGATCGAGTTCCCGCGGCAGGATCGTGAGCTCGCGGCGCACGGCGAGGCCGGACTCCGCAGCGGAGGCGAGCTCCACGGACTTCACGTTCACCTCGGAGGCGATCAGGTCCGTGAACGCGGCGAGCGAGGCCGGATCGGCGAGCACCACGCGTAGCGAACTGAGCGGCAGGCGCACGCGCAGCTTGTTCGCCTTGCGCAGGCCGTGCGCGGCGGAGACCACCGCGCGCACCTCGTCCATGGCGGTCACGAGCGCGTCGTCGGCCACGGTTTCCGGGAGCACCGGCCAGTCGGTCAGGTGCACCGAACGGCCGCCGGTGAGCCCGCGCCAGATCTCCTCGGTGACCATCGGGGCGAGCGGCGCCGCCACACGAGTAAGCACCTCGAGCGCTGTGGCGAGGGTATCGAAGGCGCGGCGATCCTCGTCCCAAAAGCGATCGCGCTGGGTGCGCACGTACCAGTTTGTGACCACGTCGAGGAAATCGCGGATGCGCTGGCAGGCCGCGGGAATGTCGTTGTCATCAAGCAGCTGGGCGACGTCGTTCGCGAGGGTCCGCGTCCGCGCCAAGAGATAGCGGTCCATCACTTCGAGCGAGGCCAGCCGATCGCCGTCGGACAGATCCAGGAGCTGCGCCTGGTAGCCCCTTCCGCCGTCCACCGTGCCGGCATAGAGCGCGAGGAAGTACCAGGTGTTCCACAGTGGGAGCAGCACCGTGCGGGCGGCATCGCGGATCGACTCTTCGGCCACCACGAGGTTGCCGCCGCGCAGCACCGGGGAGGACATGAGGGTCCAGCGCACCGCGTCCGAACCGTAAAGATCGAACATCTCCAGCGGGTCCGGGTAATTGCGCAGCGACTTCGACGCCTTGCGGCCGTCGTTGCCGAGCACGATGCCGTGCGAGATGCAGTTCAGGAACGCCGGGCGGTCGAACAGCGCGGTCGAGAGCACGTGTAGGAGGTAGAACCAGCCGCGGGTCTGGCCGATGTACTCGGTGATGAAGTCGCCCGGGAAGTGGTGCTCGAACCAGTCCTGGTTCTCGAACGGGTAATGCACCTGCGCGTAGGGCATCGAGCCGGAATCGAACCACACATCGAGGATGTCCGTGATGCGGCGCATCGTGGACTGGCCGGTGGGGTCATCCGGGTTCGGTCGGGTGAGCTCGTCGATGAACGGGCGGTGCAGATCCACCTCGCCGCTACGGTTGCGCGGGAGCGTGCCGAAGTCCGCCTCGATCTCGGCGAGCGAGCCGTAGACATCCACGCGCGGGTATTCCGGATTGTCCGACTTCCACACCGGGATCGGGCTGCCCCAGTACCGGTTGCGTGAGATCGACCAATCGCGGGCGCCCGCAAGCCAGTTGCCGAAGATTCCGTCCTTGGTGTGCTCGGGGACCCAGTTGATCTCCTGGTTGAGCTCCACCATGCGCTCGCGGAAATCGGTGACCTTCACGAACCACGAGCTCACAGCCTTGTAGATCAGGGGCTCGCGGCAGCGCCAGCAGTGCGGGTAGGAGTGGTTGTAGCTCGCGAACCGCACGAGCACGGCACGCTCGGCCTCGGGGCGGCGGGACATCGGGCCGGTGCCGTCACGCAGGTCCTTCGAGATCTGCGCGTTCGCCTCGAAGACCTGCTGACCCTGGTAGTCCGGGACTTCGGCGGTGAACTTGCCGCCCTCGTCCACGGGCACCACGGGGCGGATCCCCACGGCGTTGCAAGCGAGCATGTCATCCTCACCGAAGGCGGGCGCCATGTGCACGATGCCGGTTCCATCCGAGGTGGTCACAAAGTCGCCCGCGATCACCTGGAAGGCGAGCGGCCCGGGGGCCTCGTCATCGCCACGATCGGCGAAGAAGTCAAAGATTGGCGCGTAGCGGCGGCCCACGAGCTCGCTGCCCGGGAATGTGGCAACCACCTCGGGCTCTTCGCCGAGTTCCTTTGCGTAGGACTCCAGCAGCGCGGCCGCCAGGATCACGCGTTCCCCGGCCAGATCGCCGTCGGCCGGAACAACGGTCACATACTCGATCTCGGGCCCGACGGCGATCGCCAAGTTCGAGGGCAACGTCCACGGAGTGGTGGTCCAGATCAGCGCGAGCTCGCCGGTCTCCAAGCGCACGCCCACCGTGACGGTCTGGTCCTGCCGGTCTTGGTAGACGTCGTCGTCCATCTTCAGTTCGTGGTTGGACAGCGGGGTCTGATCGTTCCAGCAGTACGGCAGCACACGGTAGCCCTCGTAGGCGAGGCCCTTGCTGTGGAGTTGCTTGAACGCCCACAGCACCGACTCCATGTAGGAGAGATCGAGAGTCTTGTAGTCGTTCTCGAAGTCCACCCAGCGCGCCTGGCGGGTCACATAGTGCTGCCACTCGTTGGCGTAAGTCATCACCGAGGAGCGGCAGGCGTCGTTGAACGCCTCGATGCCGATCTCTTCGATCTGGGACTTGTCTGTGATCCCGAGGATCCGCTCGGCCTCGAGCTCGGCGGGCAGGCCGTGCGTGTCCCAGCCGAAGCGCCGCTCCACGCGGTGGCCCTGCTGGGTCTGGTACCGCCCGACGACATCCTTCACGTACCCCGTTAGGAGGTGGCCGTAGTGCGGCAGGCCGTTGGCGAAGGGCGGGCCATCGTAGAACACAAACTCATTCGCGCCGTTCTCGCCAGCAGGCCGGTTGTCGATCGAGGCCTGGAAGGTATCGTCGTTCTTCCAGTATTCGAGGATCTCCGCCTCGATCTGCGGGAACGACGGCGATGACACGAGCTTGGAATCGCGGTGGCGGGGGTAAGTGCTCAACTTCGGTGGTCTCCTTGTGCGTCACTGCAAGGACGATCCACGCCGTTGGCGTGTACCGCGGTACCACCTCGCTTGCCTGGCCGAAGCCGGGCCTCTCGTTGGGCGCTATGCCGGGCGCACCCGTCCGGTTCTACTGGGCTTGCGCCGTTCTTCCGGAAGGCTCGCCGGTGATTGCCGGGTCACTGCCTCTGGGTGGAGAGTCTAACGCACCGCCACGGCGGTCGAAAAACTCGGTGAGACATTAGCTGAGTGCACTCGCAAGATCAGTGTGAGTGAAGTCGTTCCCCTTGAATAGCAGCGGCTCACCCGCAATGCAAGCGGCCGCGTAAGGAAAACAGTCGCCGTAGTTGAGCCGCGCCTGCGAACCGCTACCGCGGCCGAATCTCAGCCAACCCTCTTGGGCCACAGCGAGGTGCTCCTCGTCCACGGGAATCACAGATGCGGATGCTTCTGCGAGGAACTCCCGAAGCGTCCCGATGCGCGATCGGCCAAGGACCAATGTCGCCTCGAGGACAGTCGCGGACGAGATCGATACCTGGGGAGCCTGCTCGATCGCCTGCGCGTAGAGAACAGCATCCTCTTCAAGATTGAGGATCGCCACGATGGCGGACGTGTCGAGGATCAACGCGGAAGACCGTTCTCGTCGTAGAGATCATCGTCTGTAAGGATGGGTTCGCGGTTGGCCGAGGACACCCGACCGAGTTCGAGTAGACGCTCCGCGATCCCTGTTCGCTTCGCGCTATCTCTCTGAAGTGTTTCGATCAACGCCTCACGGATCGCACCCGTTGCGCTCGTGTGCCGCCGCTCAGCAAGTTGCATCGCGAGCTCCCGAACCATCGGATCCTTGATATTCATCGTCACCATCACCCGATTCTACCCCTGACGGTAGACACACGGAAGAGGGCGCCGAAGCGCTACGCGGGGAGCGCGGTGCCGTCCCAGTTCGCGCCGTCGCGGGTGAAGCCGTAGCGCTGGCGCTCCTCGCCGGACATGTCCAGCACGTCCACGTTCGCCACGCTCAGGTCCACGATTGCGTAGGGATTCTCGGGGTGATCGTCGGTCGTGACCGTGGCCTCGCCGGTCATCCGGAGCTGCACCTGCGCTTCCGAGTCGAAGAACGTGAGCGCTGCGCGCGGCTCGCGCTCCAGTTGAGCGACCTTGGCCGAACTCGCGTTGGTCGCAAACACCACCGAACCCGCCTCCACATCCGCGCCGCGGATGATGACTGCCCGAACTTGGGGTGCGCCGTCGAGCCCCACCGTCCCGAAGTAGCCGAGCGAAAATGGGCCAGGTTCGGCAGCCGCATCGACAAGAGCGGTCCATGCGCGAGCGAGAACGGTCTGCATCGTCGAGTCCATGTCCCCAATTGTCATACATGCGCCGCGCGTAACTACGGACTTCCGGCCCAGGCCGACCCGTGGCGCCTCTGCCGCCCAGCGCCACGCGAAGTGGTTGCTGTGTTGGCGTCTCGGGCGCGTGACACGCCAACACAGCAACCACTTCGCACTGTGGCCCGTTAGGGGCGTACCTTCGCCGCGACGCGCGCGAGGTCTTCGAACGCGGCGAGCGCCTCGGCCCGGTCAAGTCCGGGGACATAGGCAAGGCCGATCCCGGCCGGAACCCGCAAGTTCAGCGAGGTGAGGCGAAGGCGCCGCACGATCGGCCCGGCATCGAGGTCCACGGATTGCAAACGCGCGAGCGAAACGATCTCCCAGTTATGCGAGAACCAACCGCGCCGTAACGCCGCAAACTGATCGTTGTAGCCCCAGAGCAGTCGTCGCCCATCGAACGGGTAGCGCCGCTTGGCGCGCTCGGGAAGCCTGCGTGTCAGCAGTGCCTCGATCCTAAGCTCCGGCCAGATCGCATTGAGCACCAAGAGCAGCTCGGCCTCGCTCGCCACGGGCAAGACCTCCGTGGTGTCTCCGCTTTCCTCACCGGCGCCTACCGCCGTCACGGAGAGCGAATACCAGCCGGGCTTCCGCCACAACCTCGGCTGACTGATCGCGGCCTGCTCGATCCGCCGCAGCGGCACGGATTGCGAGGCGAGATCGAAGCGCCCCTTCTTCACGACGAGCCGATCGTCCTCGACCCACACCTCGGCGCGTCCCGCCTGAACGATATTCCAGATCCATCCGGCCACCGCACCGACGACCACCAGCGCCAGCACCAGGAAGAGTGCGGGGCGGTTTGACGCCGAAATCACGATCAGTGCGATTCCGGCCGCCACCAGGCCCGTCGCGGGGGTGAACGAGCGCAGCTGGGACCGCCCGAGCCGCTTCGAACCAATCGCCACGAGCGGCTGCGCCTCTCCCTGCTGGGCCTCGCCCGGCTGCTCAGGCACGGCTTCACCGTCTGAGCCATCAAGCGCAACTACCGGGGCGCCGTCTGCCTGGCGCAGGGCCGTGAGGCGCTCCTGTAGGTCCACCGCGCGGGAATGACTGAGATAGGAGAGCTCGATCGAGGCGTCCTCTCCCGCATCGATCCGCACCTTCGCGAGGCCCAGCAGACGCGCGAAGAACGGCCGCGTCACCTGCACTCCATCGACCCGCCGGAACGGAATGACCTGCGCCTCGCGGGTCACCCAGCCGTGCTCGAGATGGAAGGCGTCCTCGGTGAGCCAGAACCGCGTGTTCCGCACCACCAGGATGCCGCCGACGACGGTCACCACCAGATAGAGGACCGCCAGCACCACCATGAAGATCAGTTCGCCACGTTCTGGAATCT
Source organism: Ruaniaceae bacterium KH17 (assembly GCA_900199505.1). GTDB lineage: Bacteria > Actinomycetota > Actinomycetes > Actinomycetales > Actinomycetaceae > KH17. Next base: position 71,531 of record FZQV01000002.1, on the reverse strand, counting down.
CGAGGGCGCCGTCCTCGGTGACCTCAATCGAGCGGAACGCGCGCCACAGGAGAAGCAGGAACAGCACGCCGCCACGCGCGGCGGCGGTCAACGGGTGGAGACGCTCGATATTCACAGCGCGATCGCGTGGGTCTCGCTGAGGGCGATCAACTCGTCCCGCAACGCGGCGGCCTCGTCGGTGGGCAGGCCCGGGATCGTCACGTCCTTGTCGGATGCGGTGTTGACGGAGACGTTCGCCATGCCCCAGCGCCGTTCGAACGGGCCATCATTCACCGAGACTGTCTGGATGCGGCCGTAGGGAATCGACACGAGCTCGCGCTGGAGCAGTCCCTCGGTCACCAGGAGGTCGTGCTCGCGCAGGGCAAACCGATACGCCGCGCACCACGGCCGAACCTTGCTGATCCGCCACGTGAAGAAGGCGATCAGCCCGACGGCGACCACGAGTCCCCAGGTCCACCCGGCGAAGATCCAGGTGGGGATGGTGGCGATCGCCGTCAGGATCGGGAAGGCGATCGCGCGGGCCGCGAGCTTTGCCTTCACGAGTTGTGGCGAGAGCGTGCGCCATTCGGGCTCGGCCACGGGGAAGTAGTTGGTCACGGCGCCATCGTACGGGAGGGCGGCCCCGATTCGAGTCTCGCGAACGCCAGTACCCGGCTCCCGCATCGCCCCAAGGCACGAAGTGGTTGCTCTGTTGGTGTCTCGGGCCGCTGGCGCGCCAACAGAGCAACCACTTCATCCCTGCGTGACGCCGGACGGGCACGAGCGGCATACTGATCCGGTGCAGCTGACTCCCCTTACAACGCTCCCCGGGCGTATCGCCGACCGCACACTCGAGGTGAGGCACGGCGTGTTTCTCTGCGCCGTGATCGCCCTCGTGTCCACCGCTATTGGCCGAGTGGTGCCGATTGTGGGGTCGGCGATCCCGGCAGTGGTGATCGGCGTCGTCGTCGGACTCGTGATAAAGCCGGACACGCGGTTCCGCCCCGGCATCACCTACTCGAGCAGGTTTCTGCTGCAGCTCGCCGTGGCCGTGCTCGGCTCGCAGCTCTCGCTCCGGAGCATCGTCGAGGTGGGCGTCGAGTCGCTGCCGGTCATGCTGACCTCGCTCACGATGTGCCTCGTGGTGGCGTGGCTGCTCGGGCGCGCGCTCGGCGTCGACCGCGAGTTGCGTACTCTGATCGGAGTGGGGACTGGGATCTGTGGCGCCTCCGCGATCGCGGCCGTCTCGCCCGTGATCAAGGCGCGCAACGCCAGCATCTCCTACGCGATATCGACGGTGTTTCTGTTCAACCTGATCGCGGTGCTGGTGTTCCCCTTCGTGGGACACGCTTTGGGGATGACGCCGCACGCCTTCGGCCTGTTCGCGGGAACTGCGGTGAACGACACGAGTTCGGTGGTGGCCGCAGCCAGCGTCTTTAGCGCGGCGGCGCTTGGGTTCGCGGTGGTTGTGAAGCTGGTGCGGACGTTGATGATCATCCCGATCACGATCGGTCTCGCGGCAATGGAAGCGCGGCGGGAGGGGGCCGACGGCGGCCGGGTCTCAATCTCGCGCCTCATTCCCTGGTTCCTGATCGGGTTCCTGGTGATGGCGGCACTCGTCTCGGCCGGAGTCTTCTCGGACTTCGCGGTTGCCGCCCTGCGCGAGGTGAGCATCTTCCTCATCGCAACGGCACTCGCCGCGATCGGCCTCTCAACGAACCTCGGGGCAATCCGGAGCGCTGGCCTGAAACCACTGGCCCTCGGCGGCGTCCTCTCGCTGACGGTCGCGTGCACCACACTCGGGATGATGAAACTGACTGGCCAGTTCTAGCCCTTGACGCGCAGCGGCTGCCGCGCCACGGCCGTATTCGAGGACTGCGCCACGGGCCGCACCACCATCAGGTCAACGTTGACGTGGCTCGGCATGCCCAGGCTCCAGCGGATCGCCTCGGCGATGTCCTCGGCAACGAGAGGTTCCTCGACACCCGCGTAGACGTCGTCGGCGGCCTCGGCCGAACCGAGCCGGTTGAGCGAGAATTCCTCGGTCTTGACCATGCCGGGCGCGATCTCGATCACGCGGATCGGCTCGCCCCCGAGCTCCAGCCGGAGCGTGGTGGCGATCTGCTTCTCGGCGTGCTTCGCGGCCACGTAGCCGGCGCCGCCAGGGTAGGTGGCCTGACCGGCCGTGGAGGTCACGAACACAACATCTCCCCCACCCGCGGCGCGCAGCAGCGGCAGAGTTCGGCGGGTCAGGTCTACTGTGCCGATCACGTTGCGCTCGTACATGGTGCGCCAGCGGTCCAGATCGGCGTCCTCCACGCGATCCACACCGAGTGCTCCCCCGGCCACATGGACGACGGCGTTCAACTCGGCCTGCGCGGCGGCGGTCACGAGCGCCTCCACCTCCTCGCGCACGGTGAGATCGGCGGCGGCCCACTCGCATCCGGTTTCGGCGGCTAGCGCTTCGAGCCGCTCGGCGCGGCGGGCGGTGGCGAGGACCTGCCAGCCGTCCGCGATCAGGGCGCGGACGGTCGCCGCGCCGATACCGGTGGATGCTCCAGAAACGAGCGCACGTTTAGTCATGCCCCCATTCTGCCGCGCTAGAGGACTCCCTTGCACAGGATGAAGTCGCCGTAAGGGCGGTCTTCGCCTGTCACCACGACGAGATACGCGCCGGCCGCACGCTCGTAGAACGCGAAACGCTCGACTTCTCCCACAGACTGGCCGTCGGCCAGCTCCGGCGTCGCAACCGCGATCACTTCGGCGTGGACGGGTGGGGTATCGCCGTCGGCCGTACCCATGCGGAGAACCGGCTGCTCAACGGCCCGATCGAGCGGCAGCAACTCAAGAATCGCGGCAGCAACGGTGGGCGCATCATGCCCACGCAACTCGACCACGCGCGTCCCAACTCGGTGCGAGGGGAAGTTCCGATCGGCAATCACGAGTTCGTCGCCGTGTCCCATCGCAGCGAGTGCCCGCAGCAGATCCGGCCCAATCAGTGGGTTGATTCCCTTAAGCATCGCTAGCTCTCCCTGATAAATGCGTCGACTTCGTCGCTCGTGGGGGTGGAGGCGGCAGCCCCTACACGTGTCACTGAGATCGTGGCTGCGATGTTGGCGCGTTCCGTTGCATCTCTCAGTGAGGCGCCGCGAGCGAGCCCTGCAGCCAAGTTGCCGGTGAATGTGTCACCTGCGCCCACTGTGTTGATCGGCTTCACGTCGGGGACTGGATGCGTGGTTGCACCCTCGGAGTCCACGACGAGGGCCCCGTCGGCACCGATCGTCACAACGAGATCCACGGCGATCGCGTCGCGAACCGCTCGGGCGGTCTCTTCCGTATCGCCCCGCACGATCCCCAGCGACTCAGCTAGCTGATCGAGCTCATGCTCGTTGGGCACAACTAGGTCCACCAGTTCGAGTAGGTCGCGGGACAGCTCACGGAAGGGCGCGGGATTGAGCACAACGTGGACACCGGCTGCCTGTGCGATCCGCGCCGCCTCAACATTGGCGTCATCGGGAATCTCCAGCTGCATCACCAGGCACTTGCTCCCCGTGATCTTCTCGGCGGACGCTTGCACAGTATCGGCATGGGCCTCGAGATTCGCTTGCGGAACGATCACGATCGCGTTCTGGCCACTGTCGTCAACAATCGGTACCGCGGTTCCGGAACCTGCAACCGTAGTGGTCGCCACGCCCTCAGCATCGACACCTTCACGCCGCATCCACTCGCGGAACTCCGCGCCGTACGCGTCATCACCGAGGCACCCAACCATTGCGGTACTCGCCCCTGCGCGCGCCGCAGCGATTGCCTGGTTAAATCCCTTGCCACCAGGCATCGGTGTAAGAGAGATGCCCGTAACGGTCTCGCCGGGTATCGGGAATCGGGGGGAACGAACGATCAGATCCATCATGAACGATCCGACGACGCACACATCGGTCATAGCTGACACCTCCATTGATGCAGACAGGCTCGACTGAGCCATACCTATTTCTAGCAGTCTACGGAGACCTCTGGGCGTATTCTGTTGACAGACAACAGGAGAGGGCCCCATGACAGTCACGTTGCAACGACCCGCCGCGCTCGGCCAGCAAATCGCGGCTATCCTGCGTCACCGGATAATCCGGGGCGATCTCACGAATGGAACTCGGCTCACCGAGGAAGGGCTCGCAGACGAGTTCTCTGTCAGTCGTGGTTCTGTGCGCGATGCCCTGAACCAACTACACTCTGAGTCCCTCATCGAGATTCACAAGCCACGCGGTATCTACGTCACCGGCCTCACCGATGAGGACGTCACCGAGCTGTACACGTTGCGCGGGGCGCTGGAACAGCTCGCCATGAAGCGTGCAATGAACGTTGCCGATGACGATCGGTGGGAAGAATGCCGGACCGCAGTTGGGCGAATGCTCGCCGCCGCCGAGGAGGACGACCACGCCCGCTTCCTCGAAGCTGATCTCGACTTCCACGATCAGATCTACCGGCTCGCGGATCATCAGCGGCTCGAGCGCACCTGGCACCAGTACCGGCCCACGTTTACGGCGTTGCTCGAAGTCACGATCAATCACGACAAAGATCTGCACGATGCTGCCGCAGATCACGAGGTCCTCTTTGCCGCGATGCGGAGCTCAGACCTTGCGAAGGCCACCCAGATCCTCGACGCACATATCGAAGGTGCCTACTCGCGAATGATGATCGAGCTCGCTGATCGATAGAGAATCGTTACCGCAACCCCTTTCTGTCGACAGTTAACATTGCTAGGGTAGAGATATCGACAACACCGTCGACTTCGTACAAAGGAGCAAGGATGCCCCACAGCAGGAAACGAATTCTCTCCCTGACCGCCGCTCTCGCAGCGTCGGCACTGGCCATGAGCGCGTGCTCTGCGGATGGAGGCGGTTCCGATTCCGCCTTCCCGGAGAAGGACATCAGGCTCATCATTCAGGCGAACCCTGGTGGCGGATCTGACCTGTCTTCGCGCGCGCTCGCCACGGAGCTTGAGAACACTCTCGGCGTCAGCGTGATCCCGGAGAACATGCCTGGCGCAGCTGGCGCAATCGCAATGGAGTATGTGAGCGACTCGGATCCGGACGGCTACACGATCGGCTTCGCACCCGTCGAAGTTGCAATGCTCAACACCACGCAGGGCGCCAATGTGCTGCCAGAGAACATGACGTTGCTCGGCCAGATCATGCTCGCACCGGGCGTGATCTCGGTGGGCGCGAACTCCGGCATCACAACCCTTGAGGACCTCGTCGCAAAGGCAAACGCTGGCGGCGTGACGGTATCAAACTCGGGCGCTGGCTCAATCTGGGAGGCCGCAACAATCGGTTTCGCAGACATCGTGGGCGGTACGTTTACTCCGGTCGCCTATGACGGTGGCGCCACCGCCGTATCCGCAGCCGCCTCTGGCGAGGTCGATGCATCGGTTTCTGGTCTTGGTGAGGCACTCGCGCAGGGTGACGCCGTCACGATCCTCGCAATCATGCACGATGAGCGCCACCCAGATGCTCCGGACGTACCGACCGTTGAAGAGGCAGTTGGCTCGGCAGTCGTGTTCGGTGGCTGGGGCGGTATCTACGGCCCGGCCGGGCTACCCGACGACGTCAAGGACACGCTTGAAGCCGCGGTCAAGACCGGCGTCGAGTCCGACAGCTACCAGCAATTCCAGAAGGACGCGGGTAACCTCGTGGTCTACCGCGATTCTGCGGAGTGGACTGAGTTCGTGAACGAGCAGTTCGCGCTGTTCAAGGAACTCCTGGGCTAGAACGGACTCAGTAGGGGGCGTGGGTGTAGCTCCCGCCCCCTACTGAGCTAGGTAGACACCTCATGACAGTTGAAACTGAACACGAGTACGCACCCGCATCCGAAGGTTCCCATGCCTCCCGCCCGCTTGAGATCGGGCTTGCACTTGTTGCCTTGGGATTCTCTGCGGCCTACTACATCATGGCGCGCCGGATCCCACTTCGGCAGGAAGCTGGCGCAGGGCAGATCGACGCGCGATTCTGGCCCGAGTTGCTCGGCATCCTTGGGATCGCTGTCTCCCTGGTCCTGCTCGTCATCGCCATCTCGCGTGAGCCGTCATCACGTGCAGACGTCGAACCGCAGCAGCCGGGCGGATTGACGCGCCTACTCATCACCTGCTTGATTACGGCACTGTTCATCGTCCTGTGGTCAGTCGGTTCGATTGCGATGTTCGGGTATCGAATCAAGTTGTTCCCGATTCTCGCCGCCTTGTTTGTGTTCATTCTGATGCTGCTATACGGGCACCGTAAGCCCAAGAGCCTGATCATCTACCCGCTGTCAATCTCTGCGCTGATCTATGTGCTGTTCGGGATTCTTCTAAGGGTGCCGCTATGAGCGTCTTTATTGAGGGCGTCAACGCCCTGCTCGACTTCTCCACCGTTATCTATATGACGCTTGGACTGCTCCTCGGGCTGTTGGTCGGAATGTTCCCGGGCGTCACCATGACGATGGCCATCGCGATCGCCGCTGGTTTCACACTGACTCTTGAGCCCATTCAGGGACTCTGCGTACTACTGACGATCTACGTTGCGGGCCAGTTTGGAGATCGAATCCCCTCTATTCTGATCAACACCCCAGGTACGCCTGCATCTATAGCAACGACGCTCGACGGCTATCCGATGGCTAAGCAAGGCAGAGCGGGTCTCGCACTGACAACATCCGCCATCGTGACTACGGTCGGAATCCTTGCGTCCATGATTCTCTTCTCGGTCGCCGCGGTACCCGTGGCGCGTTTTGCGCGAGATTACTTCAAGTCTCCAGAGCTTTTCGCCCTCGTTGTGTTCGGAATCTCGGTCATGATCGGGATCTCGTCTAAGTCCATGATGAAGGGAATACTTGGAGGAATCTTCGGACTCATGCTAGGTACGGTCGGAACGTACTCGGCAACAGCTGATCTTCGATTCACGTTCGGAAGCTTGGAACTCGTCGAAGGCGTCAACTTCATCGCCGTGATCATTGGCCTCTTCGGCATCGCAGAACTCTTCAATCAGCTCCTCACCTACAATGCGAGCAACGCACGCCCGATCTCAAGCATGGGTCGCTGGTTGCCCACGAAGGACGAGCTGAAGCAGACGCGGCGAGCTGTCGCCGTCTCAGGTTCCATCGGCATCGGCGTGGGTCTCGTCCCTGCTGCTGGTGGAGATATTGCGGGACTCATCGGATGGGATCAGGCACGAAAGGTGTCAAAGCATCCCGAACGCTTCGGTCGCGGTTCGATTGAGGGTGTCGCCGCATCAGACACGGCATCGAGTGCCACGCTCGGTGGTTCATTGACAACGACCATGGCACTTGGCATCCCGGGCGATTCGGTTATGGCCGTCATGATCGGATCGATGATGATCTGGGGTATCGCTCCTGGCCCCAGCCTCTTCTCAAATCGCCCCGATCTAGTCGTGTCGATCGCGATTATCATGGTGCTCGCTACGCTTCTTGCTCTCGCCCTGAGCCTCATGCGCATGCGCGGGATGGTGAAGCTACTTGACGTGCCGATGCCGTACCTCTGGAGTGGAATTCTCATCTTCTGCATCATCGGCACGTACGCCACGACGAATCGGCTCTCCACGGTGATCACGATGCTCGTGGCGGGTGTAATCGGCGTCATCCTCAAGCGCGTCGAGGTCCCCGCCGGACCGATCGTGCTCGGCCTGCTGCTGGGCCCGCTTGCCGAGCAGAACCTTGCACGGACCCTCGCGATCCTTCCCAGCAAGCCGTTCTTCGAAGTCGTCAGCCCAATTGCGATCATTCTGCTTGCCCTCGCCGTTATCTCGATCATCTCGCCGGCAATCTCGAAGATGCGGAAGTCGGGCGGTAAGCGCGGCTCGTTCGCAGACTCCATCCTTGCCGATGACGTTGTTGCAGACGTCGAACGCAAGCACCTTGAACTCGAAACCCCCACAGAATCAGGAAAGGACTAATCGTGACCCGTCGCGATATCGTCACAGCAATCCCAACGAGCTTCAATCGTGACGGCAGCCTCGATCTCGACGGAAGCCGATTGATTTCACAGTACGTCGCCAAGTCCGGCAACGAGGGGGCGTTCGTTCTCGGTACAACGGGCGAGTTCCCTGCGGTCTACGAGGATGAGTTCGAAGCACTCGTCGAAATGCACCTGGCAGAGCTTTCGGATCATCTGCGTCCGATCGTGCACGTCGGGCATTCGAGCACCTATGAGGCCGTCCGCCTCACCAGGATTGCTCGAAGGCTTGGCGCACAAGAGTTCGCGGCAATCACGCCCTACTACCTGCCCGCCTCCGAAGACGCCGTGTTCGACTACTACCGTGCGCTCTCGGACGCGGTCGAAGGCCTACCCCTCTTCGTATATGTCTACCCGAAGCGAACCGGAGTGACGGTCTCTACGGCGCTCATGGAGCGCTTGGCCGAGCTTCCTTCGGTCGTGGGCACCAAAGTGAGCGAGCTTCCGCTGGACGCGATCACCGCCTATCGCGAGGTCGTCCCTGAGGACTTCATCATTTACACGGGTGCCGACAAGGATCTCATTGCGGCAGGTAACGCTGGCGCGCAAGGCGTGGTTTCGGGCGTCTCCTCGGTCACGCCGAAGCCGTTCCGAGCACTGGCTGACGCGGCCAATAGCGGAGATCAGACGGAGATCGACGCGGCGCAGGCTGACGTGGACGATGTCTGCACGATCATCGGTGGCGACATGGCACGAATGAAGGAGGCCTACCGCATCCTCGGTGTCGCCGACGGCATCTGCCGCATGGCGTACGTAGAACCTTCCCCCGAGGCAATCAGCGAGATTCAGCGCGTCCTGAAAGCTTATATCTAGTTCGCAGAATCCCGCCAAGCTTCCAAGAAGCGCGCCAGCGCAACGGATCCTGGATCGGCGTGGCCGACGCTTCGTTCTTGCAACCACGAGGCCCGGCCACGCTGAGACTGGAGCCCCCGCGTTCGCTCTACGGCATCCGCCGCAGCCGCAACCGCACGGTCTGTTGCCCCTGTCGCATCAGAGACGCCCACGAGAGCCGTCGCGACGGCATCGAGGCCGTCCACAATCGTCTTGTCCCCCACCTGAGCTCTGCCGCGTTGCGAGATACCCGCCGTAGCCGCTTCCACGAAGGCCTGCGCATGTGCGACCGTCACGTCCGTGACGCCAGCCCACGTCTTCGAGCCGGCCAAGAGACCTCCGGCAACGAGAGCCGCCATCGTCGATGGGTTCGCGTTGGCGAACGCCTTCGCGCTTGCCCGCGCGATGTCTGGCGGTGACGTATCAGCGGGCAACTGCTCGAGTGCGGCGATAACAGCCTTCGACCCGGCAGCGATAGTGATACCTAAGTCGCCATCACCAAGTACCTGGTCGAGATCGCGAAGCTCGTTTTCGGACTCGATCAGGACCGTGAGTGCATCACAGATGCGTTGCTTCAGAACGGCGCCATCCACTATGACTCCTCGAAGAATGGGGACTTCGCGGGAGCCTGTAGGAGCGCGAGGCGATCGTCGTTCAGTTCGAGCAACGAAATCGAGGCGCCAGCCATCTCGAGGCTGGTGGCGTACTCGCCGATGTACCGCTTGTCGATCACTATGCCGCGATCGGTGAGGATCTGGTGTGCGCGGCGGTAGAGCAGATAAAGCTCTTCAAGTGGAGTCGCTCCGAGACCGTTCACGAGGACGGCAACACGGGCGCCCTGGGTGAGACCGAGATCGGTGATCAGTGCCTCCACAATCTGCTCCGCGATCTCGTCGGCTGTTGCGAGCGCACCCCTCGAAATCCCTGGTTCACCGTGGATGCCGATTCCGATCTCGACTTCACCCTCAGGCAAGTCGAAGCTCGGCTGACCTGTGGTCGGGAGAATCGTCGGAGCGAGGCCAACACCCATCGTTGCCGTGTGCTCAACGATGTCCTCGGCAATGGTGGCAACCTGATCGAGTGAGTCCCCACGATCCGCAGCCGCGCCGGCTGCCTTGTACGCGAAGATGATTCCGGCGACGCCACGGCGATCGAGCTTCCGCTCATTTGGCTGACTTGCCACATCGTCGCGGCCAAGCACCGTCTTGGTCTGAATACCGTCGAGATCGGCGAGATCTGCAGCCAGATCAAAGTTGAAGACGTCACCGCCGTAGTTTCCGTAAAGGTACAGCACGCCCGCTCCGCCATCGACGGCCTTGGTGGCCTCATAGATCTGCTCCGACGAGGGCGAGCTAAAGACATTTCCGATGGCGACTCCCGAGCAGAGCCCCTGGCCAACATAGCCCTTGAACAGCGGCAGATGCCCAGAACCGCCGCCGGTGACGATTCCGACTTTTCCAGCTTGTGGCGCATCCGCCCGAACGAGCACCCGGAGATCCGCTCCTGGTGTCTTCACAAGGTCTGGATGAGCCAGGAGGATTCCCTCGACAAACTCGTCAACGAACGCCTCTGGCGCATTGATGATCTTCCGCATTTTCGTCAACTCTTTTCTAGTTCGTCAGTTGCTGGCCGAGGGCGCCGCCCGGGTGGCGGGCACCAAACTCCTCCGGGGTGAACCCCGAGAGCTGCATCAAACCCACCGCCAGCGCGTCCCCGAGGATCAGCTTGAGGGTGGTCGACGTCGTCGGGGCGAGTCCGAGCGGATCCGCCTCAGCGCCGAACTTCAGCTCGAGAGTCACGTCTGCGAGCTTGCCAAGCGGCGAATCCTTGCTCTTGGTCATCGCCACGATCGGGATGCCCCAGCTCTTCAGCATCGACGCGAAGGCACACACTTCTGCGGTGGTTCCGGAGTTCGAGAGCAGGATGGCGCTATCGCCCGGCACGGCCATGCCGGAGTCGCCATGGAGCGCCTCCGTCGAATGGACGAAAAACGCGGGCGAACCCGTCGACGCCATCGTGGCGGCGATCTTCTTGCCGATATGTCCCGGCTTCCCAATCCCGGAAACGATGATCTTGCCGGTCGTTCCATGCAGTAGCTCGAGCGCGGCGCTCAACTGATCGCCTATCCCCTGCGTGGCAGCCGTGACCCCCGCGATTTCACTCGCGATTGCCTTCTCTGCAACGTTGACCGCCACGTCCAATGAGCCCTGCGAATTCATAGACATCCCCTCGCGCCGAAACACCAAATACTCCGCGATCAGTTTATCCCGATCGACGTCAAAAAACCGCGGATTCTTGCCGGAAACGGGCTCCAGAAGCATCCGATTCCGGCGCATCATCACCGCACTCGCCGGAATGTTAACCAACCCTCCCGAATACGCCCTCGGGTTGCTAGTCTGGACCTCTCAGGAATCGTTTTCTTGGACCAAAGGTGGCAGATGAGCAGTTCCGAATACACCCCGGAGTCACAGCCCGCCGTCGCCTTCCCGCTGGGCGGGATCGGCACGGGCAATGTCTCGATCGGCACGGACGGCGGCCTGCGGCAATGGCAGATCACCAACAATGTCAACCACCTCGGCGACGCCCCCGGAAGCTTCTTCGCACTGCGTGTCTGTCAGATCGAACCGCCCCTGGACACGATCCGGGTCCTCCAAAGTAACGCCGCCGCTGAACCGCGCCCCGAGCGACTCGCGCCTCTTGTCAACGACCACGTGATCCCGCAGTGGCAACGCGAGCTCGTCGGCGAGATCGGGGGCTTCGCCGAAACGCGCATGACCGCCACCTACCCCATCGCCCACGTGGCCTTCCGCGACCCAAGCCTGCCGATCGCCGTCGACCTCACCGCCTTCACTCCCCTACACCCGCATGATCCGGATCGCAGCGGGATACCGGCGGCGATTTTCGAGTTCACACTGCGCAACGAGGGAGAGCAGACCCTTCACGGCTGGCTCGGCGCGAGCCTGCAGAATCTTGTGGGTGCCGATGGCATCGTCAACCCCGACGGCGTCCACCACCCCGGCTACGGCGGCAACACCAATCGGGTCGAGAGAGGCCCCTGGACCACATTGATCGGTGAGAATCTCTCGCTCGAGCACGATTATCCACACGCCGGCCAGGTGGCCCTCGCCTCAGCGAACCCGCTCTCCCACGTGTTCCCACAGTGGACGGACCCGCACCAGTTCATCCAGTTTCTCGGCGCCCGCACGCCCGGTGTCACTCAGCCACTCGTCCCCGGCGATCAGCGGCCCGATCCGCAAGGCGACGCACCCTCGGGCCGCGCCCAGGCGAGCGCCCCCGGCTCCACCTGGTGCGGCGGCCTCGCTGACTTCTGGGAACTAGCGCCCGGCGAGAGCACCACCCTGCGCTACGCGATCGCGTGGTACTTCCCCAACCGGTACGTGAACTACAACCAGTTCGGCCCCGCTAACCCGGCATGGGGCTCCTCGAAGTTCTGGCTCGGCAACCACTACGCCACGCGATACGCCACGGTCCGGGATATTCTCACCGAACTCCGTACCGGTCTCGATTCCCACCGCGAAGCCACCACACGCTGGGCGGAGATCTTTGAGACGAGCACCCTTCGCGCGCCGCTCGGAGAGTTCTTCACAGCTCAGGCGATCCCACTGCGCTCTCCCACCTGCTTCCGCACAGCCGATGGCGAGTTTTTCGGCTTCGAGGGCGCGGCCGGAGCCTCGACCGGGAGCCACGGCGCCCGCTCGGGCGGCTCCTGCCCCCTCAACTGCACGCACGTGTGGAACTACGAGCACGCACTCGCCTACCTCTTCCCCACCCTTGAGCAATCGATGCGCCGCACCGAGTTCGAGGTGATGCAAGCACCCGATGGCTCGATCCCGCACCGCGTGATCGCCCCCACCTACCTCGCCCAGCTCTGGGAGGGCCGGATCTACGGCCCCGAGCAGCCCGCGCTCGATGGCATGCTCGGAACCATCCTCAAGACCTACCGCGAGGTGCGGGCAGGCTGGGCGTTGGATGAGGCACTCAGTTTCTGGCCGCACCTGCAGCGCCTCATGCGCCACATCGAGAGGCGCTGGGTCACCCATGGCGACGGCACTCTGCGCGGCATCCAGCCCTCGACCCATGACATCGATCTGGCCGGCGTGAATCCTTTCATGGGCACGCTCTGGCTGGCCGCCCTGCGCGCCTATGAGCAACTCGCACTCCTCGCCGACGACGCTCCCGAAGCAGAGCGGGCGGCATCCCTCTTTTCCCGGGCCCAAGCCTCATATGAGGAGATCATGTGGACCGGGGAGTACTACCGGCAGGCGCTGGACGAGGGCGATCCACGCGAGTTCCAGTGGGGCGAGGGGTGCCTCGCCGATCAGCTGATCGGGCAATGGTGGGCCGACGAGCTCGGCCTCGGCCCGGTGCTCGATCCCGAACGCGTCCGCACCGCCCTCGCCAGCATCGTGCGGCACAATTTACGGCGCGGCTTCCACGTTCTCGACCACCCCTTTCGCGTCTATGCCGACGGCGATGACACGGGCCTGCTCATGGCCACTTGGCCGCATGGGGGCAGGCCCGAGACGCCCACGCGGTATGCGGATGAGGTGTGGTCCGGCGTCGAGTACCAAGTAGCGGCAAGTTGCGTGCGCGCGGGTCTCCAGGACGAGGCAGCCGCAATCATTGACGGTGCGCTCGGACGCCACGATGGCACCCGCCGCAACCCGTTCAACGAGATCGAATGCGGCGACTACTACGCGCGCGGGATGTCCGGCTGGACGATCCTGCGCGCGATGACCGGCTGGGATTACGACGCCCTCACTCACGAGCTGCGGATCGCTCCGGCGCGCGAGCACTTCACGTCAGATGAGATCAGGTTCCCCTTCGTGACAGGCGAGGCATGGGGTGAGGTCACTCTTGCCAGCGGCCAGCTCTCCATCGAAGTAGCCGGCGGAACTCTCGAGCTACACGCGGCGTGGTTGGACGGTCGCGAACTCCGGGTTCCGCACGCGCCGATTGGTGCGGGGGACAACTGGTCCACCTAGGTAGAGCGACGAACCACGAGTTCCGGAGGGAGCACCACACGGGCGCCGGCAAGCCGCGCCAGCCCCTCGGGCTGGCTCAGCAACTCGGCGGCAATTCGGCCCACCTCGGAGACTGGCTGGCGCACCACTGTTACGGCAGGAGTCACCATAGACGTCCACTCGTTATCATCCACCCCGAGTAGCGCCACATCTTCCGGGATGACGATTCCCTCCGTCTCGAGGAACGTGAAGACCGCCGCCGTCAGTGGCCCGTTGACGGTGTAGAGGACGTCGAGTTCGGGATTCTCGGCGAGCATCTGCCGCATACGGTCTTGGCTCGCGCCCACGTGCACATCGATCGGATAGATCCGCGACTCCGGTATCTCGATTCCTGCGCTGCGGAACGTCTCGACGAACCCGCGCACGCGCCCGTGTTCGGGCCAGATATCGATCGCCGACGTCACCATCGCGGGGCTCCGATAGCCACGCTCGAGGAGGTGCTGCGCCGCGAGGACACCAACCTGCTGGTTGTCCGTCATGACCGAAGCACCGGAATACCCGAACGCTTGCCGATCCACCACAACCACGGGGATTCCCGCACGAGTGAGCGGCGCGAGATCGGTCTGCGACTCGGACGCGGGCGAGATCACCACACCCGCGATGTGCTGCGACAGCGCCACCTGGATATGCCGCCGCTCCTTCTCGAGATCCTCATCCGAGACGCAAATCAGCACCGAGAAGCCTTGCTCATTCGCGATCGACTCGATCACGGCAACGAGTTGCGTGTAGAACGGATTCTGCAGATCGGCAACGATCACCGTCCAGCTCTCACTGCGTTGCCGCCGCAGGGCCCTTCCATACGGATTCGGGACATACGACAGCTCCGCCGCCGCCTTCCGCACCCGCTTCACCAGGTCCGGATCCACATTGGTGACGCCATTAAAGACCCGAGACACAGTTGATGGCGAGACGCTGGCGCGACGCGCAACATCAACGACTGTCGTGCGCTCTCCCATAGCCATCTCCTCACTGCTGAGGTGGATTATTTCAGGCCCGCCATCTTGATGTTTCCGATGATCTGCTTTTGGAACACGATGAACAAAATGATCACGGGAGCGGCCGCGAGCGCCGAGCCCGCCATCAGCATCGAGAGCTCGGTTGAGCGCTCCGAGCGGAAGGTCGCCAAGTACTGCTGCACCTGGTACAGATCGCGCGAGGTGATCGTCATGACCGGCCACACATAGGCATTCCAGAACGCCATGAACGAGGTCACGCCGACGACGACGAAGGGCGCCTTCGAGAGCGGAACGAACAGCTTCAGGAAGATCTGGAGTCGCGAACAGCCGTCCAGCATGGCAGCTTCCTCGAGGCTGCGCGGCACGTTCAGGTAGAACTGCCGCACGAAGAAGACGTGCGCCGCTGAGGCCGCGCCGGGCAGCACAAGCACCGCGAGCGTATCGAGCATGCGCAGCTGCGTGACCACGATGAACGAGGTCAGCAGAATGGTCATGCCCGGGATGAACATCGTGCTGATCACGATCACCCAGAGCGTGCGCTTGAATCGGAAGTCCAATCGGGCGAACGCATACGCACCCAACGAGTTCAGCGTGAGGCTCAGCGCCGTGAACAGGATCGCACCGAGACCGGTCACCGCGAGGGTGCGCAAGAAAGCAGGATCGTTCAGGATGTCGATGTAGTTCTGGGGATTCCACACGTCTGGAAAGAACTGGAAGGGTGTGCGTACCACTTCCGTCTTTGTCTTGAAGCCCGCAATCACCATCCATGCAAGCGGGAACAGCGCCACCAGGAGGAAGATCAGGGCCCCGATTCCCTTTGCGATGATGAAGAAGATCTCCTTCGGCGAACGCGTCCGCTTCCTCCGCACAACTGGTGACGTCATGTCAGTCCACCAACTTCTCTGAGTTCACGACCCGGAAGATCACGGCGGAGATGCTTCCGAGAACTACCGCAAGCATGAGTGCCGCCGCGATGGAGTACCCCACATACGCATCGCCGCGGAAGTGGTTGAAGATGAACAGGTTCGGCAGTTCGGTCTGCCGCATGGGGCCACCGCCGGTCATGATCAGCGGCAACTCGAACTGCTGAATTGCGCCGATGGTGGTGACCACGAGGAGGTACAGGAAGATGTTCTTTAGCTGCGGGATCGTGATGTAGATCGTCTTCTGGAACCAGTTGGCGCCTTCAATAGATGCCGCTTCATAGAAGGACTCGGGGATGTCCACCATGCCGGCGAGCATGATCAGCGACATGAGGCCTGTTCCAAGCCAAACGGCGGGCACGGCGATCGCAATCAACGCCCACCGGGGATCGGCGAGCCAGGCCTGATTGGGCACGCCAAAGATGCCCACGATCGCGTTGAGAAGGCCACCGGAGTAGTTGTAGATCAGGGCGAAGATCACGGAGGTGATCACGCCGGAGATGATCGTTGGGATATAGATCGAGACCTTGAGGATCGAGGCGAGCTTCGCTGCGACTGATGAAGCTAGGGACGCGAAGCAGAATGCGATAACGAGTTGTAGCGGCACAGTCATCAGGACGAACTGCAGGCCGAGCCGAATCGAGTTCCAGAAGTTCGAATCCGTAAGCACATCGCGGAAGTTCTTGATGCCAACGAACGTGGACTCTTGATAGAAGCTCCAGTTGAAGAAGCTCAGGTATATCGCGCGTATCGTCGGCCAGATCACGAAGATTCCGAGCATAATCAACAGCGGAGCGAGCATGAGATGCGCGAAGCCGTCATCGGGTCGGCGCCGCCCCTTCCTCGTCGCGGGGACAGTCACGATTCACCTCCATGTGAGTTTCGTGGTTTCTGGCGGGCGGGCCCTTCCGCCCGCCAGAAACTGATTGCGGAGTTACTGAGCCGGGGCCTTCGAAGCGAGATCCTCGCGGTCGATGACCTTCTGGATCTCGGAATTGGCCTCGTCCAGCGCGTCCTCAACCGAGGAAACACCGGTCATCGCCTTCTCCATCGCCGTGCCCATAGCCAGCGAGATATCCCACGGGTAGAGCGGCTCGGCCGTGGTGTACGGAACGACCTGATCGGAGATCACGTTGGACCATGACGCGTTCGCCGCTTCCGGTGTCGCATTGACGGCCTCGGCCACGACGTCGCGCGCGGGAGCCTTGGAGAACTGCGTCGCCACGAAGAACGGCACGAGCACCTCAGGATCGCCACCGAGTGCCCACTCCATGAATGCGGCAGCGGCCTCCGGGGCGTCAGACTTGGCGTCGATGACCCACTTGAAGTTGCCGATCGTGGAGGTGGTAGTGTCCGGAGCACCATTGAACGAGACGAACGGTCCCACGCCGGTCACGGCCATCACGTCCGGGTAGTCCGAGCCGAGCTCGCTGAGCGCCCACGAACCAGAGGTCATCATCGCGGACTTCTCCTGGCCGAATGGGGCGGCCTCAACATAGGCACCGAGCGCCTGCTTCGGAATGTAGTCGTTGTCGTATAGGGTCTTGTAGAAGTTCAGCAGGTCAACATAGCCCTGAACGCCCGAAGCCTTCGCCGTGGTCCAGTCATCGCTGATCGGCAGGTGCCCGGCGATCCCATACTGCTGGCCCACCGTGGACCATGCAAACGTCACTGCGTCCTGAGCGGTGGTGATGCAGAACTGGCCATCGGAGAGCGTTTCTTTGAGAGCGTCACAGTACTCGTAGAGTTCGTCCCACGATGTCGGTGGCTTCTCCGGATCAAGCCCGGCTGCCGCAAACATGTCCTTGTTCCAGAACAGCACGGTCTGCGGCTCAACGAGGAGCGGGTAGCCGTAGAGTTCGCCGTCGATCGAGGACACGGCGCGCGCCGGGTCGTTGATGCTGGCGAGCGACTCGTCGGAGACGAGGCCCTTCAACGGAAGCACCTGGCCGAGCCGAACGGCGTCGCCCATCATGCCGGAGTGGGTGTAGATGTCGGGAGCCTTGCCCGCAGCCTGCGCTGCCGTCATCTTCTGGTCCCATGCATCCGCCGGGACTTCCTGGTCAACAACGACAACCTCGGACTGCGCCGCGTTGAAGTCCTTGACAACCTGTGCGTACCACTCGTTCTCCACGGGGGTGAACGTGCGGTGCCAGAACTCGATTTCGACGGCGTCGCCGCTACCTTCGCCGGCGCCGTCAGTAGCTTCTTCGCCCGTCGTTGGGTCCCCTGTGTTGCCGGGAGCCGGTTCGCCGGGCGTACCGCTTCCACAGCCTGCCAGCACGAGCGCCGCAGCCATCGTGCCTGCGGTGAGTGCCACTGAGAGGCGCCTATTGTGCTTCCTCATCGTGTTTCCTTTCCCTGTGTATCGAGGACGCCGTCGCCCTCAGAAGATGCACGCCCGGAGGACGTGGCTGACATGGGCAGCACATGTCGGTGCGGAACTGACACGGCACTGCCCGTACGTGTCACCAGCAATGAGATGGAACGTCACTACTCCACCTCGAGTTCGAGGAGATCCGGGGTGTGCGGCCGCTCCTCGGTGGGAAGGCTCGGCCGGTCAAGATAGAAGATCGCAGTGGAGGCGAGATCGTCCTTAAGGATGCGGTAGCGGTGCGGTAGGCCGTTACCTTGGCCGGGGCCGATTCCAAGGGCCTGAACAGTGATGCGCAAGTCGTTGAAGAACGAAATCGCGTCATCAAGGTGCCAGCGGTACATCCCGAAGCGCTGCTGGCTACGGTAGAGACCATCCGGCGGTAGCACCTGGTTGAGACCCAGATATGGCGCGGTGAACTCCGTGTAGCCCCTGCCCGGGATGTCGAAGTTCCACGCACCTCCGAAGTAGTCCTCCGTACCGGTGCCACAGATGGTGGGGTACTCGTCATCGCCATCGAGGAAGAACTTCAGCTCTCCTTCACCCCACCAGCCCGGCGAGTTGCTCTGCCACGCGAGGTATGTGCCCACGTAGCGGCCACTGCCCGTGATGGTGTCGAGGATCGTGTGGACCCCGTCCTCAACGAAGCGGCTGCGCCGCCACTGGGCGTGGAAGTGAAGCGAGTCCGCGGGGATCTCGCCGAGGCCGTAATCGACCTGGTAGTAGAGATTCGCTGGCTCGTATCCCACGTTCTCCACGGTGATCTTGGCATGTGAGGTGAAGGGCATCTGCCAGTACGTGTTGAACCCTCCGTGGGGGTTCGCGGCAACCATCTGCGAACTCACCTGTGAGAACACGTTCCACCCGTTGCAGAAGAAGTCGCCATAGGGCACCTCGACCGCAGGTTCGCTCTCGCCCTCCCAGTACATCCGCAGGATGAGGTTTCGCCAGAGCGAGAAATGGGTGGTCATCCAGATGTGCTGGATGATGCCGGGGCCCGTGATGTCCGCGATCAGGGCCGTCTCCCCCGGGGCGATCTCAATACACGGCGACACCTTCCAGCCAGGCCCAAGACGGGACGCGGCGCGCTCGGAGAAACCGTTGCTCGCACGGCCTCCCCCAGACTTTGCACCATCGAAGTTCTCCGCCGTAATGGCACGCGACTGATACTGCGGTGGACGGGTGATGTTGCCGATCATATTCTTCCTTGAATGTCCTCTCACGGTACTTCATGAGAAATCGTTTCCCCAGAATATGTGACGTGGCTTACGACCGTCAACCTTCTATTTATAACGATTTGGGATATGTTCCGCTCAGAGCCGCTGACATCTCGGTCTAATACCGGGTATCGTTTCCTCACAACTCGCGACACTAGCAACGGCGTTCGGAGACGAGGCGAACATGCGATTCAGACGAGCCGGAGTGGCAATTGGCGCGCTCGCGCTGATAGGAGGTCTCACCATGTGCACTCGTCCCACACCAGAGAGCGACGAAGAGAGCACACCACCGGGTACCTCAGCACCCACCCCGCCCCCAGTTGATGGACCCACTGCCCACACGCCGTCAGTCGTGATCTCGAAGATCACGGGAGCCAATGCGCTCACCGATACCGTCTCGCGGTGGAAGGTGCGGGGCACGGATCTCGGCATTTTCTGGATGGGCGACGACGCCACCCTCCTCACGGCATTCGGCGACACCTTCGGCACGTGGAGCGGCGATGGCGGTGGCGGGCAGGAGTGGCGATCGAACGTGCTCTTGCGGAGTTCCCAACTCAATCCGAGCGACGGCATCACGTTCGACTCAGCGATCGAGGAGGAGGACGGGATGGCCCGTGAACTGATCCCCTCGATGAAGCTCTCAGGGATCGAGATGACCACCATTCCAACGGCGGCGATCGCCGTCGGCGGGCGGCAGTACATGGCGTTCATGTCCGTGAACGAATGGGGCGATCCGGGCCGGTGGAACACGAACTTCTCGCGCATCGCATACTCCGACGATCTCGGCGAGACCTGGAACTACGAGGACGGCCCCACCTGGGAGAACACCGAGGACTGGTCCCACCCCTTCCAAATGGTCGCGTTCGCGCAACGGGACGCGGACACGCTGTACATGTTCGGAACCCCGAACGGACGCGCCGGCACCGTGAGCCTTGCGCGGGTCGCGAGCGATCGGATCCTCGAGCGCGATGCGTGGGAGTACTGGGATGGGAGCGAGTGGGGTTCGGACGAGTTTGCCGTCACTCCGCTCTTCGACTCCCCCGCATCCGAGCTCAGCGTGATCTACAACCGCGATCTCGACCGCTGGGTGATGGTCACGCTACAGGAGGCGGACGGGCTCATCCTGCGCACCGCGCCCGAGCCGACGGGACCGTGGTCCGATGCGACTCTGATCGCGGATCCGATCGACCACCCGTCGCTGTATGGCGGGTTCATCCACCCCGCTTCGGCCGAGGGCAACGATATTTACTATGCGATGTCCGAGTGGCGCACCTACAGCGTGTATCTCCTGCGGGTCACGATCGATGCCGACGGCGCTATCCAGCGGCCGAATCTCGTGCCCGATCACAACTTCGAGTGGCAACTCGGGGACGAGATCGGAGCCCCGTGGACGATCACCGGCGCGGTCAAGCAGGACACCATTTATGGTGCTTCGAACCATTTCTCGGGAATCACGAACGCGCGGCTCGCGGAAGCTGGTGCGGAGGTCTCACAGAGAATCTGGGTGGATCCCGGCACGCGTTACGAAGCGGCTGCGTTCCTTTCCGTTCCCGACGGCGGATCGGGTGAGTTTGGGGTGCGCGGTTGCGATGGCACTGTTCTGGCCTCAGCGAGCACCACAGGTAATGACAGTTACGAGCGACTACTGGTCAGCGCCGATTCGGGCGAGTGCGAGTGGCTCGAGATTTATGCGCAGTCAACCGGCGATGGTGCCGTTCTCGTGGACGCCTTCTCCCTCGCAGAGCGGGAGTAACAACTGGGGGCCGGAGCCGCACATCGCAACCCCGGCCCCCTGCCGTTGACCTACTGCTCGAGCAGGAACCCCTTGAAGAAGTCGCTTAGCTCCTGCCTCGCCGAGAGCGGGAGCACCTGCGCCACATACATATCGGGCCGGACCACCACGATCGCACCGTCACGGGAGATCTCGCGCTCCTCGAAGATGTCACCGTCGGGACCGGAAGCAAAGACCTTCTCGAGGTTCTGCAACTGGAATGGGCCCGTCAACGGCCGGAAGATCGCGGGCGCGGCAACCGGGTTCACGTCGAGGTGTTGCTGCTGGTAGATCACCTTCACGTCGAACATCGCGTCGGCGTCCGCCCCTTCAGAGGTCGCGAAGACCACCGGCGAATCGGGCGATGTTGCCAGCCAATCCGCCCACTTGGTGAGCTCACTCTCCGCACCCGCCGGGGCGCCGTCGGCGAAGGCGTAGATCCGCCAGCGACCATCCGCGAAGTGCGAATGCCCAAGGTGCACCGGATTCCCATCGCAGACCCGCCACGTCGGGGCGGACTTGAAGCGCTTGCCCACGGGGAATCCCGCCGCGAGCTCCTGGTGCGCCATGTCCCCGATCAGCATCGCCTGCGGGTACTGCGTCATGAAGCCCGAGGGGAACTCCCACGTGCGCACGTAGAACTCTTCGAGCTCTGCAGGATTGTCGAAGTCCTCGGGCTTCTTCGCCATCATGCCGGACCACTCCCGGTCAAAATCGATCAGGTTCTGCGCGATGACTTGCCGCTCGGCCGTGTAGGTGTTCAGCAGCTCGTGAGGGCTGCGCCCCTCGAGCACATACCCGAGCTTCCACGCGAGGTTAAAGCCATCCTGCATCGAGACGTTCATACCCTGACCGGCCTTCGCCGAGTGCGTGTGGCACGCATCGCCGGTGATGAACACGCGCGGCTGGCGCTCGCCGCGCTCGGCCTCGGGAACATCGTCGAATCGGTCCGTCACACGGTGCCCCACTTCGTACACGGAGTACCAGGCAACGTGCTTCACATCCACCGAGTACGGTCGGATGATCTCATTCGCCTTGGCGATGATCGTCTCAATCGGGGTGTCACGCACCTTGTGATCGTCATCCTCCGCCACCTCACCAAGATCCACATACATCCGGAACAGGTAGCCTCCCTCCCGCGGAATGTGCAGGATGCTTCCCGCTTCCGACTGGATCGCGCACTTGCTCCGAATGTCTGGGAAATCCGAGTTCGCCACCACGTCCATCACGCCCCACGCGTGGTATGAAACCGCGCCGAGGTGTACGGCGCCGATGTCATCACGCACACGGCTGCGCGCGCCATCGGAGCCGACGACGAACTTCGCCCGGATCGTTCGCTCCTCACCACTGCGCTCCCCCGCCGTGTAGACGACGCGCACATGGACGGGGTAATCGGGGTCATCGGTCACCTCGAGGCGCACGAAGTCGATACCGTAATCGACCTTCTGACGGCCCGGAGCGTTCCCCATGAACTCCGCGAAGTAATCGAGCACGCGCGCCTGGTTCACAATCAGGTGCGGGAACTCGCTCATCCCGGTCGGATCGTCCTCGGTGACGGCAGTCCGAACGATGTTCTGCGGATTCTCCGGATCCGGCTTCCAGAAACACGTCTGGGTGATCCGGTACGCCTCGGAGGTGATCCTGTCGGCGAAGCCGAAAGCCTGGAACGTCTCCACGGCACGCGACTGGACGCCGTCGGCCTGGCCGATCACCAGGCGGCCATCGCGCCGCTCGATCACTCGGGTCACGATGTTCGGGAACATCGAGAGCTGGGCTGCCGTCATCATTCCGGCCGGACCGGATCCGACGATCAGGACATCGACCTCGTCCGGCAGATCGTCGGGGCGATCCAGGCCCACGCCGGCGGCGGGAAATACGCGGGGGTCCGTCGAGACGTACCCATGGTGGTGAAACTGCATTGTGACTCCTGGGTTGTTGCTACTTGGTGAAGGGATCAGGGAAGCCGACGTAGACGGTCTCGAGGTACTCCTCGATACCTTCGCTGCCACCCTCACGGCCGGTTCCGGAATGCTTGACGCCGCCAAATGGCGCCGCCGCGTTGGAGATCGTGCCGGAATTGATGCCGATCATTCCGACCTCGAGCCGTTCGGCGATGCGAAGCACCCGCTCGATCGAGCCCGTGTGGACGTAGGCAGCGAGGCCCACATCCGAATTGTTGGCGTACCCGAGGACCTCGTCCTCAGTCTCGAAGGGGACAATCGGCGCGACGGGACCGAATATCTCCTCGTTAACGAGAGTCGAGGTTGCCGGCAGGTTCGCGATCACGGTCGGCTCGAAGAAGAAGCCCGGGCCCGCCACGCGGTTTCCACCCACAAGCACGGTGCCCCCGTCTTCGATTGCCGCTTGGACCATGCCATCGATTCGGTCGCGTTCCACATCGGAAACGATCGGGCCGACGTCGATCCCTTCCGCCAGTCCGTTACCCACCCGGAGCGCTGAGAGTTCGGCCGCGAGGCGTTCGCCGAACTTCTGTGCCACAGAGGAATGCACATAGAAACGGTTGGCGGCGTTGCACGCCTCACCCATGTTGCGAAGCTTGGTGAGTCGCGCGGCCGTCACGGCTGCATCGAGATCGGCATCCTCGAACACGATGAATGGGGCGTTTCCGCCGAGTTCCATGGACGTACGCACCACATTGCCGGCGGCTTCCTTCATGAGCGCCATGCCCGTGGGTGTCGATCCGGTGAAGGAGAGCTTGCGGAGCCGAGGATCCTGGATCATCGGACCGGTCATCGGGGCGGTGCGCGACGTGGCAACGATGTTGATGACGCCGGGTGGGAACCCAACCTCTTCGGCCGCCTTCACGAAGGCCAGGGAAGTGAGCGGCGTGAGCCCGGCGGGCTTGAGAATCGTGGTGCAGCCGGCCGCAAGCGCCGGGGCCGCCTTCCGCGTCGCCATCGCGAGCGGGAAGTTCCAGGGCGTAATGAGCAGTGCCGGACCAACCGGGCGCTTCACCGTCAGAATGCGCAGGTTGCCCTCGGGCGAAGGTGTATACCGTCCGTTAATACGCACGGCCTCTTCAGAGAACCAGCGCAGAAACTCCGCGCCGTAGGTGACCTCGCCATAGGACTCGGTGAGCGGCTTGCCCATCTCCAGAGTCATCAGGGTGGCGAACACATCACGCAACTCGTGGACACACTCGAACAGCGCGCGCAGTAGTTCTGCGCGAACGCGGGGCGCGGTCGCCGCCCAACTTTCCTGCGCACGAGCGGCCGCATCGAGCGCGGCCATGCCGTCTTCCGGAGTTGCGTCGGAAATAGCGGTAATCACGGCACCGGTCGCAGGGTTGATCACATCGAAGGTGTTCTCGGTCGAGCGCCATGTTCCGTCGATGTACAAACCCGTGGGCACGTAGGCAAGCGCCGCTTCCACGAGACGAGCCGACTCGTCCATATCTCTCCCATCGTTGGGTATTCGGTCCAGCGAAGACCGTGGATTTTCAACACTTCCTGCATCTTCACTGAGTACGTTGCGGCGATCGTATATCAAGTCGTGCATGATGTCGAGCGGAAATTCGATGTTCTTTTCGGCTTGACAGAACAGGCAAACGGGGTGAAGATTCCTACATCAAATCGTATATCACTTCGTAGATGAGGCGATTGGGGACATGGACGTCATTACAGAGACACTGGGGCACCGGCCCGGCAAGATCATCGCGGTGCACCTGAGCTACGCATCTCGTGCTGCGCAGCGAGGGCGTACTCCCGCACACCCCTCGTACTTCATGAAGCCCGCATCATCCCTGATCGGCTCGGGCGAGATCGCGCGTGCCGAAGGCACCGAGTTGCTCGGCTTCGAAGGCGAGATCGCGCTGGTCATCGGCACGGCCGCACGCAACGTCTCCCCCGAGGACGGCTGGGCGCACGTGGGCTGGGTGACTGCCTCGAACGATCTGGCGCTACACGATCTGCGCTACGCCGACAAGGGTTCGAATGTGCGTTCCAAGGGCGGGGACGGCTTCACCCCTGTGGGACCCGCGCTGATCCCCGCCTCCGAGATCGCCGAGGACGAGATCGGCGTCCGCACCTACCTCGATGGCGAGCTCGTGCAGGACGATTCGGCCACGGGCATGCTCTTCACATTCGGCACCATGATCGCCGATCTCTCACGCTTCATGACTCTCGAGGTCGGCGACGTGATCCTCACAGGTACGCCGGCCGGCGCATCGGTCGCCGAGCCCGGCCAAATCGTGGAGGTCGAGGTCTACTCCACCGCGAATCCGGCCATCACCACCGGAATGCTGCGCACCGAGATCGTCGACGGCCCGGCACTCGCCCCCTGGGGCAACCCGCCGAAGGTCGATGACGCGCAGCGTGCAGACGCATGGGGAACCGAACCCGAGAAGTGGGAGCTCACAGCCGAGTTGCGCGAACGCCTCGCCAATGTGGGTGTGGCGACACTCTCGGCCCAGCTCCGCAAGCGCGGCTACAACGAGGTCTCGATCGACGGCGTTCACCCGCTGAGCCCCGGCCAGAAGCTCGTTGGCCGCGCGCGCACACTCCGCTATCTCCCCTACCGCAAGGACCTGTTTGCCGAGCGCGGCAACGGCTTCAACGCGCAGAAGCGCGCCATCGACTCGGTGGGCGAGGGCGAAGTCCTCGTGATGGACGCTCGCGGCGTGGCCGATGCCGGCACGATCGGCGACATCTTGGCGCTTCGCGCGAAGGTCCGTGGCGCCGTCGGCATCATCACGGACGGTTGCGCGCGGGACTACGCCCTCCTCCAGGAACTCGGCCTGCCCGTCTACGCCGCCGGCCACCACCCGGCAGTGCTCGGCCGCCGCCATGTCCCGTGGGAGACGGACGTGGACATCGCGTGCGGTGGCGCGCTCGTGCAGGTCGGTGACGTGATTGTTGCCGACGACGACGGCCCGATCGTCATCCCTCCGCATCTCGTGGAAGAGGTCCTTGAGGCGGCCGAACAGCAAGAAGCAGAAGAGGAGTACATCGTGCGGATGGTCCGCGAGGGCCACAGCGTGGATGGGCTCTACCCCCTATCAGGAACATGGCGCGAGCGCTTCGAGCAGTCGCGCGCGAACGAAAGGTAAGAAATGTCGCTACGAGAGAAGCTCAGCGGGACGATCGCACCGCTCTTCACCCCCTTCACCGACTCCGGCGATGTGGACCACGAGTCACTCCGGCGCATGGTGCGCTGGCAGCACGCGAATGGCTCCACCGGCATCTCAATCGGTGGCTCCACTGGCGAGCCCTCGAGCCAGACCATCGCGGAGCGGGCCGAGGCAATCCGCACCATCTCGGAGGAGATCCAGGGCACCGGACTCTCCTTCGTTCCCGGAACCGGTAGCGCCAAGCTGAATGAGACGCTCGAGCTCACGGCCGCCGCGCAGGAGGTCGGAGTTGATGCCGCCCTGATCATCACTCCCTACTACGCCCGGCCCACGCAGGAGGCGCTGTACCAGTGGTACGCCACCGTGGCGCGCGAGTTCCCCGATCTCCCGCTGATCGCCTACAACGTGCCATCCCGGACCGCCGTCGAGATGGCCCCGGAGACATTCGCCCGGCTCTACCGGGACTTCGACAACATCGTGGGCATTAAGGAGACCACCAAGGACTTCGAACACTTCTCGCGGACCATGTATGCCTGCGGCAGCGACGTACTCATGTGGTCCGGGATCGAGCTGCTCTGCCTGCCTCTGCTCTCGCTCGGAGGCGTCGGCTTCATCTCGGCACTCTCGAACATCGCACCGAAGGCCGTTGCCGAGACCTACAACGCCGGCGTTGCCAACGATTGGGACCGCGCCCGCGACCTCCACTATGGCGTGCACCCACTCGTGGACCTGCTCTTTGTGGAGACCAACCCCGCCCCGGCGAAGTGGCTGATGGCCCAGCGCGGCCTGATCTCCTCCGCCCACGTGCGCTCACCGCTCATCGAACTCACCGAGGCGGGCCAGGAGAAGGTGCTCGCCCTCGCCGAATCCGCCAGCGCATACCTGACCGACGTCAACATCTGAGGAGTAACACCGTGGCAACTATCCCCGCCGGTCTTCCGGACCAGCTTCGTCACTACATCGGAGGTTCGCTCGTCGATTCCGTCAATGGCGAGGTCTTCGACGTCATCGAGCCCACCACGAACGAGGTGTATATCCAATGCGCCTCGGGTGATCGGTCCGACATCGATGCCGCCGTCGCAGCCGCACGCGAGGCTTTCGACTCCGGCCCATGGCCGCACATGATGCCCCGCGAGCGGGCTCGCATCCTCTACAAGGTGGCCGACGAGGTCACCGCGATCAACGAGGAACTTGCCGCGCGCGAGTCCTTTGATTCGGGACTCCCGATCCGTCAAGCCAAGGGCCAGGCGTTGCGGGCGGCGGAAAACTTCCGTTTCTTCGCCGATCTGATCGTGGCTCAGGTAGATGACGCCTACAAGATGCCCGGCCGCCAAATCAACTACGTGAACCGCAAGCCCAAGGGCGTGGCGGGCCTGATCACACCGTGGAACACCCCCTTCATGCAGGAGTCGTGGAAGCTGGCACCCGCGCTCGCGTCCGGCTGCACCGTGGTGCTGAAGCCGGCAGAGTTCACTCCGCTTTCCGCCGAACTGTGGGTGCAGGTCTTTGAGAAGGCCGGGCTACCCAAGGGCGTGTTCAACATCGTGCACGGGTATGGCGAATCGGCTGGCGACGCGCTCGTAAAGCACCCGGACGTGAACCTCATCTCCTTCACGGGCGAGACCACGACCGGTCAGCTCATCTTCGCGAACTGCGCCCCCACGATGAAGTCCATGTCTATGGAGCTCGGCGGGAAGTCCCCCGCAATCGTCTTCGCGGATGCCGATTTCGAGGCGGCGCTCGATTCGACCCTGTTTGGTGTCTTCTCACTGAATGGCGAACGTTGCACCGCTTCATCGCGCATCCTGGTGGAGAGGTCGATCTACGACACGTTCGTGGAGGCCTACGCCGAGCGCGCAAAGAAGGTCAAAGTGGGACCACCCTCGGACCCGGAGACAGAACTCGCTGCGCTGGTACACCCGAGCCACTACGAGCGGGTCATGGAGTACGTGGAGATCGGCAAGTCCGAAGGACGGCTCGTTGCGGGCGGCGGGCGGCCCGAGGGCCTGCCAGAGGGCAACTATCTCGAGGCCACCGTGTTCGCGGATGTTCCCCGTACGGCGCGGATCTTCCAAGAGGAGATCTTCGGACCCGTCGTCGCCATCACTCCGTTCGACACGGAGGAGGAGGCCATCGAGTTGGCGAATGACGTCAAGTATGGCCTCGCCTCCTACGTCTGGACCACGAACTTCGAGCGTGCACACCACGTCTCGCACGCCATCGAGGCCGGAATGGTGTGGGTGAACTCCCACAATGTGCGCGATCTGCGCACGCCGTTCGGCGGTGTGAAGGCATCGGGGCTCGGTCACGAAGGTGGCTACCGGAGTCTTGACTTCTACTCGAACCAGCAGGCCGTCCACCTGACCCTCGGAGACGTCCACACCACGCGCTTCGGCGCCACCGGCTACTCACAGAACGATCCGGGGCTCGCCGGCCCGGGTAACTGAAATCAAAGGAGATACAGATGACAAGCATTCCAACCCCGACGGCGCCAGCACCCGACGTGCTGCGCTGCGCCTACATGGAGCTCACGGTGACGGACCTCGCGGCATCGCGCGAGTTCTACGTGGACATCCTCGGACTAGTGGTCACCGAAGAAGATGAGAACGCGATCTACCTGCGTTCCTTCGAGGAGTTCATCCACCACAACCTCGTGCTCCGCAAGGCGGACACGGCAGCGGTGGCGGCCTTCGGTTTCCGCGTCCGCTCCCCCGAGGACGTCGACAAGGCGGAGGCCTACTACCGCGAACTCGGCTGCGACGTGCGCCGTGGCAACTTCACGAAGGGAATCGGCGACGCCGTCCGCGTCCTTGACCCGCTCGGCTTCCCCTACGAGTACTTCTACGAGGTGGAGCACGTGGAGCGCCTCGCGTGGGCGTACGAGCAGCAGGGCGCCGGCGCGCTCGTGCGGCTCGACCACTTCAACCAGGTCTACCCCGATGTCCCGCAGGGTGCCGCGTACCTTGAGGATCTCGGCTTCAAGCGGACCGAGGAGATCACCGACGAGGCTGGCACCACCTACGCTGCCTGGTTCTGCCGCAAGCACACCGTGCACGACACCGCTCTCACCGGTGGCGACGGCCCGCGCATGCACCACGTGGCCTTCTCAACCCACGAGAAGCACAACATCCTGTACATCTGTGACAAGCTCGGCGCGCTTCGCAAGAGCGACGCGATCGAGCGCGGTCCCGGCCGCCACGGTGTCTCGAACGCCTTCTACCTCTACCTGCGTGACCCAGACGGTCACCGCGTGGAGATCTACACGCAGGACTACTACACCGGAGACCCGGACAACCCGGTGGTCTCCTGGGATGTCCACGACAACCAGCGGCGCGACTGGTGGGGCAATCCCGTGGTCCCGTCCTGGTACACCGAAGCATCGACCGTGCTCGACCTGGACGGTAACCCCGTCCCGGTGCGCAAGCGCGAAGAGTCCTCGGAAATGGCCGTCACCATCGGTGCGGACGGCTTCTCTTACACCCGCAAGGGCGACACCGAGCACGGATTCAAGATTGGCAGCCAGCTCTAAGGGCTGCGCGTTTTCAAGGAGGAAGAATGAAGAAGCTCATTCGATTCGCCGCCGCGACTGCGGTGGCAGCCCTGGCGCTCAGCGCCTGTGGCGGCGGCAATGACGGCGGCGGCAGCTCGACCGATGGCGGCACCTCGAACGGTGGCGGCAGCGGCGAGTCCATCACCATCAACACAGCGACGATGGTCCAGCCGAACACCCCGAGCGCCCCCGTCGTCAACTGGTTCTATGACGAACTTGAGGCACGCTCCGACGGCCGCATTTCCGTGGACCGTACCGAGCCGGAGACCATCTGCAAGGCCCCCGAGATCGCAGAGTGCGTGCGCGACGGCCGCGTTGACCTCGGCGTCTCGATCTCCGACTACTCCGCACAGGTGTTCCCCTCGATGACCGTCGCCACGATCCCCTTCATGGCCGATAACTCGCAGGCCCTGATGCAGTCGATCTACAAGGTCAACAAGGAGAATGCGGCGGCGGTGGAGCAGTGGGAGAATGCAGGCATCGAGCTCGTTGCGGCCTGGGGGCCGGGCAAGCTGATCCTCGGCTCGAACGCACGGGTGCAAGACATCAACGACATCGACGGCGTGCGGTTCCGCGTGACCGGCCAGATGCTCCAGCGCGCCTTCGATGAGGCGGGAGCGAACGTCGTCGCCCTACCGGCAAACGAGACCTACGAGGCGATCGAGCGCGGCATTGCCGACGCCGTCGCGTGGACAATGGACGGTCCCGTGGACTACAAGCTGATGGAGCAGCTCGACACCTGGACTGATCCGGGCGTGGGGCACTACACCACGTTTGCGATCTGGATGAACAAGGACTTCTACGACGGAATGCCGGACGATCTTCGTGCGATCGTTGACGAGGTCCGCGACGAGCTGAACGGCGGCGCAGGCATGGAGCAGTTCAACGCCCGCACCGAGGGCCAGTGCACCACCCTTCTGGACTTCCCGAAGACGGAGAGCTTCACCGCCTGGGATGAGGCTGCTACGGCCGAGTGGAAGGACGCCGTTCAGGAGACCCTGATCGAAGAGTGGATCACGCAGGCCGAGGCCGATGGTCTCGCCGACGCGCGCGGCTACCTTGCCGATTACCGTGCGGCTCTCGAAGAAGCCTCGGCGCAGCCGGACATCGTCGAAGACGCTGTCTCGCTCTGCATCGCCCGAGCAGCGGGCAACTAATCACACCACCGTGGGCGGGCTCTCACGGGCCCGCCCACATAGCTAAGGACTGAACCATGAAAAAGGCAGTCATCGGGATCACCTCCACGCTGGGGGTGCTTGCCACCGTCGCCACGGTGATCATGATGATCGGAATCGCGATCGACGTGTTCTATCGCACCCTCTACGGGCGGTCCGTTCCCGGAATCCTCGAGCTGAGCGAGACGGCTCTCGTTGCCGCCGTGTTCCTCGGCATGTCATACACCGGCGCGACCAACTCGCACATCGGCGTCGATCTCCTCACCGAGCGGATGCCCGCCAAGGTGAACCGCTGGTTGCTCTCGATCGCCTGGGGCGCCACGAGTGCGTTCCTGGTCTGGATGATCTGGGCTACCACCGTGCGCGCCATCGCCTCCACCGAGAGCCACGAGATTCGAATGGGCCTGGTGAACTGGCCGATCTGGCCGAGCCGCTGGATCATCGTGGTCGGACTCGTGGCGATGCTACTGGTGTCCATCGTGAACCTGATCCGCGTTGCCTCGGGCAGAGAGGTTCTCGGAATCGATGAGCAGATGCCGGACGTGGTAGTCCACCACTACGAGTACGTGACGCAAGGGGAGGACGCGCCGGTGTCCGCCACCACAACAGAGGAAGGTCAACAACAATCATGAACGGACCGCTCGTCGTCGCAATCGTCCTCTTGTTGCTCGTACTCCTTGCGATGCGCACACCGGTCGCATTCGCACTCGGCCTCTCCGGCGCAGTCGGTCTCGCACTGCTGCGCGACTTCGACTTCGCCACCAACATGCTCGGCGCAATACCCTTCGATGAGACCGCACGGTTCACGCTGACGATCATCCCCATGTTTATCTTGATGGGAATGTTCGCGATGAAGGCGAAGATGGCCGAACAGGTCTACGCCGTCGCGGCGCACGCCTTCAAGAAGCTTCCGGGCGGCCTCGGCGTCGCAACCGTCATGGCATGCGCCGGCTTCGCCGCCGTCTCCGGATCATCGATCGGAACGACCGCCACGATGTCGAAGCTCTCCGTGGGTGAGATGCGCAAGCACGGCTACCCAGACAGCCTCGCAACGGCCACAGTCGCCATGGCCGGAACACTGGGCGTCCTGATCCCGCCGAGCATCATCCTGGTGCTCTACGCGATCATGACCGGTGAATCGGTGGCGAAAGTGCTGGCGGCAGGCATCCTCCCGGGTATCCTCACGGCCATCGCGTTCGCGCTGTACACCATGCTTGCCGCACCCAAGGCGATGGCAGAGCAGAGAGAGCTGAGCATGGCCCTCTCCGCTGCCGCCACCACGCACGGCACCGCCTCGGGTAACGGCACGGACAGCACCATCACCACAACCGAGGCATCAACGTCCCAGCGCCTGCGAGATCTACCGATGCGCGGCCTCGTGCGTGTGGCGATCCTCTTCCTGATCGTGCTCGGCGGGATGTACTCAGGTATCTTCACGCCCACCGAGTCGGCGGCGATCGGCGCACTCGCGGCGGCGGTCATGCTGGTCATGGAGATGTGGCGGGATGGCCCCAAGGCCACCCTCTCTGCGGCGGTTGACGCACTGAAGGAGACAGCCGGAACCACCTCAATGGTCTTCTCAATCATTGTCGGCTCCGCAGTGCTCTCCATCTTCTTTGTGGCGGCGAAGGTCCCGCAAGCCCTCACGTCCGCCGTCGTGGGAGCGAACCTCAACCCACACCTGACGATCGGGTTGCTGCTACTCACGCTGCTCCCGCTCGGCATGGCACTGGAATCGATCTCCATCCTCGTCATCACGGTTCCCCTCCTCTACCCGGTCGGAATGGAACTCGGGTTCGATGGGATCTGGCTTGGCATCCTCATCGTCAAACTCGTGGAGATCGGAATGGTGACGCCGCCGGTGGGCATCCAGTGCTTCGTCGTCGCGGGAACGTCCGGTGTGAAAGTCTCGACGATCTTCCGTGGCGTCCTACCGTTCGTGGTGATCGAGCTCATCCTCGTTGCCATCCTGTTCGCCTTCCCACAGATCATCCTGTGGCTGCCATCAATGGTGACGTTCTAGGGCGTCCACGAGACTCGATCTGGGGGTGGCGGTGGCACTGCCGCCACCCCCAGATCACGTACTATCCCGTATAGGAAGTCGTGTATCGACGATTCATGGAAGGAGGCACGGTGCCAGACTCGTCGAACTCTGTGGCCAAGTCGGAACTCGTCTACCGCGAGCTTCGTAGCCGCATCATCTCCGGCCGATATGTCGCAGGATACCGGCTCGTCCTGGGTCAGATCGCGCGCGAGATGGGCGTGAGCCCGGTCCCCGTACGCGAGGCGATCCGTCGGCTCGAAGCGGAGAAGCTTGTCACCTTCACCCGGAACGTTGGCGCGGAGGTGGCCTCCATCGATGTAGGCGATTACGCGAATGCCATGGAGACCCTGGCATACCTCGAAGGTGCCGCCACGGCATTGGCCGCGCCGCTACTCAGCAAGAAGCAACTCGCGGACGCGACCGACACGAACGACCACATGCGCTCGCTCGCCACGCAGAACTTCGATCCGCGGCTCTTCACGGACTTGAACCAGCGCTTCCACAAGCAACTGTGCATCGCCTGCCCCAACGATCACATGAACGAACTGCTCGACGTCGAGTGGGACCGCGTCGCCATTATCAGGCGCAACACGTTCTCCTTCGAGCCTGTTCGGTCCCAAACATCAGTAAGCGAACACGATCACATCCTGGAACTCATCACCACCGGCGCGCCCGCGCAGGACATCGAGATGGCGGCACGCAAGCACAAGATGCGGACACTGCGAGCGTTTGTCGAGGACCGCCCAAGCACATGATTCGCCCAGTGCGGCGCCGTCTTGGTGGACACGTTCTCCCTCGCGGAGCGGGACGGCTTGCGCCTAACATGACCCCATGACGACTTTTGGTTTCATTGGCGCGGGGAACATGGCGAGCGCGATCGTGAAGGGCGCGGTTGCCACGGGCGCCAACCCGAGCGACTTCGTGGTGGCCGATGCCTACCAGGCCTCTGCAGACGCACTGGCCGAGGCCACGGGGGTGACCGCCGTCGGGAGTAACGACGAGGTGATCGCCGCCGCGGATTACGTGGTGCTCGCGGTCAAGCCGCAGGTGCTGCCCGGCGTGCTGGAGGCGGCGGCGGATGCGTTCGCCGAGCACCGGCCCACGGTCGTCTCGATCGCCGCGGGACTCACGCTGGCTCGGCTCGGCTCGCTGTTGCCGCAGGGCACCGCCGTTGTGCGCGTGATGCCGAACGTCAACGCGATGGTGGGCGCGGCGATGAGTGCCGTGGCCGGCAACGAGCGCGCCACCTCCGCGGATGTGGACACCGTGGTGGGCCTGATGGACTCCGTGGGCGACGCCGTCGTGATCCCCGAGAAGGACTTCTCGGCGTACACCGCGCTGGCCGGCTCCTCCCCCTCGTGGGTTTTCACGTTCATCGAAGCACTCACCAAGGCGGGCGTGAAGCACGGGCTCACCCGGCCGCTGGCCGCCCGCATCGCGGCGCAGGCCGTGGCCGGCTCGGCCCAGCTTGCGATCGCGCGCGCGGGTGAGCAGTCCGCGAGCGACCTCTCGGACATGGTCTGCTCCCCCGGTGGCACCACCATCGCCGGGCTCCTCGCCGCCGAGGCGGCAGGCTTCACGCCCGCGATCGTGGCCGCCGTGGACGCCACCGTTCAGCGCGATCGAGAACTCGGAGCGTAACCAGCACTACACTGCCCGCTTTTCGGCGCGGCGGCGCGCTCGTGGAAGAATAACCCCATGAGTTCTACAGCCAGCCATCAGCCCACAGATCCTGCGACCTACCCTGCCCCGCAGGTACCGCAGAAGGTCTCGGCTGACGGCCTGGAGGACAAGTGGGACGCCGCGTGGACCGAGTCCAAGGTCTACGCCTTCGATCGCACCGCCACCCGCGAGGAGGTCTACTCGATCGACACCCCGCCGCCCACCGTCTCCGGTTCGCTGCACATCGGCCACGTGTTCTCCTACACTCAGACCGACGCCGTCGCCCGGTTCCAGCGTATGCGCGGCAAGAAGGTGTTCTACCCGATGGGCTGGGACGATAACGGCCTGCCCACCGAGCGCCGCGTGCAGAACTATTACGGCGTGCGCTGCGACCCCTCTCTCCCGTACGTGGAAGGTTTCGTTCCCCCACACGACGGCGGCGATGGCAAGTCCGTGAAGGCGTCCGATCAGGTTCCGATCTCGCGCCGCAACTTCATCGAACTCTGCGAGCGCCTCACGGCGGAAGACGAGAAGCAGTTCGAGGCCACCTGGCGCTACCTCGGTCTCTCCGTGGACTGGAACCACACCTACCAGACCATCGATCGCCACTCGCAGAAGGTGGCGCAAGCCGCGTTCCTGCGTAACCTCGCGCGCGGCGAGGCGTATGCCGCCGCCGCTCCGGGCCTGTGGGACGTGACGTTCCAGACCGCCGTCGCCCAAGCCGAGCTCGAGGCGCGCGATTACCCGGGCCACTACCACCGCGTGGCCTTCCACGGCGAGAACGGTCCGATCTACATCGAGACCACCCGCCCCGAACTGCTGCCCGCCTGCGTTGCCCTGATCGCCCACCCCGACGACGAGCGCTACCAGGCCCTCTTCGGCACCACGGTCCGCTCTCCCCTCTTCAACGTGGAGCTACCCGTGCTCGCACACGCCGCCGCCGAGATGGACAAGGGTGCCGGGATCGCCATGTGCTGTACGTTCGGTGACCTCACGGACGTCCAGTGGTGGCGTGAACTGCAACTGCCCACCCGCTCGGTGCTCGGCCGCGACGGCCGCATCATGCGCGAGATCCCCGAGTGGATCACGGACGAGGCTGGCCGCGCCCGCTACGAGGAGATGGCCGGCAAGACCACCTTCTCCGCCCGCGCCGCCGTGGTGGACGCGCTGCGCGAGACCGGCGACATGGACGGCGAGCCCAAGGCCACCATGCGCAAGGCCAACTTCTTCGAGAAGGGCGACAAGCCGCTCGAGATCATCACCTCCCGCCAGTGGTACATCCGCAACGGCGGCCGCGAAGCCACCACGCACGGCGGAGCGGACCTGCGCGAGGCCCTGCTCGCGCGGGGCAGCGAACTGAAGTTCCACCCGGACTTCATGGGCGTGCGCTACGAGAACTGGGTGAACGGCCTGAACACCGACTGGCTGGTCTCGCGCCAGCGCTTCTTCGGCGTGCCACTCCCCCTCTGGTACGGCCTCGACGAGAACGGCGAGATCGATTACGAGCGCGTGATCACTCCGGACGAGTCCGCCCTGCCGGTGGACCCGAGCTCAGACACCCCCGCGGGCTACGACGAGTCCCAGCGCGGCGTGCCCGGCGGCTTCGTAGGCGAGCACGACATCATGGACACCTGGGCCACCTCCTCCCTCACCCCACAGATCACGGCGGGCTGGCTCGACGATGATGACCTGTTCGAGCGCGTCTACCCGATGGACCTGCGCCCGCAGGGCCACGACATCATCCGCACCTGGCTGTTCTCCTCCGTGGTGCGCGCGCACCACGAGTTCGGTGCGCTGCCCTGGTCTGACGCGGCGATCTCCGGCTGGATCCTCGACCCGGATCGCAAGAAGATGTCCAAGTCCAAGGGCAACGTGGTGACCCCACTCGGACTGCTCCAGGCACATGGGTCCGACGGCGTGCGCTACTGGGCCACCTCGGCCCGCCTCGGCGCGGACACGGCCTTCGATGAGCAGCAGATGAAGATTGGCCGCCGCCTCGCCATCAAGCTGTTGAACGCCTCGAAGTTCGCGCTTACGATGTCAGATGGGGCGATCGACGTGAACCCGACGCTCGCCACCGAGCCCATCGATCGGGCCCTCCTCGCCGAGCTTGCCCGCGTGGTGGACCGGGCGACGTCGGCCTTCGAGGACTACGACTACACCCGCGCGCTTGAGGTCAGCGAAACCTTCTTCTGGGCCTTCTGCGACGACTACCTGGAACTCGTGAAAGACCGCGCATACAACCGCGACGGGATCGTGACCGAAGCAGCGAGCGCCTCGGCCCGCACCACCCTCGTGATCGCGGTGGACACACTACTTCGCCTGTTCGCGCCGTTCCTGCCGTTTTCCACCGAAGAGGTGTGGTCCTGGTGGCGCGAGGGCTCGGTGCACGCCGCGCCATGGCCGGACTCGGCCGCAGTCCATGCGATCTCCGAAGGCGCCAGCGAACGGATCATTCCGGCCACCGCTGCCGCACTCCAGGCGATTCGCAAGGTGAAGTCCGAAGCGCAGGTCTCACAGAAGGCCGAACTCACCGAACTCACCCTCGAAGCTCCTGCAGCGGATGTGGCCGAGATTGAGAATGCGCTCGCCGATCTGACCATCGCGAGCCGCGTGACCGGTACGCTCGATGTTGTCGCCGGTGGAGACGAGACCACCGTTATTGCACACACGTTCGCATAGAGGAATAACCATGCAGGAGATGACGAATCCCACCCCCGTCGAGTGGGATCGTACCCAGTCGATTACCGGAATCCTGAAAGAGAAGCTCGCGGCCGATCCCTCGCGGCCACAATGGGAGCGCAAGAGTTCGATTGGCTCCGACTGGATCCCCGTGAGCGTTGCCCAGTTCGTGGAGGAAGTGCAGGCGGTG
Organism: Ruaniaceae bacterium KH17; assembly: GCA_900199505.1. Classification (GTDB taxonomy): domain Bacteria; phylum Actinomycetota; class Actinomycetes; order Actinomycetales; family Actinomycetaceae; genus KH17. The sequence continues at coordinate 34,050 of FZQV01000002.1, read as the reverse complement.
GCCGCTGGCCTGATCGCCTCGGGCGTGCAGAAGGGCGACCGCGTGGGCATCATGTCCCGCACCCGCTACGAGTGGACGCTCGTCGACTTCGCTTCCTGGTGGGCCGGCGCCGTGCCGGTGCCGATCTACGAGACCTCCTCGGCGGAACAGGCGCTCTACATCGGTCAAGAGGCCGAACTCACCATGGTCTTCGTTGAAACGCACGCCCAGGCACTGATCGCTGAAGGCCTCAAGGAGAAGGTGCCGTCGGTCCGCGAAGTCTTCGTTTTTGACGACGGCGCGATCGGCGAGTTGACCGAACGCGGCCAGAGCGTGGACCCGGCCATCGTCGCCGAGCGCGAGGAGTCCGTCGTCGGAGACGATGTCGCGACGATCATCTTCACTTCAGGCACGACGGGACGCCCCAAGGGCGTGGTCCTACACCACTCTAACTTCGTGTTCCTCACCCACTCTGGCCGGATCGGCTTCCACGATGTGTGCAACAAGGACACCAGCCGCACCCTTCTCTTCCTGCCCCTCGCGCACGTCTTTGCGCGCTTCATCGAGGTGCTGTGCGTGGCAACACCCACGGTGGCCGGGCACTCCCCCGACACCAAGAACCTCATCGCGGACGTGGGGACCTTCAAGCCCACCTACATCCTCGCCGTCCCGCGCTTGTTCGAGAAGATCTTCAACTCGGCGGATGCGAAGGCCGGTTCCGGCGCGAAACTGAAGATCTTCCGCTGGTCCACGAAGGTGGCCATCGAATACTCGAAGGCCCTCGAGCAGCCGGGCGGGCCGAGCGCGGCGCTCAAGGCACAGCATGCCATCGCCTCGCGGCTCGTGCTCGGCAAGATCATGGAGCTACTCGGCGGGAACGTAGAATACGTCGTCTCTGGCGGCGCCGCGCTCGGCGACCGGCTCGGCCACTTCTTCCGCGGCGTGGGCATCAAGATCCTCGAGGGCTACGGCCTCACCGAGACCACCGCCCCCGTGACCTGTAACCTGCCCGATCGCACGAAGATCGGCACAATCGGCGTGCCCTTCCCACAGGCGGCGGTCCGGATTAGCGACACCGGCGAGATCGAAACGAAGGGCGATCACGTCTTCCACGGGTACTGGAAGAACGATGCCGCCACTGCGGATGCGTTCAATGATGGCTGGTTCAAGACCGGTGATCTCGGTGGCATCGATGACGACGGTTACGTCACCATCACCGGCCGCGCCAAGGACATCATCGTCACTGCGGGCGGGAAGAACGTGGCTCCCGCCGTCCTTGAGGACGGCTTGAGGGGGCACCCGATCGTCTCCCAGGTGCTCGTCGTCGGCGATGGGAAGCCGTTCATTGGCGCACTCGTGACCCTGGACGCCGAGATGCTCCCCGGCTGGCTGGAGAATCACGGGTTGCCGCCGATGACGGTCGCCCAGGCGCGAAACGACGAGCGGGTACTGGCGGCCATCGATCGCGCCGTGACGCGGACGAACGAAGCCGTCTCGCGCGCCGAATCGATCCGCAAGTTCACGGTGCTTGGCGAGGACTTCACCGAGCAGAACGGCCTCCTGACGCCTTCACTCAAGGTGAAGCGTGGCGCCACCGAGGCGCGGTACGCGGACACGATCGCCGAGCTCTACGGCGAGAAGTGACCGATGCCGTTCTTCGATCTCTCGCCGGCCGAGCTTGAGGAGTACCGGCCCGCGGTGCGCACGCCCGCGGACTTCGACGAGTTCTGGACGCGCACGCTCGCGGATCATTCTCCCGACGGCGACGTGGTGCTGGAGCCGTATGCCGCAGGTCTGTCGCTCGTGGACGTCTGGGACATGACCTTCCCAGGGTTCGACGCCAACCCGATCAAGGCCTGGCTTATCGTGCCGGCTGGGGCGGATGAGCCGCTACCCGGCGTGGTCGAGTTCGTGGGCTACGGCGGTGGGCGCGGTCTCCCACACGAACACTTGCGCTGGCCGAGCGCGGGCTACGCCTACCTGATCATGGACACGCGTGGCCAGGGCAGTGCGTGGGGCGCGGGCGGTGGCACCGCCGATCCGCAGGGCTCCGGCTTCTCCTACCCCGGCTTTATGACACGCGGCATCGACTCACAGGAGACGTACTACTACCGCCGCGTGTTCACGGACGCCGTACGCGCGGTGGCCGCTTTCCGGGCGCTACCACACGTGGACGCCACGCGGGTGGCCGTGACTGGCAACAGCCAGGGTGGCGGGATCGCGATCGCCGCCGCCGGACTCGTTCCGGGCCTACTCGGCGTGATGCCCAACGTGCCGTTCCTCTGCCACTTTGGGCGCGCCGTCGGGCTGACCGGGCTCGACCCATACGAGGAGATCGTGCGGTATCTCGCCGTGCACCGCGAGGCGGAGGATCGCGTGTTCGAGACGCTCTCATACTTCGACGGCGTGAGCTTCGCGGCGCGCACCACGGCACCCGCGTTGTTCTCGACGGCGCTGCAGGACATGACCTGCCCGCCCTCGACCGTGTTCGCGGCGCGGAACAACTGGGCCGGCGGCGAGGCCGAGATCGAGATCTACCGGTACAACCACCACGAAGGTGGCGACCAACTGCACTGGGCGAAGCAGGCCGCCTGGCTTGCCGCCCGCCTCGGCTAGCCGCCGTAGACACCTGTTGTGGAGTCCTCGTCCTTCTATTCGCAGCCATAAATGGACGAGGACTCCACAACCGCGTCTCACCCACCTAAAGCAGGCACTCGGAAACACTGTATGGGCGCATCAGATGAACGATGAGCCTTTCGAACAGCATGGGCTCGAGATGATCGCGCGGGTCCTCAACGAGTTCTACTAGATCTTCCCTGCGGCAGATGACCTATCCTGCGCCGCGCTTCCGCTACTCGCCGATGAGGGCATCCTCAAGTGAGTAGTCCTCGATCCAGCTATCCCCATCTTCGGCTATCGTCGCCGCATAGGACTCCGGAGTGACGCCAGCGAACGAGTTCCAGAACGTGCCGATCTCGTGCTCCCTCGGGTCTTCTGCCTTAGTCATGCCACAAACGGTAGCGATCCTAGAGTGCGCGCTCAAGGATTCTCCTGATCTTGCGTGTCCGTCCCGTTAATCGGCAGCCATAACGGGACGCAGACGCACATTGTGCGCGGGCACACCCGCCCGGCGCGAGAGGTTCGCCTCGAGATGGAACAATGGGTGCATGACCGCTTTCGTTGATGATGCTGTCCTCACGCCCGACGCCGTTCGCGATGTGTTCGCGAGCGCCCGCACCTCCCAGCGGGGCTGGGCCGCAACCCCGGTCTCCGAGCGCACCGCGATCGTCAGCCGCTTCGCCACGCTCCTGCACCAGCACCGCGACGAAGCCCTAGACCTGATCCAAGAGGAGACCGGCAAGAACCGTGCGAGCGCCATGGAGGAGTTCACGGATACCGTGCTCCACGCGCACCACATCGCGCGTACCGCCCCCAGCCTGCTCCGCGAGCGCCGCCACGCCGGCGCCTTCCCCGTGGTCACGAAGACGATCGAACGCCGCGTCCCCAAGGGCGTGGTGGGCATCATCACCCCGTGGAACTACCCGCTCACCCTGCCCGTGAGTGACGCTCTGCCGGCGCTGGTGGCGGGCAACGCCGTCGTCCTCAAGCCGGACTCTCAGACCCCCAAGACCATCGCATTCGCACTCGAACTGATGCGCGCGGCGGGCCTCCCCCACGATGTGATGCAACTCGTGCACGGCCCGGGCGCGCAGCTCGGCGAGGTGATCGTTGAGCAATCCGACTTCGTGATGTTCACCGGCTCCACCCGCGTGGGCCGGATCCTCGCGGAGCAGTGCGCGCGGCGCCTGATCGGCTTCTCTGCCGAACTCGGTGGCAAGAACCCGCTGCTTGTGCTCGCGGATGCGGACGTCTCGAAGGCGGCCCGCGGCGCCGTGAACGCCTCGTTCTCCAACTCCGGCCAGCTCTGCGTGAGCATGGAGCGGATCTACGTTCACACCGCGGTGTGGGACGAGTTCGTTACCGAGTTCGTGGACCGTGTGAAGGCGATGAGCCTCGGCGCGGGGACGGACTGGGACGCGGATATGGGTTCGATGATCAACGAGGACCAACTGAACACCGTCGCCGAACACGTGGCCGACGCCGTCGGGAAGGGTGCCACGCTCCTCGCGGGCGGGCGCGCCCGGCCGGACCTAGGCCCGCTCGTCTACGAGCCCACGGTGCTCACCGATGTGGACCCCTCGATGACCGTGTACGCCGAGGAGACCTTCGGACCCGTGGTGAGCCTCTACCGAGTCGAGACCGACGCCGAGGCCGTGCGCTTGGCGAACGACACCGAGTACGGGCTGAACGCCTCCGTGTGGTCCAAGAACCGCGGCGCCGAGATCGCGCGCCAGGTCCAGGCCGGCACGGTGAACATCAACGAGGGCTACGCGGCCACGTGGGCGTCCTACGGCGCACCGATGGGCGGCATGAAGGCCTCCGGACTCGGCCGCCGCCACGGTAGCGAAGGCGTTCTCAAGTACACCGAGGCGCAGGCCATCGCCACACAGAGCGTGGTCCCGATTGCCGGCCCGCCACAGCTCGGCCATCACCAATGGGCGAACGTCCTCACCACCGCGATCCACGTGCTGCGGATTCTGCGGTAGCCCGTCCGCGCTAGAGCAGCTCCCAGATCAGCGGAACGAGCAGAATCTTCACCACGATCGAGAACGCGAAGAGAGTGGCATACGCGGCCCCGATTCGCTCGTCCGCAGCACGCGCCTCGGCGGCCTGCAGCACGGCCGGCTGGCCAAGGAACCCCGCCACGCCCCCCGCAGTCCGGGCGGCCGAGAGCCCAAGGTAGCGTCCTGCCACGGCGAAGGCGGCGCAGCACACGCCCGCGATCACCACGCTGAGGATCGCCGCCTTCCAGCCGTCCGGGCTCGCCAGGAGGAGCGCGAACTCGTCGCCCGCCGTGAGCCCGAGCCCCGTAAGGAACAGCATCAGCCCCACTTGCCGGATCGTGAGGTTCGCCGATTCCGGCATGGTCCACACCACGGGCCCGGCGCGCCGGAGCGCGCCAAGAATCATGCCGACGATCAGCGGCCCCGCCGCGGGGCCGAGTTGGAATACCCCGCCGCCGGGCATCGGGAACGAGATCGCGCCCAGCGCCATGCCGAGCACGAGGCCTACGCCCAGCGCCATCGCATCGACTTCCGAGACGCGCCGCTGCGAGTCCCCAAGATAGTCCTGGATGCCTTCGAGCTCTTCCACGGGCACGACGACGGCGGCCCGGTCACCCAACTGCAACGCGAGATCATCGCGGGCCAACAGCTCGAGATCGCCGCGCTTGACGCGGGTCATCACCGCCCCAAACTTCACCGGTAGCTTCAAATCGGCCACCGTGCGCCCGGCGACATCCGGGTTCGAGACCACGATCCACTCGAAGGCCACCTCGGAGCGATCGTCCGCGAGGTGGGTCACCACCGGGTCCCCCACCTGCTTGAAGGCCTCGTTCAGAGATTCGGGATCGCCCACGAGCAGCACGAGATCGTCGCCCCGCAACTCCTCCCCGGGCACCGCCACGCGGGTCACGCCCTCGCGCCGTAGGTAGGACATCCGGATCCGCTGCTCGGCCCACGCGGGCAGGTTCCGCGCCTGCATCGTGTGCCGCACCCGCACGGTGATCGCGTCCAGCCCGCTCGCCGCGAGTGAGGGCGCGTCCTTCGCCCCCACCCACGAACGCGTCACGGTCATCGAGACCACCACGATCCCCACAATGACGCCGATCGGGTATCCGAACGCATACCCCACCGCGGCCTGAGGATCGCCCGAGATCCTGGTTGCCGCGTCGAGCGCCGGGGCCGCGGTGAGCGCGCCCGTGTAGAGGCCGGTCGTGAGCGCCCGGTCGAGGTTCAGCAGGGTGCCTCCCCCGACGGCGATCATGGCGCCTAACAGGCACAGCACGGCACTCGTTGCGAGTAGCGGGATCTGGCGGCGCAGGCCTTGGAAGAAGGTGGACCCCGCCGCGATCCCCACGGTGTACACGAAGAGCGCGAGGCCGAGCTGCTGGACGATCTCCATGCCCTCGCCGAGTTCGGGATTCCATGCGGCGAGCGCCAGGCCAACGAAGAGCACACCGGCGGCCCCGAACCGGACCGGGCCGAACCGGATGGCGCCGATGAGCGCGCCGAGGCCCACCACGAAGAACAGCGTCAGAAGGGGGTGGGCGATGAGGAGATCCGCCATGCCCCAAGCCTACGCCGGGGACGGCGGCGTGAGCTCGCGTGCAAGGAATGTGCCAAGGTCGCGAATGAATGCCGCCTCCACCTGAGGCGGTGCCACCACGTGGGTCATCGGGTAGGTCTGCGTCTGCGCATCCTGCCCCGCGGCTCGAATCGCCGCGCAGAGGCCCGCCGCTCCGGCGGCCACCTCGTCGCGCTCGGCCACCACGGCAAAGGTTGGCGGCATCCCGTCGAGCCGATCCAGGGCGCCGGGCGAGAACCACGGATCGGCCGGGTCGAGCTCGCCCATGTAGCCCCGCAGGAGGGCACTGCGAGACTCCCAGGCCGCGGGATCGGCCTCGGCCGATTGCGCCCCCGCCGCCAGTTCCACCGAGGGAACGATCAATCCGAGTGCGGCGATCGAGTCCGCAACCCGCGCCACCATTGTTGCGAGGTTTCCGCCCGACGACGTCCCCACCAGCCCGATCGGACCCATCGCCTCGGGGATCTGGCCGGCGTGCACCGCGTCCAGCACCCCGAGCACGTCGAGTAACGCCGCGGGATAGGGGTACTCGGGGGCGAGCCGATAATCCACGTCCAGGACGGTGGCATTCGCCGCGGCGGCGAGGTGTGCCACGAGCGGGCGATCGATGGAGCGCACCGCTCCCCCACCCATCCAGAACGCGCCGCCATGCAGCCGCACGATCGTGGCACTCGGGTTCTCAGGGAACAGCACCGTGACGTTCACGCGATCCCGGCGCGGCACGCCAGCCTCGAGATACCCCGGCAGCAACACCCCGTTCAGGCGCGTGGCCTCGGGAACCGGCAGCTCGATCTCACGCGAGGCCAGATCACGTGCGCCGAGCAGTTCCGCCGCCGTTGTCCCGAAGAGCCGCGCACACGCGGCATCGACACGGTCCCGGTGCCGGATCGCGCTGGCATCATGCTCCGCGCGTGCGGCGGCGACGGCGGCACGCCACGCCTCGGAATCGGCGCCGGGCGCGAAAGGTGGCTGCGCATGCTCCTGCGCTCCTTCACTCAGCGCCGCGATCAGTCGCTCCAGATCCGTCACGTCGTGACCCCTTTCCGCAGAACCGGGCGCAGCACCACTCGCTCGACCTGCGCCGTGTCATTGAGGGCCGCGATCAGCCGCTCCGCTCCCAGCTGGCCGGTCTCGACGAGAGGCTGCCGCATCGTCGTCAGGCCGAGCGCCTCCACGAGGTCCCCGCCGTCCCATCCGATCACACCCACGCGCCCGGGGACGTCAACGCCGCGTTCGCGCAGGCCCGCAACCATACCAGCGGCGAGGTTATCGTGGCCCGCAAGCACGCCCACGCGGTGCCGCGTCGACTTCTCCTTGACCGCATCAACCGCCGAGGCGCCCGAGCGCAGATCGCCCGTGCGTGAGGTGATCAGCATGATCTGATCCTCGCCGTAGCCGTGCTCGGCGAGCGCCCGCGAGAAGCCGGCGCGCCGCTTGCGCCCTTGCGAGATGTAGTCCTTCGAGACCTGGCCTTCGGTCACGTAGGCGAAGCGCGTATAGCCCTGCTCCACAAGATGATCCACCGCGAGTTTCGCGCCATACGCTTCGTCGAGCACGATCGAGGTGAGGAGCGGGTGATCGGTATCCACCAGTACGGTCGGTAGCTCGCGGACGATCAGGCGCGTCGCAAGATCTGTGTCCACGGGGATCCCCATGATGATCAGTCCGTCGAGGTTGCCCGAGAACGGGAGCGTTGCCAGCCGGGGCGAGGGTGAGCGGCTGGCCGAAGGATGATCGAACACGATCGCTTCGATGCTGTCTGTCCCCGTCACCGAGAGCACGCCTTTCAGCCGCTCGGAGTACGAGGTGTAGGTAGTGAACGGGGCGATCACGCCGATTCTTCGGGTGCCCGACGGCGTCCCAGCGGTCACGAGCTGTTCGTAGCCCAGCCAAGCAGCCGACTCGAGCACGCGATCGCGTGTCTCGGCCGCAACACGCCCGGGTTTGGTGAGCGCGTTCGAGGCGGTGGCGATCGAGACCCCTGCCCGTTCCGCCACATCCCGAAGCGTGACCGCGCGCGTCATCCCACGTACCGTTCCGCCTGAAGCGAGCGTCCCCGCTGCACGGCCGGGTCCGGGATGGGCGCGGCGTCGAGGAGCGACTTCGTGTAATCGTGCTGCGGGTTGCCGATCACGGAGAGCGCGCTGCCGGACTCCACGATGTGGCCGCGGTACATCACTGCCACATCATCGCAGAAGCTGCGCACCACGGAGAGATCGTGCGAGATGAACAGGTAGGCGATGCCGCGCTCCTCCTGGAGTTCGGCGAGCAGCTCGAGCACCTGGCCCTGAATGGTCAGGTCGAGCGCGCTGACCGGCTCGTCGCAGACGATCAGATCCGGCTTGAGCACGATCGCGCGGGCGATCGCGATGCGCTGGCGCTGGCCACCCGAGAACTGTGCGGGGTAACGCTGCGCGGCGTTGGACGGCAGCCCCACGCGTTCCAGCGCCTCCTTCACCGCCACATTCGCGTCCTTCTGGTTCATTCCGTGGGCGAGGACGAGCGGCTCGGTGAGAGTGGAACCGATCGTGCGCACGGGATTCAGCGAGCCGTAGGGATCCTGGAAGATGATCTGGAGCCGCTGCGAGAGCTCGCGCCGCCGGGCCGGGCTCACCGCCGTCAACTCCTCGGGAGCGCCGTCACCGCGCAGCTGAATGCTGCCGCCGCTGGCCTGCACGAGCCCCACGATCGTGTTGCCCACCGAGGACTTGCCCGATCCGGACTCGCCGATCAGCCCAAGGGTCCGCCCCCGCAGGATGTCGAGGTCGACGCCGTCGACCGCCCTGGTCAGCACCTGCGTGTTGCCCTTTGCCCGGCTCCGATAGTCGATTTCGAGTCCGCGGATCTCGATCAGCGTCTCGGTGGCGGGCCGCTCGGGGTGAATCTCGAGCCGCGCGGGATCGGCGGCGATCATCTCGCGGGTGTGCGGGTGCTCGGGCGCCGTGAAAATCTGCGCGGCGGGCGCCTCCTCGACCAGCGTGCCATTGCGCATCACGATCACGCGATCGGCGATATCCGCGACCACGCCCCAGTCGTGGGTCACGAGCAGCAGCGCCATCGACTCGTCGTTGTCGCACAACTCATGCAGCAGCGCGAGAATCTCGGCCTGCACGGTGACATCGAGTGCCGTGGTCGGCTCGTCCGCGATCAGCACCTTCGGCGTGGCGCTCAGCGCGGCGGCAATCACCACGCGCTGGGCCATTCCACCCGAGAGCTGATGCGGGTAGCGTTTCGCCACGGCCTCGGGATCGGGAATCCGGACGCGTTCGAGGAGTTCGACGACGACGCCCCGGGCGGTCGTCTTGTCCACGCCCTGATGTAGCCGCACCAGTTGGGCAAGCAGATCGCCCACACGCATCGACGGATCGAGTGACGGCTGCGGGTCCTGGGTGATATAGCCGAACTCGGACGCGCGCAGCTTGCGGAGCGCCTCGCTGGACTTGGTGGACATGTCCACGCCGTCGATCGTGATCGAACCGGACGCGACGCGTGTCCCTCGGCTGAGGCCAAGCAGCGCCAGCGAGGTGACCGACTTCCCCGAGCCGGACTCCCCTACGAGGCAGAGCGATTCGCCGTGATGGAGCGAGAACGAGACGTTCTCGACGAGCGTGGCCGGGCCGGTTGGGGTGTCGACGACGATCGTGAGGTCCTTGACGTCCAAGAGCGCCGCCGCCGCAGGTGCCGAGGATAGCGCGGTGGCGTCCTCGGCGAGGACGGGAGCGCGCTTGACGCGCTTCCGCTTCGACTGGCCGCTCCAGCGATCGGCCACGGCGTCTCGAATCGCGTCCCCAAGGAACATGAAGGACATGATCGTCACGATGATCACGCCACCGGTGGGGATCAGCAGCCACGGCGCGCGGGTGATGTTCTCACTGGCCGTCTGGACCATGTTGCCCCAGCTCGGCTCGGGCAGTGCCACGCCGAAACCGAGGTAACCGAGACCCGTCTCGGAGATGATCACGACCCCGCAGAAGATCGTTGCCTGCACGATGATCGGGCCGGCGAGTCGCGGCAGCACGTGGCGGAAGGTGATCTGGGCTTCGGTGAGTCCCATCGTGCGGGCACCCCGGATGAAGAGCTCGTTGCGCACCGAGCGGGTGGTGCCACGCACCACCCGAATCAGGAGCGGGCTCGTGAGGATACCCAAGGTCACCATGGCGACCATCATGTTTCCCGGCAGGATCGAGAGCACCACGAGGAGCAGAATGAACGCGGGAACGGAGAGTAGCAGTTCGGCCGCGCGGGAGATGAGCGTGTCGAACACTCCGTCTGTCATGCCCGCGATCAGACCAAGAGTCACGCCGACGGTGAGGAACACGCTCAGCGCCTGGACGATCCCGAGGAGGGTGGCGCGGCCGCCGAACAGCATGCGTGAGAGCACGTCCCGGCCGAGGTTGTCCGTGCCCAGCGGGTGTTCCGCCGTCGGCGTGGCCAGCACGTTCATCAGGTCCTGCGCCATGGGTGAGTGCGGCGCGATCAGCGGCGCGAAGATCACCGAGAGCACAATCGCGATGAGGATAACGGCGCACACGACGAAGGTGGGCCGGCCGAGCAGCATCCGCCAGAGCGGGAGGACCTGCCGCGAGTCTCGGGTGGGTGTAGCAGCGGCGGTCATGACATCTCCTTGACGTTGAGCCGTGCGTAGAGGATTTCCACGATCAGGTTGGTGATGATGATGACGATCGCGAAGATCAGGGTGATCGCCTGAACCACGGGGATGTCATGCAGCAGCGTCGCGTTAACGGCGTATCCCGCGAAGCCGGGGATCACGAACACGGATTCGACCAGCACGGTGCCGGTGGTCAGTCCCACCATTTTCATCCCGAGGATCGTGACGATCGGGATCGCGGCGCCGCGCAGCGCGTGCCGCCAGAGGATCCGCCGCTCACTCACGCCGTGGGCTCGCAGAAGGACGATGTACGGCTGGGCGAGCTGCTCGGCAACGGCGTCACGCGTCTGCTTGGCGAGCAACGCGGTACCGCCCAGGGTGAGTGTGGTGATGGGAAGGACGAGGTGCCACAGCCACGGCCCAATCCCGTCCACGATCGGCTCGTAGCCGGAGGTGGGGAACCAGCGCAGCTGCACGGCGAAGATCGCGGCGAGCACCAGGCCGATCCAGAAGTTGGGGACGGAGGAGCCGATCACGCTCAGGGTGTCCGCCGTCTTGCCGACGACGCCGGGACGGGATGCCCCGATCACGCCGAAGACGATGCCGAGGATCGACTCGCAAATGAAGGCGCCGATGATCAGCGCAAGAGTGGGCTCGATTCGATCGGCGAGGACCTGGCTGACCGGCGTGCCGCTCACCACGGAGCGGCCGAGATCGCCGTGGAACAGGTCCACGAGCCAGTTCCCGTACTGCTGCCAGATGGGCAGGTCCAGCCCCAGTTGCTGGCGCACCATCTCGTAATGCTCCTGCGAGGCGTTCGGGCCCACGATCATGCGGGCGGCATCGCCCGGGGTGAGTGAGACCAGAACGAACAGGAGTGCGGAGAGGACGAAGAAGAGCACGAGGCTCATGGCGAACCAGTTGATGAACCGTCTGAGGGACACTGCAGGCCTTTCTGCGGGAGAGTCTCACGCGGCCGGGGTCGCCCCCGGCCACGTGAGGGGTTAGTTCGCCGGAGCGAGTGAGGTGATCGGTGCCTGAGGCCGGGACTCGGTGATCTCCACCGGGGCCAGATCCGCGCTCGCGAAGTAGAAAACCGGGGCGAACACGGCCGGGGCGTACCAGGCGTCCTCGACCAGCTCGGTCATGATCTCTTCATAGAGCTCGGTGGCCCGATCGGGATCGGAAACCAGCGCTTCGGCCATCGCGGCGTCGATGCTGTCCGATTGCGACTTCAGCGGGTTGAAGACGGCGTTCGGCCCGAAGAGCCCGTCGTACATCATCGGCATCGGCTGGTTGCCGTAGCCGATTGCCGCTGCTTCGAAAGTGCCACCGGTCATCGCCTCGAAGTAGTCCGCGCTGGGCCGCGAGTCGAGCTCCACGGTGATACCCACCTGGGAGAGCTGCTCCACGAGGACCTGGGCGAGCAACGCCTGCATCGCCGAGGTGCTGGCGACCAGCTTGAAGGAGAACCCATCCGCGTAGCCCGCCTCGGCGAGCAGTTCGCGCGCCGTGTCCTGGTCGTACGGATAGCGGCCGTCGAGCTCCGCCACATAGCCGGGCTCACTCGGGATAACCACCTGATCCGTGGCGAAGCCGTACTCGCCGAGCAGGGCGTTCTGGATTCCATCGCGGTCGAGGGCGTAGTTGATGGCCTGGCGCACCTTCACGTCCGCGAGCGGAGTGCCAAGCGGACCCTGGCGGTCGAGGAAGTTGATGCCGTAGACGATCGTGGGGGCGGCGAGAACCTGAAGCCCCGCATCACTCGCGGCATCGGCAATGCCGAGATCGCCAGCCGCATACTGCACCTCACCGGTCTTCAACGCGTTGAGACGCTGATCGGCGTTCTCCATCACGGTGATGACGATCTCGTCCCACATCACGCTCTCGGCGTCCCAGTAATCATCACGCGCCGTGTAGACGTAGCTCGAACCCGCGATCGTGCGGGCCGCGTCCAGCACGTACGGGCCGGCGCCGAAGGTCTGCGTGGCGAGCTGCTCGGTATCGGCAGCGATGGCGTCAGGCGAGGCAACCATGCCTGCAACCCAGCGCTGCGTGAGCGCCTGCGGGGCGAGCGGATGCGGGGTGTCCCAGGTGATCCGCACGGTGGACTCGTCCACCTTCTCGTAGGTACCGCCGTTCACGAGTGTCGCAACGTTGCTCTTGCCGGTGTCGAGGTGCTCCAGGTTCGCGATCAGCGCGTCCGCGTTGAGTTCGGCTCCGTCGGAGAAGGTCACTCCCTCGCGGAGGGTGATCTCGAAGACCTTGTTCTCGTCGTCGGCGAAGGCCCACTCCGTCGCGAGGCCCGGGACGAGCGTGCCATCGGCCTCCACGTTGATCAGGGCGTCATACGCCGGCTGGGCAAACGGGCTCGTGGACTGCTCCATGTTGGCCGGATCGAGGCTCGCGGGCGCCTTGTCGAGCGCAATGCTCAGTGTTCCGCCACGCGGGGCGGCCGCCTCGGTCTCTTCCTCGGATGTGGTGGCTCCATCCGCCGCCGCATCCGTTGCGCCGGTGGTCGGAGTGGGGTTATTCGATGACGCACAGCCGGTCAGCACCAGCGCGGCGGTCGAGGCCGTGACGGCGAGCGACAGCAGCCTTCGTCGGATGGGTGGGATTCGCATGAGACCTCCTTGTCGGGCAGGGCCACTCTGGCTCGTACCTTGGTGCTGGACAGTCAAGCAGTGACACTTCTCAGCGTAAAGCGGTATATGTAAACGGTTTTACAGGCATATTGCGGCCACGTGACAGTTGCCGCGCGGTCGCGAGCGAACCCGCATAGGGTGAAGCAAAGGACTCAGCAAGGAGGCTTCGTGGCGATCAGCTGCATACTCGGACCGGACGGCATTCTTCGGATCATCCTCAATCGGCCCGAACGCCTCAATGCATTCGACTCCGACCTCGCCGCCGAGTTCGCGGCGGCGGCCGAGCGAATCAGTGAGCAGGAGGTGCGCGTGGTGCTCCTCTCCGCCGAAGGCCCGGCGTTCTGCGCCGGCGGGGATGTGGTGGCGATGGCCGCCACGGAGTCCGGTAGCGTGATCACCGAACTCGCCCAGGTCATCAACCGGGGGCTCAGCGCGCTGCTCAGCTCGAGTGTTCCTGTGGTTGCGGCGGCCCACGGCACCACGGCGGGCGGCGGCCTCGGCCTACTCCTCGCCTCGGATTACGCCATCGTGGGCGAGAGCTCACGGATCGGCGCACTCTACGCGACCCAAGGCCTCACCCCGGATCTCTCCGTGACCGCCCTGCTCGGGGACGCCGTCGGGCAGAGACGCGCGCTCCAGCTCACGCTGAATGATCAGCTCCTCACCGCACAGCAGGCCCTCGAATGGGGCCTGGTTGCGGAGGTCGTGCCCGACGGCGCCGTCAAGAGCCGGGCGGACGAGTTCGCCACCGCTTTGGCGAACGGAGCATATGCGGCGTACGGCCAGGCGAAGCGGCTGCTTCGCGCGCGGCCCGACCGCGCGCTCGCGGAACACCTCGAGGATGAGGCACGCACGATCGGCGCGGCCTTCGACACCCCTGAAGCGAGCGCCAGGATCGCCGCCTTCGCCGCCCGAGCCCGGTCGCGCTGATCGCCATCATCTTGGCAGTTGGTGAACTCTCAGCGTTCACTGAGTGCCAAGATCACGAGGCACGCACGATCCCCAGCCTGGACAGTAAGCCCGCATCCCGCGCGAAGTGAGCGTAGCGAGCGGAGTCGCGGGATCCAGGAACGTCAGCCGGATCCGAGTTGCGGCCTAGATTCTGCGACTCCGGGCCAATGCCCTCCGCGCAGAATGACAAGAGACGGGGCTCCGCTCAACCGGCGTTCTCCGCGATTTCCTCGTGGTGCTGGATCACTTCGGCCACAATGAAGTTCAGGAACTTCTCGGCGAACACGGGATCGAGTCCGGCCTCGTGGGCGAGCGAACGGAGCCGCGCCACCTGGCGAGACTCGCGCGCGGGATCCGAGGCCGGGAGCTGCAACCGCGCCTTCAGCACACCCACCTTCTGGGTGCATTTGAAGCGCTCGGCCAGCATGTGAATCAGGGCCGCGTCGATGTTGTCGATCGTGTCGCGGTACTCGGCGAGCTCGGCCGGAATCTCAGCCATTAGGCGCTCTTGCGCTTCCGCTTCGCGCGGTACTCGTGCTTAACGAGCTCCCGCATCGGCGGCCGCTTCTCCTCGACCACGGGCATCTGCGACAGGCTCACGCCGCTCGAGGCGAGCCGCAGCCGAGTCTCATCGTGACCAAGCCAGCGCTCGCCTGCCTCGTTCATCGAGAAGGTGACCCGTTCGACGTCGGGATGAGACGGAACATCGAACATGACCTCACGCAACAGATCCTCGAGGATCGCACGCAGCCCGCGCGCGCCGGTGTTCCGGGTGAGCGCCTCTTCGGCCACGAGTTCCAGCACGCCAGCCCCGAACTCGAGCTCCACGCCGTCCTCGCGCAGGAGCCGCTGGTACTGCGGAATCAGCGCGTTCTTGGGCTCGGTGAGGATCGAGATCAGGGCTTGGCGGTCCAAGTTGGTCACGGCGGCGGTGATCGGCAGGCGCCCCACGAACTCGGGGATCAGGCCGAAGTTGTGCAGGTCTTCCGGTTGCACCTGGAGGAAGATGTCCGGATCGTCCTTACTGGAGCGCTTGAGCTGCCCGCCGAATCCGGCCGCACCCTTGTGCGTGCGCTCATAGATGATCTCCTCGAGGCCGGCAAACGCGCCGGCCACGATGAACAGCACGTTCGTGGTGTCGAGCTGTAGGAACTCTTGGTGCGGGTGCTTACGGCCACCCTGTGGCGGCACCGAGGCCACCGTGCCTTCCATGATCTTCAGCAGCGCCTGCTGGACTCCCTCGCCCGAGACGTCGCGCGTGATCGACGGGTTCGCGGCCTTGCGACCGATCTTGTCGATTTCGTCGATGTAGATGATTCCGGATTCGGCGCGCTTCGAGTCAAAATCGGCGGCCTGAAGCAGCTTGAGGAGGATGTTCTCGACGTCTTCGCCCACGTAGCCGGCCTCGGTGAGGGCCGTGGCGTCCGCGATCGCGAAAGGCACGTTGAGTACGCGCGCGAGGGTCTGCGCGAGGTAGGTTTTGCCGGTCCCGGTGGGGCCGATCATGAGGATGTTGGACTTCTGCAGCTCCACGTCGCCGTCATCCGTGGTGGCCTGAATCCGCTTGTAGTGGTTGTAGACCGCCACGGCGAGTGTCCGCTTGGCGGTGTCCTGCCCGACGACGTATTCGTCCAGAACGTCGTAGAGCTCGCGGGGCTTGGGGAGAGCACCCAGTGAGGGCACGACCTGACGCGGCCCGAGCTCCTCTTCGATGATCTCGTTGCACAGCTCGATGCACTCATCGCAGATGTACACACCGGGGCCACCGATGAGCTTCTTTACCTGCTTCTGGCTCTTGTTGCAGAAGTTGCATTTCAGCAGGTCCGCGTTATCCGCTCTCACTGCACCTCCCTCATGGGTTCTCATCTAGCATGCGTGCAACAGCCCGCGAACACAACCGTATTATCTTCCGGATGTGTTCGCGGGCTGGCGCGCCGGATTAGTTGGCGGTCAGGACCGGGAGCTTGCGCGACTCCAAGACTTGGTCCACCATGCCGTATTCGAGTGCCTGTTGGGCCGTCAGGATCTTGTCACGCTCGATATCGTTGCGGACCGTTTCCACATCCTGGCCGGTGTGATGGGCGAGTGTCTCCTCGAGCCACTCGCGCATACGCACCATCTCGTTGGCGTGGATCTCGATGTCTGAGGCCTGCGCCATGCCGCCACCTTGCATCGCCGGCTGGTGGATCAGGACGCGCGAGTTTGGCAACGCGAGGCGCTTGCCCGGAGTTCCGGCCGCGAGTAGCACGGCGGCGGCGGAGGCGGCCTGGCCGAGGCAGACGGTCTGGATCTGCGGGCGGATGAACTGCATCGTGTCGTAGATCGCGGTGAGCGCCGTAAACGAGCCACCGGGCGAGTTGATGTAGAGCGTGATCATGCCATCCGGGTCCTGGGCCTCGAGGACCAGGAGTTGGGCCATCACGTCGTCGGCGGAAGCATCGTCAACCTGGACACCCAGGAAGATGATGCGGTCCTCGAACAGCTTCGTGTACGGGTCCTGGCGCTTGAAGCCGTACGCGGTGCGCTCCTCGAATTGCGGGAGCACATAGCGGGACTGGGCGGGCACGTTGGCGGGCATTCCGAACTGATTCATTGCCATTTCCTTCACAGCCCACCGTCACCCGTGACCGAGGACGCGTGGGTGACGACCTGGTCAATGAATCCGTACTCCTGAGCTTCCGTTGCCGAGAACCAGCGGTCGCGATCGGCGTCTGAGTTGATCTCTTCGACGGTCTTGCCGGTCTGCTCGGCCGTGAGCTCGGCCAGCACACGCTTCATGTCCAGGATGAGCTGGGCGTGAATGCGGATGTCCGTCACGGTGCCGCCGATGCCGCCGGAAGGCTGGTGCATCATCACGCGGGCGTGCGGCGTGGCGTAACGCTTGCCTTTCGCGCCCGAGGAGAGCAAGAACTGGCCCATCGACGCAGCGAGGCCGGTGGCAACGGTGGCCACGTCCGGCTTGATGTACTGCATCGTGTCATAGATCGCCATGCCGGCCGTGATCGAGCCGCCGGGCGAGTTGATGTACAGGTAGATATCCCGCTCCGGGTCATCCGCGGCGAGTAGCAGCATCTGCGCGCAGATGGCGTTCGCGTTGTCGTCGCGCACCTCTGAGCCGAGCCAGATGATGCGCTCCTTGAGCAGCCTGTTATAGATCGAGTCGCTCAGGTTGAGGGGGTTGCCCTCGCCCTTGTTCTCAGCGAGCGTCATGTCACTCCTTCATTCGGTTACACGCACAGTAACGCGGCGGGAGGCCGTAACCCTCCCAGAATCAGCCGTTTTCGCTGACGGCGCACGGGCACCGACCGCTCGCTGGCGACTCACCCCGTCATCATGTGCGTAACGCAGTGAAGTCGCAGGATCCAGACCGCGCATCCACTGCGCTTCGATGGATTCTGCGACTCCACTCGCTGCGCTCGTTTCGCGCAGAATGACGAGAGGTGCTACTCGGCGTCCTTCTTGGGGGCCGCCTTCTTGGCGGGTGCCTTCTTGGCGGCGGGCTTCTTCTCCTCGGCGGGTGCCTCAGCGTCGTCGGCCTCGGCAGCCTTCTTCGCGGGCGCCTTCTTCGCCGGAGTCTTCTTGGCGGCGGGCTTCTTCTCCTCGGCGTCGTCGGCCTTCTTGGCGGGAGCCTTCCTCGCGGCGGGCTTCGTGGCCGACGCGGCGGCGGCCTCCTCCATCGCGAGGGCGGCCTCGGCCTCGGCCTCGGTGTCCTCACCCAGATACTCGGAGAGGTCCACCTCGTTGCCTGCGGTGTCCTTGATGGTCACGCGGCGCAGGGCCACGGCCACCGACTTGTTGCGGGCGAGCTCGCCCACGAACGCCGGGATCTGGCCGTTCTGGTCCGCCGCGGTGATGAACTGCGAGGGGTCCATGCCGTACTGCTGCGCGGTGCCGAAGAGGAACTGGAGCAGCTCGTCCTGGGTGACCTCGACCTTGGACTTCTCGGCGAGTTCGTCGAGCAGGAGCTGATCGAACATGGCCTTCTTGGTGTCCTCACGGACCTCGGCGCCGTGCGGGTCATCCGCTTCCTTGCCCTCGCGGGCGAGGTGATCGGCAACCTCGGCGTCGATTACGCGCTCGGACAGCGGGATCTCGACGACCTCACGCAGGTGCGCCATCAGCTTCTCGCGGGCAATCACGGCCTGGCCCTCGGACTTGTCCTTGAGGACGGCGGCACGTAGATCGAGACGCAGTTCGTCGATGGTGTCGAACTCGCTGGCCAGCTGAGCGAACTCGTCGTCGGCCTCGGGCAGCTCGCGCTCCTTGACCTCGGTGAGAGTCACGGTCACCTCGCCCTCAATCCCGGCGCCGTCTGGACCCATCAGGGTGGTCGTGAAGGTGGCGGTCTCGGAGGCGGAACGGCCGATCAGGGCCTCGTCGAGGCCCTCCACCATGTCGCCCGAGCCGATCTCATAGGAGATGCCCTGCACGGACTCGATCTCTTCGCCGTCAGCCTGGGCCGAGAGGTCGATCACCACGAAGTCGCCGTCAGCGGCGGCGCGCTCCACCGTCAGGAGCGAGCCAAAGCGGGCGCGCAGCTCGTCCAAGCGGGCGGTCACGTCGTCGTCGGTCACTGCGACGGGCTCCACCTCGAGCGTGATGCCCTTGAGCGACGGAAGCTGGATCTCGGGGCGCACATCGACCTCGGCGTCGAAGACGAGCTGGCCACCGGCCGGCCCCGTCACGGCGGGAACCTCGGTCACGTTGACCTCGGGCTGTCCGAGCGCACGCAGGTCGTTCTCCACCATCGCGTCGCGGTACAGACCGGGCAGCGCAGAGTTCACGGCCTGCTCGATGACGACGCCGCGACCCACGCGCTGGTCGATCACGCGCGCCGGGACCTTGCCCTTGCGGAAGCCGGGGATGTTCACCTGGCCGGCGATCTCCTTGTACGCCGCGTCAACGCTGGCGGTGAGCTCCTCGTAAGGGACCTCCACGGTCACCTTGACGCGGGTGGGCTCGAGGCGTTCGACAACACTCTTCACGATTTAGCTTCCTCATGGATAGACAGTCATTTGGGAAATCAGAGCGGGTGACGGGATCCCCCACCACTTCGTGGCGGGAGGTGCCCCCACTCGATTCCGGAGTCCGATTCACGCACTACAACCGCCCACCTGGGGCGGGCGGTCGTACTGCATGGAGCGGGTGACGGGAATCGAACCCGCACCATCAGCTTGGAAGGCTGAGGCTCTACCATTGAGCTACACCCGCAGTTGGCTCACCGATTCTATCCGTGCGAGCGGTGAGAGTCGAACTGCCGGGGCGTGACACTCATGACGCCGTCGGTCAGCAGGTGGGGGTTATCCCCCGGGAAGCCTCCGGGCATCTCCATATGGCGGCGCGCGGGCCCTTACTACCGTGGTGGCTATGACAAGAAAATCGACTATTGCGACCGCCGCACACCTCGCGGCGCTCAGTCTGCTGGGACCACTCGCGATCGCAGCCCTGACAGCCGTGGCCGCAACCTCATTCGGGCTGGTGTTCGTGGGTGGGATCGGCCTGCTCCTCGTGCCCATCGCGGGCTACCTGATCTGGGCGATCGCATGGTTCGAGGAGAACCGGATCGCCGGGTTATACCGCGCGCCCGTCCCCGAGCGGCGCATGCCGCGCTCCACGCGCACTGACTGGTTGCGCTGGCCGCACACGATCGTGAAGCAGTTCACGAGCCGCGATAACTGGCGCTCGTTGCTGAACATCACGATCGCCACGATCCTCGGCGTGTTCTCGATCTTCCTCTGGCAGGCCGCGCTAACCGGGAGCGTCTTCGCCGCCTCTGCGATCCGTGGCGGGACGGACTCGTTCGCCGATCCGTGGTTCGACATCTCGCTTAGCCGGGGTGGCGCGATCACCGTGGGAGTTCTGGCGTTCATTGCGGCGCTCGTGGGCGTGTACGTACTCACGGTGGCGCACCGTTCGGTCTCGCTCCAACTGATGGTCCCGTCCCGCGAGGCGGAGTACGCCCAGCAGGCGAGCGCCGCCGCGGTTCGCCGCGAAGAGGCGATGCGGGCGGCCGAGGTGGAGCGCACGCGGATCGAGCGCGATCTGCACGACGGCGTCCAGCCCCGTCTCGTCTCCGTTGGCATGACGCTCGGGATGGCCAAGGCGAAGCTCGAGAGTGATCCCGAGGCGGCCGCTGCGCTGATCGAGGAGGCACACGCCTCCACGAAGGAAGCCATCACCGAACTGCGCCAGCTCGCGCGTGGAATCCACCCGGCGGTTCTTGAAGATCGTGGCCTCGACGCCGCACTTTCTGCGGTGGCGGCACGCTCACACATCCCCGTTCAGCTGGACGTCCAGCTTGACGGCCGGTGCTCGCAAGTAGCCGAGGCGGCGATGTACTTCGCGGTCTCCGAGGCGCTCACGAACGCCGCCAAGCACTCCGGCGCCACGTCCTGCCGCGTCACGATCATGCCCCGCCCCGGCAACCTGCTGTGGGCGCGGATCGAGGACAACGGCAACGGCGGTGCGCACCGGGTTCCCGGTGGTGGCATCGACGGCGTCGCCAACCGCGTGGCCGCGGCCGGTGGTTCCATGTACGTGGTCAGCCCTCCCGGCGGCCCCACATTGATTGAGGTGAGCATCCCGTGCGCATTCTGATTGTCGAAGACTCGGTCCTCCTGCGCGAGGGCATCAGCCGGCTCCTGTCCGATGCCGGACACGAGGTAGTCGCGGCCCTGCCGGATGCCACCCAGGTGGAAACCGCCGTCGTCGAGCAGGATCCCGAACTCGCGATTCTGGATGTGCGGCTGCCACCCACATTCACCGATGAGGGCATCCGCGCTGCCCAGCGGCTGCGCGCCACGCATCCCGAGCTCGCGGTGCTGGTGCTCAGCCAGTACGTCGAGGAGCGGTATGCCACGGAGCTGATCGCCGAGAACACCGGCGGGCTCGGCTACCTCCTGAAGGATCGCGTGGCGGACGTGGAGGAGTTCCTCACGAGCGTGGAAACCGTCGGCTCCGGCGGCACGGTGCTGGACCCCGAGGTGGTCTCGCAGCTGCTCACGCGGCGCCGCCGCGATGCGCGGATGAGCCGTCTCACCGAACGCGAATCCGAGGTGCTGGCGCTCATGGCGCAGGGCCACTCGAACCAGGCAATCGCCACGTCCCTCTATGTCTCCGAGGGCAGCGTCGAGAAGCACATCTCCTCGCTGTTCGCCAAGCTCGACCTCGAGCCGGATGGCTCTGAGAACCGGCGCGTCCTCGCCGTTCTCGCCTACATCGGCTCCCACAAATGAAAGGTCCCCTCATGACTACCCTTACCCCTACTCCAACACCTACTCCTCGCCGTTCCGCGGTCTCGACCACCGTCACGGTGATCGGCGTGGTGATGATCCTGCTCCTCGTGGCGAGCGCCGCGTTGCAGACGATCCGGATGCCACGTTGGGACGAGTTGACCAGCTCCGTTGACGTGACCGGCGTGACCGCACTCGACCTCGAAATCTCGGCCGGGGAGCTGAACGTGGAGTTCGACGACGCCGCCACCGAGGCCACGCTCTACATCTCCGATTCCGGCAGTGGCCGGATGCGCTCATGGGACCTCACGGTTCGCAACGGCGTCCTGAGACTCACGGACACGAGCGGAGTCTGGTTCCTGCCCAGCTGGGGCTGGGGCTCGGGCAAAGAGCCGCCGCGCCTGCAGTTGAACCTGCCGAGCAGCCTTGAGGGTGCCGTCGACGCGGATCTCGAACTCAACGGCGGGATCATGACCTTCACGGGCGATCTGAAGAACACGGACATCACGGTCTCGGCGGGCGAGTTCAGGTTCGACGGCGCCAGCACCGATTTCGCTCTGGAGGTCAACGCCGGTGTCGCCACCGCAACGACTTCGGGGCCGAACACTGTTGATGTCGAGGTCAGTGCGGGCCGCGCCACCACGACCGTTACTGGGACGGCACCGAGCCGCACCGAGGTCGAGGTGAACGCTGGCCGAGCCGACGTGTTCCTGCCCGAGGCGGAGTACGCCGTCGGGGGCGAATCGAATGCGGGCCAGCGCCAGATCAATGTGCGCACCAGTCCGTCCTCGCCCAACCAGCTATTCGTTGAGGTGAACGCGGGGCATGCGGAGGTCAGTTACAGCAACTAGCGCGGTAGCGGCTAGAATCTCGAAGGAGCCTGCGCGTTCAGGCTCTTTCGACCCCGGGGCGTAGCGCAGCTTGGTAGCGCACCTGCTTTGGGAGCAGGGGGTCGCAGGTTCAAATCCTGTCGCCCCGACCACTCGAAATCGTTGCTATTCCAACGAAAACGCCCGCTCTCCCGAACCTGGGAAAGCGGGCGTTTTGCGAGCCACTTCCTCGCAATGGAGCAAATGACCTTCCATTCCGCGATGTCGACGGTCAATTCCTCCACGACTGAGTGACGCGGCGATCTCGCCGACGGCGGCATGGCCGCGGCCGTCCGCATCGCCTCCCAGCGCCGAAGCACCAGCAGTTATCCGAGCTCCACCAGCAGCACGCCGACGGCGATCAGGCCGATCCCCCACATCATCCGCTTGGTCAGTTGATCCTTCCAGATGGCCCGCGCCAGTACCGCGATGAACGCGATGCCGATCGCCGTCCAGAGCCCATAGGCAACGCCCACAGGCAGGCCTGTGCCGAGCGCTCGAGCCAGAAAGTAGAACGCGCCGGTATAGCCCGCGGCCATGGGCACGAGCCAAAGCTTCGCGCGAAGTCCGTCGGAGGCGCGCAGGCTCAGTGTCGCCGCCACCTCGAGCAGGATCGCGAGGATCAGCCACACCCAGCTCATGCGCTCTCCCCCGCAGTATCCGACGGCGTGTGCGAGCCCGTCTCGACGAGCACCACCCCGGCGATAATGATGGCGATGCCCAGGAAGGTCAGAGGGCTGAGGACCTCATCGAAGACGGCCATGCCGAGCAACGCCACGAGCGCCACTCCGATCGCGCCCCACACGCCATATGCCACACCAATCGGCATTCCGGCGCGCAGCGCGAAGCCCAGAAAGACGTACGCGGCGGCGTAGCCAAGCACCACGAGCGGGATCCACGAGGACGAGTCCACCGTAGCGCGCAGCGACAACGTGGCGGTCACTTCGCACACGATCGCGCCTGCCAGCAGCAGCCACCGCTTCGCTACTCGGCGCTCAGTACTCACCAGACGAAGGTACCGTGCCACACGGGGATATGGTGGAAGGGACAGCCCCCCCGAACGAAGGAGCGCACCATGGCAAGCACCGACGTCAACGAGTCAGTCGCCGTGCTGAACATCCTCGAGGACCTGCCGGTCACCAAGGAGAGCACCACCTCGCGCGTGCTCGTCAACAACCCGCTCCTGCGCGTGGTCGACTTCTCATTCGACGAGG
The DNA here is from genome assembly GCA_900199505.1 of Ruaniaceae bacterium KH17. Lineage (GTDB taxonomy): Bacteria > Actinomycetota > Actinomycetes > Actinomycetales > Actinomycetaceae > KH17. The sequence goes on along the minus strand of FZQV01000002.1, from coordinate 10,344 downwards.
GCCAGCTCCTCACCGAGCACTCCAGCCCGCGCGCCGTTGTTGTCACGCTCCTCACGGGCACCATGGACTTCGATCTCGAGGGCGAGACCCACAACATGGTTGCCGGCGACATGCTCTACATGCGCCCCGGCGTCACCCACGCCCTGCGCGCCACGAGCAAATGTCACATGCAGCTCGTCATGGTGGACACGACGGCTTAGCGCGCCTCCGGAATCCAGATGCGCATGGCCGACGGGCTGCGGCGCACCCAGTCGTGGTACAGAATCAAAGGCACGTCAGCGGTTCGCTCGGCACCATCAGGAACGGCGGGCGCTGCTACTGCCATCTGACTACTCCACGGTGGGGCCAAGGTTGGCCTCGCCCACGAAGCGCACGCGCGGCTCCTCGATCTCGTCCAGCTCGATGATCACGAGCGTGTTCTCGCCCGCGTTCACCACGCCACTCGGCACGTAGAGCGTGCGCTGCGGGCCGGTCCGGTTGTAGCGGCCGAGGAGGAAGCCATTGACGACGGCGCACCCGGAGCCGAGGGTGGTCGTGTCCAGGAAGAGGTCGGTCGCCTCGGGCAGGGACCACGTGCCCCGCCAGGCGGCCCGCCCAGAAGACGGCGCCGCCAGCGCCGACGTGGCCCATGTCGCCACGGCTCCCAGGTCCACGGGAGTGTTCCACCACGGACCAATGCCCCGGTCGTCGACCGTCACCGGGCCGATCAGCCCTTTGATCTCGCCGAGCCGCTGCCCGTAGTTCACTCGCCCGCGCTCCTCCACGAGGATCGAGAGCTGCTCTCCGCCGGGCACCGAGGCGGCCACCTCGGACGCAATCCGGTCCAGCCGAGCGGACGGGACGCCGTCGATCTCGATCCACGCACGATCCCGTGCCTCTCCCACTACGAGGCGGTGCCGCCCGGCGGCCGCGCCAAGCTCTGCGGTGTAGTACATGAGGGCGCCGGCGTGGCCGAGCGAATCGAAGGAGAGCGGCTCGGCGCTCTCGACGGACGAACCAAGCCCCGCAGGAAGCCAGTCACCGAGCCCCTCCAGCGCAACGGAAACCTCCGGCGAGGGCGGCCGCGCCTCGATCGACTCCGCAGGCACCGGCGCATAGCGCGAAATCACGTCCCGGAACGCCCAGTACTTCTCGGTGGGGTCGCCGCGCTCGTCGAGTGGCGCGCCGTAGTCGTAGGAGGTGACGATCGGTAGGTAGCGGCCCTTGTGGTTGGCGCCGTTGGTGAGCCCGAAGTTGGTGCCGCCGTGGAACATGTAGATGCTCACGGAGGCGCCCGCCGCCAGCAGCGCATCGAGCTCGTTCGCCGCATCCGAGGCCGAGGTCGTGTGGTGCACTCCGCCCCACCAGTCGAACCAGCCGTCCCAGAACTCCGAGCACATGAGCGGCCCGGTGGGCTGGTGCTCACGCAAGGTGGCCAGCCGCTCCGACGCCCGCGAGCCGAAGGACCCGGTCAGGTGCAACCCGGGCAGGCTGCCGTCCCGCAGCATCTGCGGCTCGGGCTGGTCCACTGTGGTCAGAGGTACGGTGATGCCCGCATCGCGCGTGATCCGCACCAACTCGGCGAGGTAGGCCTTGTCGGAGCCGTAGGCGCCGTATTCGTTCTCGATCTGCACGAGCACCACGGGCCCGCCGAGCGAGATTTGCCGCGGTGCCACGATCTCGTAGACCCTCCGCAGGTACGTCTCCACCTCCGCGAGGTAGACGGAGTTCTTCCGCCGCAACTCGACACCGGGCAGCGCGGTGAGCCAGGCGGGCAGGCCGCCGTTGTGCCACTCGGCGCAGATATACGGCCCCGGCCGCACGATCGCGTGCATGCCCTCGGCCGCCACGGCGTCGAGGAAGGCGCCGAGATCGTTCACGCCCGTCGCGTCCCATTGGCCGCGCACCGGCTCGTGCGCATTCCACGCCACGTAGGTCTCGATGGTGTTGAGCCCCATCAGCCGCGCCTTGCGGATCCGATCGGCCCACTCCGAGGGGTGCACGCGGAAGTAGTGCAGCGCGCCCGCAAGCACGCGGTGCGGTTTCCCATCGAGCAGGAAGTCCTCCGCGCCGATCTCGAACGTCCCGGTCACTCCTCAACTCCCACGCGCACGGTGCCCACGGAATGCGCCGGGATCGTGAACTCCACCCGGTTCCCCGTGATCGCGGTCTCGATCTCCACCAGCCCGACGGCGTCCGGCTCGGTAAAGGTGTTGTGCGAGTTGGGCTTGTCCCCCACAACCATCTGCGCACGCAACACCTCGGTCACCGCGCCGGGCAGCTCGAGCGAGACCTTCCGCTCACGCTCCAGTGACCAGTTCGCCGCACTGATCGTGTACGCGCCATCCTTCGTGGAGACGGTGAAGTCCGCCTCCGAGCCGAGCGACCCTGCCATGCCCAGCGACTCGCCGTCGGCCGGAACGAACAGGGCATCTTGGTGATCAGAATAGAGATCGAAGACGTGATAGGTGGGGGTCGTGACCATCGCGGCGCCGTCGGTCAGCAGCATCGCCTGGAGCACGTTCACCATCTGCGCGATGTTCGCCATCCGGATGCGGTCGCCGTGGCGGTGGAAGATGTTGAGGTTCAGCGCCGCCACGAGCGCATCGCGCATGGTGTTCTGCTGGTACAGGAAACCGGGGTTGGTGCCCGGCTCGACGTCGTACCAGGTGCCCCACTCGTCCACGATCATGGCCACCCGCTTGGCCGGATCGTACTTGTCCATAATCCGGCCGTGCTGGGTGACCAGCTCCTCCATGCGGCGGGTCTGGCGGATGGTCTCGTGCCAGGCGTAGTCGTCGAACTCGGTGGCGGAGCCCTTGCCGTGCCACTCCTTGGTGGGGAGCGTGTAGTAGTGCAGGGAGAGGCCGTCCATGTGCTCGGCGGCGTTGGCCATCACCACGTCGGTCCACGTGAAGTCGTCCGCGTTGGCCCCGCAGGCGATCTTCGAGATTGGGGTCTCGCCGAACTGGCGCACGTAGGTCTGGTACTGGCGGTAGAGGTAGGCGTATTGCAGCGGCAGCATGTTCCCGCCGCAGCCCCAGCTTTCGTTGCCCACGCCGAAGAACTCGACCTTCCAGGGCTGTTCGCGCCCGTGATGCTTGCGCAGCTCGGCCATCGGCGCGGTGGAGTCGAGGGTCATGTACTCGATCCAGTCGGACACCTCCTCGACGGTCCCCGAGCCCACATTCCCGTTGATGTAGGCCTCGGCGTCTAGCTGGTTGAGCAGCTCAAAGTACTCGTGGGTGCCAAACTCGTTGGGTTCGACGACGCCGCCCCAGTGGGTGTTGACCATCGGCTGGCGTTCGTCCCCCACGCCCTTGAGCCAGTGGTACTCGTCGGCGAAGCAGCCGCCGGGCCACCGAACCACGGGGACCTTGATCTCCCGAAGTGCGCCGACGACGTCGGTCCGGATCCCGTTCTTGTTCGGGATATCCGAGTCGCGACCCACCCAGATGCCCTCGGTGATGGAACGCCCGAGGTGCTCGGCGAACTGCCCGTAGATGCGGCGATCGATGGTGTGCGTGGTGGTGGCGGGAACGTGGATCATTGCGGTCCTAAGAGATTGGCGTTCGAGCCCCGGCGCGGCGCTGCGGGGATGGTCTCAACGATATACCGGCGAATCATCCCTTCGGTTGATTCCCGCACCCACCACACGCATCGCGGACGAAGACGACATGGTCCTGCTCAGCATCATCGACGACGGCGTGGGCTTCGATCTGGCCGAATGGGACCGCGCCCCGGGGAGCGAGTCGAGCTTTGGCCTACGGTTCATGCGAACCCGCCTGACGTGACCGCCACTCTGATCGAGCACACCCCCACCCGTCGCGACTGGCTCGGCTTGGCGGTGCTTGCCGTCGGGCTGGGTCTCATCGTGCTCGACGGCACGATCGTGGGGGTGGCGCTGCCCGCGATCATCAGCGACCTGGGCCTCGATCTCACGGACGCTCAATGGGTCAACAGCCTCTACGCGGTGCTGCTCGCCGCGCTCCTGCTCTCGACGGGTTCACTGGCTGATCGTCGTGGCCGACGGCGTCTCTTCCTCGCCGGGTTGGTGGTGTTCATGCTCGGGAGTGTGCTGGCGGCGGCTGCCGGGAGCGCCGGTGTGCTGATCGGTGCGCGTGCTGTGCAGGCCGTAGGCGCGGCATTCATCATGCCCTCCACGCTCTCCACCGTGAACGCCGCGTTCCGCGCGCTCGGTCTGGTGGGTACACTCCGCCTCCGCTGGCACGCTCGCTAGAGATTGGGATCGCCAACTCCACACGCGTTGAGGGCTATGCGCACCAACGCAATGTCCGCCAGCCCCGCGCCCGGGCAAGTAATCGACTAAGCCGCGAACTCCGCAAGCGCCTCGCCGATCGGCTCACGGATCGTGAGGGTCGCCAGGCCGTCGTAATCCGTCGCGTCACGGTTGATGAGCACGAGGTTCTCGCCGCCGAAGTAGCGGATCAGGCCCGCGGCCGGATAGACCACCAGTGACGTCCCGCCCACAATAAGGGTGTCCGCACGGGAGATCTCGGCAACCGCCCGCGCCAGCACGTTCTCGTCGAGCGGCTCTTCGTAGAGCACCACATCCGGCTTGATCACCCCGCCACAGCCCGGGCACCGAGGGACTCCCGAGCTTTCGAGCACGACGGCGATCCCCTCCTCACGCTGGCACGCCATGCAACGATTCCGCAGGACACTGCCGTGCAGCTCGAGCACGTTCTGCGAGCCGGCCGCAGTGTGCAGGCCGTCGATGTTCTGGGTGATCACCGCAGTCAGCTTCCCGGCCCGTTCGAGCGCGGCCAGCGCGCGATGCGCAGCGTTCGGCGTGGCATCGGGATAGATCAGGTGGGCGCGGTAGTAGTCGTAGAACTCGGCCGGGTGCCTATCGAAGAAGCTCCGGCTGAGGATCTCCTCGGGTGCGTAGTGCTCGCCCTCGCGCGAGTAGAGACCGCCCGCCGAGCGAAAGTCAGGGATTCCCGACTCGGTGGAGACGCCCGCTCCCCCGAAGAACACGATCCGCTCGCTGTTCTCGACGATCTCCCGAAGCTGGCTCACACCGCCAGCCTACGCAGTGAGCACCCGGACGTCGGCGGAACCGCCGGAGATCCGGGCAAGTTTGCCGTCCGTGGTGATCAGTGGAGCGCGCAGGTGCTCTGCAAGCGCCACATAGGCGGCGTCGTATGGCGAGGCGTTCTCGGCCAAGTCGACGATGCGTGGCAGAAGTGGACCGGCGGCCACGAGGTCCGGATCAAGTTGCCCGAGCGCTGCCATACGAGAAAGGAACTCGGCTTTCGTCGAGCGGCCGCCGAGCCACAACCCGCGCAGTGCACTCGCGACCTCGATCGTCGTGTGCGAAGGGCACACCCATTCGCCGTCGCGGTACAACTCCTCTGCGACGGCGTGCGCGAGTCCGTTCTCGTCCGTCAAGAACTCCACGAAAGCCGACGCATCAACGACGATCATTTCGAAGGCGTCCCGAGCAAGCGGGCCTCGCGCGCGTCACGCTCCTGTGAGATCAGCTCTGGCACATCGATTGAGATCTCCCGCCCGGTGCCGCGGATCGCCGCGAAGTCAATGACGAAGGCCCTGTTTCGCGCCGAACGAGCTTCTCGTTCGAGAATCTCCAACAAGAATGACTGAAGCGACTTCCCCCGCTGCTCAGCTTCGCGTGCCAGTACGTCGCGGACCTCGTCGGGCACATCGCGGATCTGCACCGCAACCATGCATGCATTCTAGCATGCATGGTTGCAGGCGTTTCAGGACCCTAAGTTCGAGCGACCTGCGGCCGACCGAACCGAGGAGCCTTCCCCACCGCGGCCCCGGCGGGTTAGCCTGTCGGCTACTCGCCGCAATTCCGACTACTTATGACCACGTCGGGAGATCTAGCAGCCCCGTCGACTCAAGTGGCGGAAGGCCGTCATCCAACCCACGTAGGCGCGCGTAGAGATCGCGCAACGCGGTTCGATCAGGAAGATGGTCTCCACCGGCCGCGCTCCGCAGGATCGTAATGGTGCTGACCAGACGAATACGCCCAAGTGAGGGATTGGCGATACGCAGGCGATCGAGACGCGCGCTTTCTCGGGCGATCATCCGCCGTCCGCCCTGGTCATCAACGAGCACAAGAATGTCTGCCCCTAACTCGGCTGCGACGACAGCATGGGCAACGACCATCATCTCTCCCAGGTCCTTACTCGAGTGCATGCGCCGCTCAAGGGGCATTCCCGCGATACGACTCACGACGCCACCAAGCTCGTCCGTATAGTCATCAGAAAGGATCTCCAACAAGTGCGGCGGGACCTTCTTCAGAACCCGCTCCGCTGCAACAAACCGTTGGTCCTGTCGCGCTTTCCGCATGATCTCGGTTTCCACAGCTTCCGGAATCGCGATCGCTCCAATCGTCGCAAAGAGCAGTCTTTCCTTGTTAATGGAGAAGAAGTTGATGCCAGGCCCGGCATCCATGATTGGTCGATGATTCACGAATCACCTGCCAAGTCCTCCAACCCGCTCAGATCGACATTCACGACCGGCAGTTCGTGGGCTTCAAACTCCGCAGCCTCGGGACTGATCTGACGTATACCGGCTTCATCCAGCTCAGCCAACACCTCTTCAACGCTGCGCCCACGGAGAGTTGCAATTGCCTGTGCGCCCACAACCCCAAACTCATAGCCTCGGATGGCACGCGCGAGAAGCCCTTGCGGCGCGCGGAGTCGATCGGAGTCAGCCTGAAGGGTCGCGTAGTAGTCACTCCAACCAAACCTGGTGGCCAATTGCGCCGTCGAGAGCTTCATCCAGGCAGTAGCGAGTTCAGGCTCCACATACCCTGCATCACGCATCTGGATCGCGGCCACGGCAGGTGAGACAAGGAACCACTGGACGACATCTGAGAGCCTCGAACTGTCTACCTCAGACGGCGCGCCGAGGAAACCCTTGAGCCCTTCCACGGGAATCAGCAAATGCCGCGCAAATGCGTCGGCCCTGATTTCCACAGGCGTCCGCTCCCCCAAAGCTTGAGCGGAGTCCCCAAAGACTAGGTGTGCAAGCTCGTGGGCCAAGGAACTGCGTTGGCGCATCGGGTTCAGTGTTCGCGCCACCCCTACAAAGACCCTCCCACGCTCTGGATCCCGCATCGTGAGGCCATGCTCGTCCGGCGGAGCATCAAGGATTGCTACATCGTGACCAGTCGTCCGCTCAATCAACGCGGCAAGGTCACCAAGAGGCTGCACACCGAGGCCGTGTTCGCACCGAAATGCCTCAGCAACCTGTTGGCCGAGCCTCTCTTGCGACGCCATCAGACCTCCGGAATCGCGCAATCGTCGAGATACACATCAAGCTCCATGAAATGCAGCAATCGCTGACGCATCGAGTCCATGCCCGATCCATTCGTGCCACGCGCAGCGCACAGCACCCGATCAGCCACTCCGCTGCCGGTGAGCTGCGCTACGGTGCAGCCCGTCGCGTCAGCGATCAGGAGAATCTCGGTCATCTTCGCAGTTCGGGCACCGCTGAGGATCCGGCTCAAGGTGGCCTGGGAGATGCCCGTCCGTTCCGCAAGGGCGCGCTGAGAAAGCCCAGCGGACTTCTGCGCACTTGCGATTACGGCAAGCATGTCGCACACTTACAACCTCCTGAATCATTTCTGAGATAGTGATTCAGTCTACCACCGGCAGTCACTGGACGGAAGTCCCGGCCTTTCCAGCCGATTGACCGCGTCTGCTTAGCCGGGAAGCTGGCGCGATCTAGTTGATGATCTCCGCGCGCTCGTCGGCGCGCAGTGCGGCGATCCTCTCCAGCCAGCCCTGGAGTGCTTCGGGCGCCAGCCGGGGCCAGTCGTCTACTTCCCGCACGATTCGGAGCGGTTCGGTGCTGCGGTATGAGCGTGTGGGGTTCCCGGGGAACTTCTTGTCGGTCACGTTGGGATCGTTCTCGAATAGCCCGGTAGGCTCGACTTCGTAGACGTGGGGAACGCCGTCGGGAACGAATGCCGCAGCGACCTCGGCCGCCAGCCCGGCGCCGTCGGGAATGGCCGTGAAGTAGATGTGGTTCATGAGGATCTCGGGCTTGTAGTTCGAGTTGAAGCCGGCGCTGAGCAGGTCGCCAGGCTCTAGCGCGGCGCGGGTGCCGTGGTAGAACGGGCCCTCATCGAGAACGTCAGTCATGCGCCAAGTGTACGAGCCTTCCCCACCGCGGTCCCGGCGGGTTAGCCTGTCGATATGCCTATCGTGCCTGATACCAAGGACTGGACCTGGGTGATTGAGCGCCCCTGCCCCGAGTGTGGATTCGAGCCAGGGGCGGCCTCGTTCCGCGATATCCCGCGGCTCACGCGCGAGAACGTGGCCGCGTGGGAGAGGGTCCTGCGTGGCGATCGGGCGGAACTGATTCTCCGGCCCGACGACGCCACCTGGTCCCCGCTGGAGTATGCGGCCCATGTGCGGGATGTCTGCCGGATCATGCTCGCGCGGCTCAACCTGATGCTGGTGCTCGACGACCCGGCCTTCGTGAACTGGGACCAGGACGAGACGCAGCAGCAGCGAGACTACAACGCTCAGGATCCCGCCACTGTTGCCCGCGAGCTCGCAGCGGCAGGACAGGCGATCGCCACCGCATTCGAACTCGTTGCGGAGTCAGACGAGCAGCGAACCGGCCGCCGAGGCGACGGCTCCACGTTCACGGCCACGACTCTCGCCAGCTACTTCTTGCACGACATCTCCCACCACATCTGGGACGTCACGGGCAGGTAGCTCCGTCGAGCTACGAACCCGTGGGGCGTCACTAGGCTGAAGCCATGACCACGCACTACTACACGGCGTCCTCCCTGGACGGCTTCATCGCCACGGCGGATCACTCGCTGGAGTGGCTCTTTGCGCAGGACTTCGATTGGGAGGCCGAGATGCCGGAGATCGCGTTCGCCGAGACCATCGGCGCGCTGGTGATGGGTTCGGGCACGTATGAGTGGCTCCTGCGAAACCAGGAGACGTGGGAGTACACCCAGCCCGCGTGGGTCTTCACACATCGTGTTCTCCCCCAGCCCGACGGCGCCGACATCCGTTTCGTCCACGGCTCCCCCAGTGAGAGCTTCGCAAGCATCGAAGCGTCTGCGGAGGGTAAGGACGTCTGGGTGATGGGCGGCGGGGACATCGCCAGTCAGTTCGCCGAAGAAGGGTTGCTCGACGAGGCCTGGATCCAGTTTGCCCCAGTCACGCTCGGCGCCGGCAAGCCTCTCTTCACGAAGCCTCTACAGCTGGATCTTCTCGGGGTCACGCGCAATCGGGATTTCGCCTGCACCCGGTACAGGGTGCGGCAGCTCCAGTAGCAGCACCACCCCTGGTACATCTCTAGGGCCGGGGGCTTGCTGTGTGTCCGCGCCGCTCGCCACTCGTGCACTCGCACTGGCAACCGCGGAGGCTGGGCACGTGGGATCCTCGAACGCTGATGAGGGCGGCGCGAGACCATCGGCCCAGGCGATACCGATGAGTGCCAGGCACCCATCAACTCCGGCCTGCGGGCGCGCGGCTATGCCGCAGTGGCGGTCTTGGTGCGTCTTTTGCTGAAGGTGAGCCAGCGCATGTCGAGTGATTCGCCGGTGGGGCCGTCCCATTGTGGTGGGGGCCCGTCACCCGGGGGTGGTGGTTCGGGGCGTGGTGGGTGGATGGGGCGGCCGGTGTGGTTCTTGAAGCTCAGCCCATCGACCCTCTCGGGGTCCCCGCTGATGGTGAAGCTGCCGCGGTGGTGCTCGTCATGATGGTGACTACACAAACACAACAGGTTGTCCGGGTCCGTAGCACCGCCGTCTCGCCAATGCGCCATGTGATGGACCTCGAGATACCCCTTTGAGGTGCAATCCGGGAAGCGGCAGCCCTTGTCACGGTCCTCAACAAGCCTGCGGGTGCGGTCGGGGACGATCCGCTGGGTCCTACCGACCGCGACGGGCGTGCCTTCGGTCTCCCACACGGGAACGAGTTGGCCCTCGCAGGTGTATTTCTCGGTCAGGTACTTCGGCAGCGCACCGGACTTGTGGATCCAGGACTGCCCATCGGTATCCACGTGCACCAGGACCTGGTACCGCTTCGCCCGGGAGGGCTCCGTGATCGAGGCGAGCGAACGCGTGGCGACCTCAACGAGACCGTCCGCGAGCGTGGCCTCCGTGTTGCCGGCGGTGAACAGTGCGTCTTTGGCTTCCCGGATCGCCTGCTCCACCTGCGCACCGGCCACCAGATCAGTGGTGGTGAACGACAGGCGGAACCTCTCACTATTGACACCCATCTGCAACTGCGTTCCGGTGCGGTACAGCTCCGGCGCAGGAGCGTCAGTATCGAACACGTACTTTGACAGGGCCCGCTTCAACTGTGTGGTGGTGATGAACTGCGCCACATACGCCAC
>FZQV01000032.1 GCA_900199505.1 Ruaniaceae bacterium KH17 | reverse complement strand
GGGGTAGTGCACGTATCTGGAACGTGCCGCTTCAGGCTGGGACGTCGCCTGCACCTCGGGCACCGGGAAAGTGCACGTATCTTGAACGTGCCGCTCGCGGCTGGGACGGCCGAGGCATGGTCCGCACCGCTGCCCGCCCCGGGCGTTTGCCACTCACGTGAGTGGCAAAGGGACGCCACAGCCCCTGATCCCGGGCGTTTGCCACTCACGTGAGTGGGAAAGGGACGCCACAGCCCCTGATCCCGGGCGTTTGCCACTCACGTGAGTGGGAAAGGGACGCGGGGCGATTGGGGCGGGGAACGCCGGGTCTCACGGGCGGCGAGAGAGGCGAGACTCTGCGATAGTTAGAACCTCACGTCATTCGCAAGGGAGCCCAATGGCACAGCCAACAACTCGTAGCCTGTTCATGATTGGGCTCGGGTTCTTCGCGGTCGCAGCCTCGTGGGCCGCGTACAACGCCTACCTCCCCCTGATGCTCCGGGATATTGGCCTTGCGGCCACCAGCGTGGGCTTCATCATGGCGCTGGACAACATCTTCGCGCTCACGCTGCAGCCGCTGTTCGGCATGCTCTCGGATCGCACGCGCTCCCCGCTCGGCCGCCGGCTCCCGTTCGCGCTGGTGTTCGCGCCGATTGCCGCGATCACACTCATCCTGCTGCCGGTCGCAGGCGAGATCTCGGTGCCGGTGCTCGTGGGCACGGTCGTGATCTTCGCGATCGCAATGGCCTGCTGGCGCGCGCCGATCGTGGCTCTGATGCCGGACCTGGTCGCGCCCGAGAACCGTTCCAAGGCCAACGGCGTCATCAACTTCATGGGGAGCCTCGGGAACGTGCTGATCTTCGGGATCGGCGGGCTGCTCGTGGCGAGATTCTCCTACGGCGGACCGTTCACCATGGCCGGGATCCTGATGATCGTTGCCGTGCTACTGCTCGTGTACTTCGTGCGTGAGAACGAGGCGTTCCGCTCCGGCAAGCTCGGATTTGTGCCGCTGAGCGATCCGATGATCGAAGTCGCCACCGACGACGATCACGTGGTCACCTCGGAGAACCTCACCGCCGAGCTCATCGAGGAAGTCATCCCTGAGCCGCTGATCGACAGCACTCTCTACAGCCGGCTTCGCAACCTCATCGCCCCACCGCTGACGCTCTCGACTCCTCAGAAGCGCTCACTCATCTTCATTCTCGTCGCACTGTTCACCTACACACTCGGATCCAGCGCCGCAGACACCTTCGTCACCACCTACCTCAACGAGGTCCTCGATGTCCCCAAATCTCGGGTGACGATCAACCTCCTGCCGTACCTGGGCGCGTCAATCCTCTTCGCGATCCCTGCCGGCTACATCGGCCAATGGTTCGGCCGACGCCGCTCGATGATGGTGGGCCTCGCGGGATCGGCGGTGCTCTTCGTGATCCTCTCAACAGTGGACGACATCGGCACTCTGCGGCTCCTCATGCCGATCTATGGCGTCCTGTGGATCACCGTGATCGTGAACGCGCTCCCGCTCACCGTGGAGCTCGGCGGCGTAGAGCACACCGGCACGCTCACGGCCTACTACTATCTCGCCACGAGTGGCGGCGCGGTGCTCGGGCCGATCCTTTTCGGGATGATCCGCGACATCATGGGCGACTTCACGATGCTCTTCATCTTCGCCGCCGCAGCGTTCGCGCTCGGCGGGATCGTGCTCGCACTCTTCGTTCGGCACGGCGAGGCGGGCGATTCCCGGGCGGTCGGCGCCGAACTCTAGGCCGTGCACCGTTCCGGCTGGCCACCTACAGCGAGCCATGCATGATCTGACCTGCCTCAGGCACTTGGCACGTATCAGATCAAGCACCGCTCGCGCGGGGCCGGCTCGCATGGGCTGCACGTGCATCACTGCGGGTCCGTATTGACAGGCAGCGCTTTGGGGTTAGTGCGGGTCCGTGCGTCCACTATCAGTCGCACGGACCCGCACTAATGCGAGAGATCATTCCATCCCCAGCCTTAAATGGACGCCGCCGTCCGGCAAGAGTGGGGCGCATGGTGCGCCGGAGCCAACAGTCCAAGGCCTCAGAACCGCGAGCCGGAGCTCACCAGGTTTCGTCTCGGCCTTCGCCTCGCTCAATCCACGAAGATCCCGTCCTCAGTCTTAGGCGGTGCCGCGGAGCGTGAGCTCCCTACTGCCTAGCTCGAGGGAGTGGAAGCGCTGCGGAATCGTGAACGTCAGTTCATCCTGCCCGACGACGATCACTCCCGTATTCCGATGCGGCGTCTCCCGCCACACCCACTCGAGCTCGTAGGTGTCCACGGCCGTGCGCCGGTAGCGCGCCGAGATCAGCGTCGGCTGAGCGGGTGTGCCGAAGCTGGGCAATGCGAGGGGATCGCCGAACGGCCAGTCACTGCGGCCCGCCACCCAGCTGGACGGGCCCGCCCGGAGTGCGGCATCGCCGTCGGGAGTGGAGTAGGTGAGGGTGAGGACACCCTCGAGATTGATCTCGAACGTTAGCGCCTCGGAGTCATCAATCGTGTAGCGCTGTGCAGGCACCGGCTCGACCGCCGGACGGTTCAGCACCGGCAGCAGCTCGGCCCAGACCACATCCAAGACCTCGCGAATCTCCTGAATCTCGCCAAGCAGGGTGATCACGGCGCGCTGCTCCGGGAACACCACACAGAGTTGCCCGAATGCGCCATCCGCACGGAAGGCACCATGCTGGCACATCCAGAACTGAAAACCGTAACCGACTCGCCAATCGAGGCCGGCGTTCGGATCCTGATCGTTGTCCGACTGGACGGAGGTCGCCAGGCGCACCCACTCGGGATCGAGGATCTGGACTCCGTTCCACTCGCCCTCGTTGCGGTAGAGCTCGCCGAGCTTCGCGAGGTCCTCCATGCGCAGCATGAAGCCCCAGCCGCCCATCGCGGCGCCATTCGGATTGCGATCCCACGCCACCGCATCGAAGCCGAGCGGCTCGAACAGCCGTGGCGTGAGGTACTCGACGAGGCCCTGCCCGGTCACGCGCTCCACGGCAGCCGCGAGCATGTAGGAGGCGCCGGAGTTGTAGCAGAAGTGGGTCCCGGGGGCGTACTGCAGCGGCATCGAAAGGAACGCCCGCTCCCAGTCATCGCCGCCGTCTTTGAACAAGGGCAGCGCGGTATCCACGGCGTGACCGGTGGACATGGACAGTGCGTGCCGCACGCGCAGCTCCGCAAGATGCTCATCTATCTCGGCGGGCGCCTGGTCCGGGAAGATGTCCACGAGCCTGTCATCCAGGCTGAGCAGGCCCTCGGCAACAGCGAGGCCCACGGCGGTCGAGGCGAAGGACTTGCTCACCGAGTAGACGAAGACCTTGTCCTCGGCGGCATAAGGCTCGAAGTACTTCTCGGCCGTGACAGCGCCGTCGTTGAGGATGATGTAGCCGCGCAGATTCGCCGCGGTGCGGGCAAGCCCACGCTCGAATGAGGCGAGATCTACCGGTCCGACGGCGTTCAGCGGGCCGGTTGACCGCGGCAGTGGGACGAAGCGAGAGTCAGCCATGCCCCTATTTTCCCCGTGCGGGACGACCTGCACGCCACTCACACGCTCGCAGTGGAGAATGTCGACACTCAGATCGGAACTCCGGCTCAGTCCGGGCACGTCCAGGCATCTGACAGAGGCTCCTTCCCGCTCGGCGCGGACGCCGACGCCGGCCACATCGCCGAGCTGCACCGCCGTAACCCTTAAGCCTGGCGCCGGCCGCCACCGAGGAAGCGCGCCACGCTCCGCAATGCCAGCACCGCGCCAAGGAAGCCGATGACGTAACCGATGAAGGCATTGACGGTGAAGCCGTCCGTGAGCTCGAATCCGCCCCCTGAAGTGATCAGCATGACGGCGCCGATGATCGCCGCGCACGCCAGCAGCACCGAAAGCATGGTGTCCATCAAGCCAACGAGGAAGCCCCGATCGTGCGCATCCGCGAACAGGGTGGCGCGCACCTTGAGCCGCCCTTCGGCAAGATCGGAGGTGATCCGTTCGGTGCGCTCCGGGAGCCGCCGGGCCACCGCCGCCGAGATGCTCGCCGAACCGAGTACCTTGGGCCTGGTCTCGCGCGCCGACTGCAGCACCGAGACGATCCCCGTCATGCTCTCCTCCGCCACGTCGAGCAGGCTCACGCCCGGGCTCAGCAGCTCCACGGCCGGCTGCATCGACGCCACGGTCCGCAGCGCCGCCGCCACATGACCCGGCACCTCGATCTGGTACGTCCGCATCACCTCAAAGAGCCGCGAGAGTTGCTGCGGATCGAGCGAGCGCCGCCGGTTCAGGATGGTGAGCTCGCGCCCCAGTGCACGCCGGAAGTCCCGCACACTAATGTCCGAGGGCGCATCGAAACTCAGCAGGACCGCGTCCGCCGCGGTCACGGCGTCGTCGTGCAGAGCCGCAAAGAGGAACGTGCCGAGTAGCTGGCGAGTCTCGTCATCGAGCACGCCCACGGAGCCGAAGTCCAGCAGCCCCAGGTTGCCATCGGACAGCAACATGATGTTGCCGGGGTGCAGATCCGCGTGGAACACACCCACCCGCAGCACGCCCTCCACGACCGTCTGCACGAGCCCCTCCGAAAGCGCCTCACGCTCATCGGTCGGGAGAGGCGCAAGCCGCTGCCCGACGGCGTCGGCATGGGAAAGCGTGACACCGTCCAGTAGGTCCATGGTCAGGACGCGCACGCCCGAAAGCTCCGGGTACACCTGCGGAACGCGGACGATTCCGCCGGGTGGGAGCGCGGCCGCCACGAGCTCCATGTTGCGCGCCTCGATGCGGCAATCGAGTTCCTCCTTCAGTGAGCCGACGAGGCCCTCCGCGAGCGAGTGCAACGAAAGCTCGCGCGCCCAGGCGTATCGCTTCTCCGCGGTGGCGGTGAGCCGCAGCAGGATGTCCGAATCGGTGTGGACCTGCTCCACGATCCCGGGGCGCTGCACCTTGACGGCCACCTCGGTGCCGTCGTGTAATCGCGCCCGATGCACCTGCGCGATCGACGCCGCCGCCAGCGGCTCCGGCTCGAACGAACCAAACGCCTGTGCGAGCGGCATGCCCAACTCGCTTACGAGCACGGCTTCGATTTCCGCCGAGGGGACCCGGGCGGCGTCGGCCTGGAGTTGCCTTAGCGCGGCCGACGTGTGCTCCGGTAGCAGATCCGGCTGCGTGGCGAGGAACTGGCCGAGTTTCACGAAGGTGACTCCGGAGCGGTTCAGCGCCTCCAGCAGCGCGCTCGAGACGCCCTCACTCTCCGGCCTCTCCCCGCGGTTGAAGGCGCTGCGCACGCCGGTACTTGAGAAGATCGCGATCACCTGAAGGTAGCGCCGGGTCCGCGCAACCCCGGTACGGAATCGCCGCCAGAAGCCGGCGAAACCCACCCACGGCTTCGTGGGGAACAGCACCTCGAGCACGATCAGCACGGCGGCGCTCACCACGAGCGCCCACGCGACCACCAGTCCCAGGAAGGCGGCGAGCACGCCTGGGCTCGCGCTGATCTCCCACCGGTCGCTGAAAACTCCCGCCTGGATGCCCACCTCAGTGGCGACCGGCGGCAGGCCGAAACTCATCGCGGCGCCCACGAGCACGGCGCGCGGCCACCCGATGGGCTGATCGAGGAGCTTGCGCAACAGCCACGCGGTGACGAGCGCGGGAACCAGACTGATTGCGAGGTCGAGCAGCAGTGATCCAAACGTTCCCATCGGTCCTCCTGACTCTCTCGTGCCAATCTATCAACGCGGCATGTCACAGTTCCGCAACGGTGCTGTTCGTCCCACGCCGTGCTCAGGTGGCTCGGCTACCATCGAGATGTGGCATTAATTGTGGTTGATCCGCTGGCGCGCACCGCCGTGCCGGTCGATCCTGAGGAACCCATCCTCACCTATGACAATGCCGCCGCCACCCGCGGCGACGGTATTTTCGAGGCCGCCCTCGTGCGGCGCGGCAGCATCGTGGGCCGCGAGCTTCACCTGGACCGCTTCGCCCGCTCTGCCCGGCTGATGGATTTGCCCGACGTCGATCGCCCACTGTGGGAGGCCGCGCTCGATCAGATGCTCGAACTCCGGGCGGAGAAGACCGAGGATTACTCCATCCGATGGATCCTCTCGCGCGGCCGCGAGCACTCGGGAGACAGCCCGATCGGCTGGATCGAAGACTTCCCGATGAATCCGCAGACCGTGGAGCGCCGCACGAGCGGCGTGCGCGTGGTCACCCTTAACCGGGGCTACCAGGCGGGCATGGCCGTGGAGGCGCCCTGGCTGCTGATCGGCGCGAAGACCCTCTCCTACGCCGTCAATCTCGCCTCCTCCCGCTTCGCGAAGGCTCGCCGCGCGGACGAGGCCGTCTGGACCACCACGGACGGCTTCGTACTTGAGGCGCCGCGTTCGAACCTGCTGCTCGCGCGCGACGGCGAACTCCTCACCCCCGATCCCACGCTCGGCTTGCTGCACGGCACCACGCAACAGGTGATCTTCTCGGCGATGCGTGAGGCCGGCATCCACTGCCGCTATGCCCGCCTCCGCGCCGAGGATCTGTACCAGGCGGACTCGCTGTGGTTGACGTCGTCGCTGCGGATTCTGACACCGATCACGCACGTCAACAGCTCCGAGGTTGGTGTGAGCCCCGAGCTCTCGGAGACGATCCTGGCCGCCTTCGATTCCGCAGTTTGAGCGGCAGTTTCGCAGGTGGACCGATAGACTTTTAGGGCGTGCCCACCGTGGGCGCCCATCGGAGGAGTAATGACAGCGAACCCGAGCCCGGGCTCTGAGAAGCAGAGCCTCGGGGATCTCATCGGCGGGATGACCGCACAGTTCTCAACACTCGTGCGCGGGGAGATCGAGCTCGCCCAGGTCCAACTGAAGGAAAAGGTCTCGAAGTTGGGGCTCGGCGGAGGGCTCCTTGCCGCGGCCGGCGTGCTCGCGCTGTACATGCTTGGGCTCCTGCTCCTCGGCGCCGTCTGGGGCCTCGGAAACGTGATGCCGCTGTGGGCTGCGTTCCTCGTGGTCTCCGGCATTCTGCTCGTGATCATTGCGGTCCTCGGCGTCATTGGCGTGAAGGAACTGCAGAAGTCCAACGAGGTGAAGGTCGATCCCGCCACGGGGCTGAAGGCCACCGCGGATGCGGCCAAGAAGGGGCTCCACAATGACTGAGACACCGCGCACGCCACGCACCGCCGCGGACATCGAGGCGGAACTCGCGGCCGCCCGGCTCCAGCTCACGAATACCGTGAACGAGTTGCAGTATCGGCTGAAGCCGTCCACCCAGGTGAACATCGCGAAGGACAAGGCTAAGGCCTTCGCGTCCGACGCCGCCGACACCGCGAAGATGGTCACCGAAGAGGCGAAAGAAGGCGATCCGCGCGCGATCGGAATCCTCGCCGGCGCGGCCGTTGGAGTGGCCTCGTTGATCCTCTTCGGCGTGCTTCGAAAGAAGAAGTAACACCTTCACCAAGAGTGCGCCATTGGCGTTCGCCGTCCCTTTCCGTGTATTTTGGAGGCACGAAACATTTCCACTCTAGGGGCCACCACCGCCCCGATCTACGTCGAAGGGGGTCGGCTCTATGGGGCGCGGCCGTCAAAAGGCTAAGCAGACCAAGGTCGCTCGCAAGCTGAAGTACTTCAGCCCCGAGACTGATTACTCGGCTCTCGAGCGTGAACTGACATCCAACTCGTCGACAGACGAGGATCTCTACGTCGATAAGTACGCAGACCTCGTTGACGACGATGAGGACGATGACGAGTGGGCACCCAGTTCCCCTGAGGCTGAGGACGACGGCAACTGGGCCGCGGGTTCCGGCGGCGGCGGCCGCTAACTAGCTCCCCCGGCATATCATCCTGCGCGGGGCCTGTGCTGCGCGAGCGTAGCAAGTCGCAGTATCGCAGGATCCAGGAACGTGGTGCGACGTCTAGATTCTGCGACTCCGGGCCACACCCTCCGCGCAGAATGACGGAGTCTCAGCTGTAGCTGCCCACCATGGCGACGGTTCCGCCGTCGATCCCCTTGGTCCCTGAAACCAGGCGCGCGTTTGCGGGTGCGACAGACCCGGCAAAGACCTGACCGATCTCCCATGCGTCCACCCCGGATGCCTTGGAGGTCTCGATGACGCGCGCGGCGGCGTCGGCCTGGACGGCCGCCACCATGCCCACACCCAGGTTGAGCGCGTCTTCGATCGCGTCCCAGCCAGCCCCGGAGAGCGATTCCATGAGCTGGAAAACGGGCGGCGGCGTGATCTCGGCGCGGTCCACGATCGCGAAGGTGCCCTCAGGCAAGATCCGCGCCACGTTGGCGGCGAGCCCACCGCCGGTGACGTGCGAGAACGCGTGCACGTCGTCGAGAATCTCCAGGCAGAGCTTCGCGTAGAGGCGCGTGGGCTCGAGCAGTTCCTCGCCGAGGGTGCGGCCGAGCTCGGCCACGTGACCATCGAGCGGCATGCCCTCGGTGAGCTTGCGTACCAGGGAGTAGCCATTGGAGTGGAGACCGGAGGATGCGAGCGCCACCAACACCTCGCCGCCGTTGATGCGGTGCGGGCCGCGGATCTCGTCGTAGTCCACGACGCCGGTGGCGGCGCCCGCCACATCATACTCGTCCTCGGCCATGAGCCCGGGGTGCTCGGCGGTCTCGCCGCCCACGAGCGCGGTGCCCGTGGCCGCGCAAGCCTCCGCGATGCCGCGCACGATCTCGGCGATCCGCTCGGGGATCACCTTGCCGCAGGCGATGTAGTCGGTCATGAACAGCGGGCGGGCGCCGGAGACCACGAGATCGTCGACAACCATCGCCACGAGATCCTGGCCCACGGTGTCGTGGATGCCCATGGCGCGGGCGATCGCAATCTTGGTGCCGATTCCGTCCGTGGAGGTGGTGAGGACGGGCCGCTTCATGCCAAGGAGGGCGGCGCCGTCGAACATGCCCGCGAAACCGCCGGCGCCACCGAGCACCTCGGGGCCATGCGTGCGGGCAACGGCGTCCTTCATCAGCTCGACGGCGCGGTCTCCGGCGGCCGTATCCACTCCGGCGGCGGCGTAATCCATGGGGCTCCTTAGTTGGCGACGCGTGGGCTGTGCACGAGTGGCGCGGATTCGGTGATGTTCGCGGCCGTGGGGATCGGGGCGGGGTAGTTGCCCGTGAAACAGGCGGTGCAGAGGCGCTCTTCGGCCACTCCGGTGGCGGCCACCATGCCGTCGTGCGAGATGTAGCCGAGGGTGTCCGCCTCGATGTTCTGGCGGATCTCGTCGAGCGTGAGGCCGTTGGCGATCAGCTCGGCGCGGGTCGCGAAGTCGATGCCGAAGAAGCACGGCCAGGTCACCGGCGGCGACGAGATCCGCACGTGCACCTCTTTCGCGCCGGCCTCGCGCAACATCCGGACCACGGCCCGCTGCGTGTTGCCGCGCACGATCGAATCGTCCACAATCACGATCCGCTTGCCATCGATCACTTCCCGCAGCGGGTTCAGCTTGAGCCGGATACCTCGCTGCCGAATGGTCTGGGTGGGCGAGATGAAGGTGCGCCCCACGTAGGCATTCTTGACCAGCCCTTGCGCGAACGGGATGCCCGATTCCTGCGCGTAGCCGATCGCGGCGGGCGTGCCCGAATCGGGCGTGGGGATCACAATATCCGCCTCGACCGGGTGCTCTCGCGCGAGCGCCCGGCCCATCTCACCGCGCGCCACGTTGATCGAGCGGCCCGCGATCTTGGTGTCCGGCCGCGCCAGATACACGTACTCGAACACGCAGCCGGCCGGCTTCTGCTCGGCGAACCGGTAGGACTCAATGCCACTCTCGTTGATGGTGAGTAGCTCGCCGGGCTCGATCTCGCGCACGAAGTGGGCGCCCACGATATCCAACGCGGCGGTCTCCGAGGCCACCACCCAGCCGGATTCGAGGCGGCCCAACACGAGCGGGCGCAGGCCGTAGCGGTCACGGGCCGCATAAAGCGTGGTCTCGTCCATGAACGAGAGCGAGAACGCGCCTTCCAGCATCGGGAACACGCGCATCGCGGTCTGGAATAGGCTCTCGCCCTCATCGCCGTGCAGCAGGTGCGAGATCACGGCGGTGTCCGTGGTGGAGCCGCGGCCGAGTTCACCGGTGAGGTCCTTGCCGAAGCGCTCCCGAATGAGCTCCATCAGCTCCCGAGTGTTGGTCAGGTTGCCGTTGTGTGCGAGCGCGAGGGTGCCATACGCCGTCGGGCCGAGAGTGGGCTGGGCGTTCTCCCAGGTGGCGCCGCCCTGGGTGGAGTAACGCACATGGCCGACGGCGATGTCCCCCGGCAGGGAGCTGAGCGCGCGGTCGTTGAAGACTTGCGAGACCAAGCCGGTGTCCTTGTAGACGAGGATCTTCTCGCCGTCCGAGGTGGCGATGCCGGCGGCTTCCTGGCCGCGATGTTGCAACGCGTAGAGGCCGAAGTAGGTGAGCCGGGCAACGTCCTCGCCGGGCGCCCACACGCCGAAGACGCCACAGGAGTCCTGAGGGCCCTTTTCACCAGGGAGAAGCTCGTGGGAGAGCTGACCGTCACCGCGCACGGGTCCAGGCTACCGCGTCTCGGCGTCGAGTTGGCGATCGGCTTTCTTGATGGACCGGCGGTCGATCGCGAGGGCCGTGATCGCGCCGAGGAAGAGGCCGAGCGGGCAGAACCAGAGCACGAGCACCCAGAAGATGTCCTTCGACATGTACTCACTCTGGCCGGCCGAGAGCAGCGCGCCAACGAACGCGAAGACGCCGCCGAGCATGATGCCGATCGTCATGAAGCGGCCGTAGCGTGGGGCGCGCCGGTGCATTGCTGGCTGTTCGGTGGGGGCGGCCGGCTCGCTATCTTCGCCGACGGCGTCCACCTCCCCCGCGTCACCCTCCAGGGGGGTCACAGCTCGGGGACTCTCCGCGTCGGCTCCGGGGGTCTCCGCTGCATGATGGCCGCCCTCGGCGGTGTTGGGGTCCTCGCCAGGAAGAGTGCCACGGGCGGGTTCGGGTTCGAGGGCGTCGTCGTGTTCAGTCATATCGCGATCGGTAGGTAGGCGGAGAGGCTGGCACGGGTGCCGGAGGCGAGGATGTCACCTGCGGCGTGGGCCTCGGTCCAGCCGATTCTACCGGTGGCGAGGCGGAGCCACGTCTCGGGGGCGAGTTCGACGACGTTCGGCGGAGTGCCGCGGGTGTGGCGGGGGCCTTCGATCACTTGGACGGCGCCCGCGGGTGGGACGCGGACCTCGACGCTGCGGCCGGGGTGCGTGCGTTCGAGGATGCTGAGGGTGTAGCGGACGGCGGTGAGCATGTCCGCGCGAGCGATCGGCTCCGCGGCGTCGAGCGCGGCGAGGGCGCGCGCGAGTGCCGGTTCGCCGGTTTCGGGAGGAATCGCCTTCACTCCCCCAGTTAATCACCTCGCGCGCACTCGCTCGCACATGCCCGGATCCCTGCCTCCTAACCCCGCACACGGGTGCTACCTATCCCCGTTCGCAGCCCCTCCGCCGCCCCTTCACGGAAATTGCGTCTACGACCCCGTTATGACCCCGGGTTTACGGGCCACAGACGCAATTTGGGGAAGAGTCAGGAGGTGGGCATGGGCGGCACGGTGGAGACGTGAGTGGGGCCGACGCGAGGCGAAGGCGCGTGGGGGCTTAGGTGGGGATGTGAATGGCCGGGGTGGTTGCCCACCCCGGCCATTCACGTGCCTATCCGGCTATGCGGACATTTTCCGGCGAGCGCCGAGGAACACGGCTCCCGCGCCGAGCAGGAGCATCGCCGCAATGAGCGGGCCGCCCACGTTCGCGCCGGTGTCCGGCGTCGTGCCACCGGGCGGCGTGGTCGAGCCGTCAGTCGGCGGAGTGGTGGCTCCATCCGTCGGCGGCGTGGTCGTGCCGTCGGTCGGCGGAGTGGTGGCTCCATCCGTCGGCTCATCGGTCGGGGTTTGGGAACCCTCGATCACGTACGACCATGCGAGGAGTTCAGAACCGTCCCCAAGAATCTGGAACATCACCTCATCACCATCGGCATACCCTGACAGATCCGGAACAGTCACGCGCACTTCGGCGCGGCCATAGTTGGTCATCCTGGCGTCGAGATCAGCCTGGTCCCCCGCCACCTGGAAAGTGCCAAGTGAGGCACCATCGAAGAGCACTTCGAGTTCCTGAACGTTCGAAGGCTCGTCGTTGGTGTACCACAGTCCCGCGAGGTCGAGGGCGATCTCCTGGCCGGAGTCGATCGAGTCCGCAGGAACCTCACCCACGTCCTTGAGGCCGATCGAGCGCTGCGGACCATAAACCGGACCGTGCGGATCAATAGGATCGCTCTGAGACGCAAACTCCGCCATGAAGTCGATGAACGCATTCAGGTCAACTAGACCGGTATCCTGCACATTCGTCCCATTCAGGAATGCTGGGAAGTTGTCCCCACCATCCTTCAGGAACGAGTTCGTGATAACTCGGTACTCGGCGTCCAATGAGAACGCCTCACCCGAGTCCAGCTTGACGTCGATCACCTCGTAGGACTCTGGGTCATAGAGGTAGGAGAGTCCTGCAACACCCATCTTCAGGTACGGACGCTCGACACCCGCTGGCTGCTTCTGCTGCTCGAGGATATCCACAATGTCTTGACCGGTAAGCGTCAACGCGAACAAGGTATTCGCAAACGGCTGCATGGTTGCCGCCTTACCCAGCGTCACCAAGCCGTCGTCGCCGTAGGAAAGATCCGTGCGGAGCCCGCCCGGGTTCATGAACGAGATTGTCGCATCCGCACCCGCCGGAGTCTGCTGGCCGGCCCAGAGCTGCGCATCCGCAACGAGACTCCCAACAGTTGACTCCTCACCACGGCTCTCAACCCCTGGCTCAGCGAAACCGCGCTTGAAGTCATCCGCGATGTAACCGAGCGGTTGAGAACCGATTCGGTCGGCCTCTGAGAGTGCATCCGCCAGTTGAGTGCGAATCGAGTTGGCAACAGGCCCGTCACAGCTCGTCACGTCTGAGGCTCCGCTCGCAAGTGGAACCAATGTCGGAACGAAGGTCACTTCGCCATCTGAATCGATGGTGACTTCCACCTCAGCGACGTGTGAACCGTAACTCGCGGCTTGCATCGCAAGAGTCGGCGAGGTCTGCTCGTTGTTGAACTGCAAGTGGCTGTGGCCGCCGAAGACGATATCGATACTCTCCGAGAGTTCGCCGATGTAGACACCCGGATCCTCATGAACGAGTGCCACAACGATGTCCGCCGCGCCGCTGTCTTTGAGTTCGTCCGCGATCTCGTTGACTACCGGGGCGATCGGGGTGAGCTCGTTGCCGTCAACAATCGATGGCGAGATGAGCGAACGCAGGCTCGCGGTCACGGCACCAACAAACGCCACGTTGACACCGTCAAACTCGAAGATCTCGTAATCGCCGAGGCTCCCGGTCTCCGGCCCAGTGAGGTTTGCCGCGAGGTACGGGAACGTCGCATAGGCAGCCTTCTCATCGAAGTCTTGCCAGCCACGATCAAGTTCATGATTCCCCAATGCCGAGATATTGACGCCGTACGTATTGAGGAAGTCAAGGGTCGGGTAGTCGTCCTGTGCCGCCGACACAAAGAGGGAGGCACCGATGTTGTCGCCCGACGACGTCAGGAACGCGTCAGGGTTAGCGTCGACATAGCAGGCCAAGGCGAGACCCGGTCCCACCAGATTGCCATCACGGTCACGTGAACCAAGACGCCCATGAAAATCGGTGATGTTCGCGACCGTGAAGCTCACGGTCTCGCCATCTGCGGGGAGCGAGAGCGGCGATATCTCAAGCGACTCGGCAACGACGCCGTCGGTCACTTCCGCACTGTCGGTGCCCCCATCAACACCGTCATCATCAGCGGCATCGGTGGTCGATTCGGGAGCCTCGATCGCGGGACTCTCAGCGCCGGTCACGACGGAACTCTCCTCCGCCGCGGGCTCCGCCTGCGCGGCGGCAGCTTCGCCGTCGGTCACACCACCCTCAGGGGTGAGGCCATCGTCAGCACCTTCAACGCCGTCAGAAGCGTCGGCAGCATCGAGAGCCGCGACGAGGGTCTCCGGGGTCTCCGGATCCTCCGGAGCGGCAATCGCCGGGACTGCCGCAGCAAGCGTCAGGGCCGCTGCAGCAGCAACGGCCCTGGCAGATTTGCGCAGAAACATAGTTCTCCTAAGTAGAGGGACTGGTTCAGCCAGGGTAGTCGTGATTTGTGACACGTGGCTAGCGAATCGGAAAACTATGAGGAAATGGCGAGGCCGGCACCCAGGGGGTACCGGCCTCACCGTCGTCCGTTGCAGCTCCGCTAGATGACGCCCTGCGCAATCATCGCCTTCGACACCTTCATGAATCCGGCCACATTCGCGCCAAACACGTAGTCACCCGAGCGGCCATACTGCGCGGCCGTCTCGTAGCAGTCATCGTGGATGTCGTGCATGATCTTCTCCAGGCGCGAAGTCGTGTGCATGAAGCTCCACTGCTCGCGGGAGGCGTTCTGCTCCATCTCCAGTGCGGAGGTTGCGACACCACCGGCATTCGCGGCCTTACCCGGCCCGAACAGCACGTCCGCGCGCTCGAACGCCTCGATGGCCTCCGGCTCGCACGGCATGTTTGCGCCTTCGGCCACGGCCACCACGCCGTTCTTGATCAGACTCTCGGCATTCTCGAGCGAGAGTTCGTTCTGCGTGGCGCTCGGGAGCGCGATCGAGCAGGGAACGTCCCAGATCGAGCCCTCGTCGCGCGTGCGGTACACCGAACCCGGGCGGGCGGCGGCGTAGGCGGTGAGGCGCTCACGCTGCACCTCCTTGACCTGCTTCAGAAGTTCGAGATCGATCCCTGCCTCGTCCACGATGAAGCCGGACGAATCAGAGCAGGCCACAACCTTCGCACCAAGCTCCTGCGCCTTCTCGATCGCGTAGATCGCCACGTTGCCCGAACCGGAAACCACCACACGCTGGCCCTCGAAGCCCTGCCCGATCTGCTCGAGCATGCGCTGTGTGAACATCACCAGGCCGTAACCGGTGGCCTCGGTGCGGCCCTTCGAACCGCCCCAACCCACGCCCTTACCGGTCAGCACGCCCGCTTCGTAGCGGCCCTCGAGCCGGCGGTACATGCCAAACAGGTAGCCGATCTCGCGGCCGCCCACACCGATGTCACCGGCAGGGACGTCCGTGTATTCGCCAATGTGGTTGTGCAGCTCGCTCATGAACGCCTGGCAGAAGCGCATCACTTCGTTGTCGCTCTTGCCGTGCGGGTCGAAGTCCGAGCCACCCTTACCGCCGCCGATACCGAGGCCGGTGAGCGCGTTCTTGAAGATCTGCTCGAAGCCCAGGAACTTGATGATGCCGCGGTTCACCGAGGGGTGGAAGCGCAGGCCACCCTTGTACGGGCCGAGCGCCGAGTTGAACTGCACGCGGTAGCCGCGATTCACCTGCACCTTGCCGGAGTCATCCACCCACGGCACACGGAAGATGATCTGCCGCTCCGGCTCGATGAGCCGCTCCAGGAGCGCGGTCTTCTCAAACTCGGGGTGCGCGGCGATCACGGGATCGAGCGAATCGAGGACCTCGTGCACGGCCTGGTGGAACTCGTTCTCACCGGGGTTGCGCTGGACCACCGTGTCGTACACAGACTTCACGTATGCACTCTTCACCTGACGTACTCCTGATTTCTTCGAATCTCGCTGCTAGAACCGCGCGCGCAAAGTCGCGTCGCGGGCCTCGATTAGCTCGGCAATGTTAAACGTTCCCACGCCTTTGATTTCAAGCGTGTTAACGACCGTGGTTCCAATCCGCAGGATTGCAAGGCCGTGCCGCGCCGCAAGACCTTCCACGCCCATCTGATCGGCTTCGTCCACGGCGATCAGCGCACGCGACTGGCTCTCGGAGAAGAGCGTCGAGACCAACGACAGGCCGTCGCGCTCGGCGAGCTCATTCAGGTCCACATCCACGCCGACGCCGAACCGGACCGACGCTTCCACCAGCGCCTGGGCGAGTCCCCCAGTTGAGAGATCGTGACTGGCGCGCGCGAGGCCCTGCGTGGCGGCGTCCACCAGGAACCCACCCAACTCGGCTTCCGTCTCGAGGTCCACCCGAGGCGGGCGGCCACCGAGGTGTCCGTGGACGACGTCGGCCCACACCGAACCCGAAAGCTCGTTGTAGGTGCGGCCCACGAGGTAGACAGCGAGGCCCTCCTTGTACCAGCCGGAGGGCACGGCGCGGGAGACGTCATCCATCACGCCGAGCACGCCCACGAGCGGGGTGGGGTTGATCGAGGAGTCGATCCGGCCGGGCTCGCCGGTCGAGTTGTAGAGCGAGACGTTGCCGCCGGTCACGGGGATCTCGAGCGTCTGGCAGCCGTCCGCGAGGCCGGTGATCGCCTCGACCAGCTGCCACATCGCATCCGGGTCCTCCGGTGAACCGAAGTTCAGGCAGTCCGTGACCGCGAGCGGCCGCGCACCCACACAGGAGACGTTGCGGTAGGCCTCGGCGAGCGCGAGCTGCGCCCCCGTGTAGGGGTCGAGCTTGGCGTAGCGGCCATTGGCATCCGTTGCCAAGGCGACCCCAAGCCCGCTGGTCTCATCGACGCGGATCACCCCGGCGTCGTCGGGCTGGGCCAATGCGGTGTTGCCCTGGACGTACCTGTCATACTGATCCGTCACCCAGGCGGGAGAGGACAGGTTCGGGGAGGTAATCACGCTCAGGAACTGCTCGTAGATCGCATCATCCTCGTCCGGGTGGGGCAGCGACTCGGCGGCGTCCGCAACCAGTGCGTCCTGCCACGAGGGGCGGGCGTAGGGGCGATCGTAGGTGGGGCCCTCGTGCGCAACGGTCTTGGGATCCACATCCACAATGCGGTGGCCGAAGTGATCGATCGTGAGGCGGCCGGTGCCGGTCACTTCGCCGATCACGGCGGTCTCGACATCCCACTTCCGGGTGATCGCGAGGAAGGCATCGAGCTTCTCGGGGGCCACCACGGCCATCATCCGCTCCTGCGATTCACTCATCAGGATCTCGCCGGCGGTGAGAGTCTCATCGCGCAAGAGCACCTTCTCGAGGTCCACGTGCATGCCGCCGTCACCGTTGGAGGCGAGCTCCGAGGTGGCGCAGGAGATGCCCGCGGCACCGAGGTCCTGGATGCCTTCAACGAGACCGGCGTGGAACAGTTCGAGACAGCACTCGATAAGCACCTTCTCCATGAACGGGTCGCCCACCTGGACCGAGGGGCGCTTGGTGGGGCCGCCCTCCTCGAAGGTCTCCGAGGCGAGGATGGAGGCGCCGCCGATTCCGTCCCCGCCCGTGCGGGCGCCGAAGAGCACCACCTTGTTCCCGACGCCGGACGCGTTGGCTAGGTGGATGTCCTCGTGCCGAAGCACGCCCAAACAGAGCGCGTTGACGAGCGGGTTGGTCTGGTAGGAGGCGTCAAACTCGGTCTCGCCGCCGATGTTCGGCAGGCCGAGGCAGTTGCCGTAGCTGGAGATACCGGAGACCACTCCGTGGACCACGCGGGCCGTGTCCGGGTGATCGATCGCGCCGAAGCGGAGCTGGTCCATCACGGCCACGGGGCGCGCGCCCATCGAGATGATGTCACGCACGATGCCGCCCACGCCGGTCGCCGCGCCCTGATGCGGCTCCACGAAGCTCGGGTGGTTGTGGGACTCCACCTTGAAGGTGACGGCCCAGCCGTCGCCAATGTCCACGACGCCGGCGTTCTCGCCCATGCCCACGAGGAGGTGTTTGCGCATCGCCGCAGTGGTCTTCTCGCCGAACTGGCGCAGGTGGATCTTGGAGGATTTGTACGAGCAGTGCTCGGACCACATGACCGAGTACATGGCGAGTTCGGCCGCCGTCGGGCGTCGATCGAGGAGACTCACGATCTGCTGGTACTCATCATCCTTGAGTCCGAGATCGCGGTAGGGCAGCTCGAGATCCGGCGTGGCTGCGGCGTTCTCCACTGTGTCCGGAAAAACCTGCTCGGTGCTCATATCACTCCTAGTAGCTGAGGCTCGGGCCGAGTCTATCGAGCAACGTGTGGGCTCCCCCAGGACCGTCCACCAGGTGACGCACGTGCCGACTTTGCGCGCCCCGCCACGCGCGTTCCCGCCCCCCGTGCGACGGCCCCGGCCCGCAACACCTACGCGCGAAGTGGTTGTGGCTTTGGCGCGCCAGCACCTCGGCACGCCAACAGAACAACCACTTCGCGAGTCTGGACCTGGGCGCGGGGGAGTGTGGGCGGGCTGGGGATGGTGCGAGGGGGTCCGGCAACGAGGTTCTTGTCCGGTGCGCGGGTGCACGGTTCAGGGCTGGGGATCACTCCGGCGCGGTGGTACGAGGCTGTTGCGGTTGGAGCGGGTGCACGGTTCAGGGCTGGGGATCACTCCGGCGCGGTGGTACGAG
Source organism: Ruaniaceae bacterium KH17 (assembly GCA_900199505.1). GTDB lineage: Bacteria > Actinomycetota > Actinomycetes > Actinomycetales > Actinomycetaceae > KH17. The sequence continues at coordinate 12,333 of FZQV01000032.1, read as the reverse complement.
GCTGTTGCGCTTGGAGCGGGCGCACGGTTCACGGCTGGGGGCGCTACGCACTCTTTAGGAACCCAGAGACGACCCGCCCGCGCGCACAAGATCTGGTGGACGCGTTCGCCCTGGGGGGGAGGCATGTGGGAGGCGCAACTCCGCGCTCCACTGCTGGATCGGTAGCCGCGCCCGGCACGCGGTCCTCATCAGTAGCCTCCGAGGTGAGCCGTGCATGATCTGATATGTCCCCGGCCCTTGGCGCGTATGACAACACGCACGGCTCCTGGCGCGGCTCAGCGGCGCAGCGTAGTGGAGCCGCGAACCTGGAGGGTCACGTCCAGGGTGCGCGAGGCTTCATCACCCGCCATGAAGAGGCGCGCGGCAGCTGCGCCGGTAGCCTCTTGCGGCGCGGCAACCGTGGTGAGTGCTGGCGTGATCATTCGCGCGATCGGGATGTCGTCGAAGCCAACGATCGACATCCGCGCGGGCAGGGCGGCGTCGTAGCCAAGGAGCCGGTGGATCGCGCCAATAGCCACCACGTCGTTGTATGCGAGAAGCGCCGTGACACCTGCTGCCAGTGCGGCGTCCGCTACCTGGGCTCCGCCCTCGAACGTCGAGGCGAAGTGACCAAGGATGGGGCCGCCGTCGGCCTGCTCAAACGCAGCGAGGCGCTCGCGGGCGGAACGGCTCGCTTCGGGGCCGGCCGCATATCCAATGCGTTGGTGCCCGAGCGCGCGCAGGTGCCGCACCGATTGATCGATGCCGCTCGTGTTGTTGATGTGGATGAACGGGATCGTGGGGCTCGTCCGATTCACGAGCACGAGTGGCACCGCCGCGTGGAGCGTGGCGAGAGCACCATCGTCGAGGCGCGGCGAGCAAAGGATGAAGCCGTCCACGTGATGCCGCATGGACTGGATGAGTTCGGCCTCGCGGATGGGATCATCCGCGAAGTCGCCCACGAGGGCCTGTGCGCCGAGGTCGTTGAGCGCCGCCGCAGCGCCTCTCATCACGGCCGCGAAGAACGGGTTCGTGAGATCCGGGACGAGCACGCCCACCTGGCCGCGGCGGCCCGTGACCAGTGAACGAGCAGCGAGGTTCGGCGCATATCCGAGTTCTCGTGCGGCCGTGAGGACGGCCTCGCGTGTGCGTTCGTCAACCTTCTCGGGACGGCCGAACGTGCGTGAGACCGTGGACGTGGAGACCCCAGCGCGGGCGGCAACATCGCGGATCGTGGCACCCATGGCGCTCCCTTCGATACTCTGCAAACGCTTGCACACGTGAACCCCACCATAGGCTCTATCCACAGTGAGCACAAGATGATAGCGTCTGCATCAGTGACCAAATCGAAGGAGATGCGAATGACCATTCAGGACCAGATCGCGGCACACAGAATCGTGCCCGTGGTGGTGCTCGATGACGCGAAGGATGCGGCGCCGCTTGCGCAGGCGCTTGTCGACGGCGGTCTACCAGTTGCCGAGGTGACGTTCCGGACCGCTGCGGCGGCGGAGTCCATCAAGATCATGGCGGAGCGCGGCGACATCCTCGTGGGTGCCGGCACTGTGCTGACCCCCGCCCAGGTGGATGCTGCCGTTGAGGCGGGTGCGAAGTACATCGTCTCCCCTGGCACCAGCACCGCCGTTGTGAAGCGCGCGCAGGAGCGCGGCGTTCTGCCGCTACCCGGCGCCGTGACCGCCACCGAGGTGATGAACGTGCTGGAGCTTGGGCTCGACATCGTCAAGTTCTTCCCCGCCGGAACTTCTGGCGGACTGCCCGCCATCAAGGCGCTCGCTGCGCCGTTCGGTGGCGTGAAGTTCATCCCGACTGGCGGCATCAGTGCCAGCAACCTACAGGAGTACCTCTCGGTGCCGGCCATCCTCGCCGTCGGCGGCTCGTGGATGGTGCCGAAGAGCCTCGTGAACGAGGGCAAGTTCGATCAGATCGCTGAGCTGTGCCGCGAGGCCGTGGCGCTCACCAAGTAAGGAGTCTTTCGTGAGCAACAACCTGAACCTGCGCCCTGAAGATGACTGCGCTTTCGACATCGTCTCGCTCGGCGAGGTCATGCTTCGGCTCGATCCGGGCGAGGGCCGCATCCGCACCGCCCGCTCCTTCCGCGCCTGGGAGGGCGGCGGCGAGTACAACGTGGCCCGTGGCCTGCGCCGCGCGTTCGGCAAGCGGGCCGCCGTGGTGACCGCACTCGCGGATAACGAGGTGGGCCGGCTCGTCGAGGACTTCATCCTCACCGGTGGCGTCTCGACCGATTTCATCAAGTGGGTGCCCTACGACGGCCTCGGCGTGGCCGTGCGCAACGGCCTGAACTTCACCGAGCGCGGATTTGGCGTGCGCGGCGCGGTGGGCGTCTCGGACCGCGGCCACACTGCGGCGTCCCAGCTCCAGGCCGACGACGTCGATTGGGACTACCTGTTCGGTGAGCTCGGCGTGCGCTGGCTGCACACCGGCGGCATTTACGCGGCGCTTTCCGCGACCACCGCCGAGACCGTGATCGCCGCGGTGAAGGCCGCGAAGAAGCACGGCACGATGATCTCGTATGACCTCAACTACCGGCCGTCCCTCTGGAAGTCGCAAGGCGGCCAGGCGCGGGCGCAGGAAGTGAACCGCGAGATCGCGCAGTACGTGGACGTGATGATCGGTAACGAAGAGGACTTCACGGCGGCGCTCGGATTCGAGGTGCCCGGCGTGGATGAGAACCTCTCGAACCTCGAGATCGCGGGCTTCACCTCGATGATCCACAATGTGGCCGAGGCATTCCCGAACTTCAAGGTCATCGGCACCACCCTGCGCACCGTACACACCGCCTCCATCAACGACTGGGGCGCGATCGCCTGGTCCCCGGAGACAGGCGTGGTGCAGGCCGTACACCGCGAGCGTCTGGAGATTCTGGACCGCGTGGGCGGCGGCGACTCGTTCGCCTCCGGCCTCATTCTCGGGCTCATGGAGGGCGAATCGCTGGAGACGGCGGTCAACTACGGTGCGGCGCACGGCGCGCTGGCGATGACCACGCCCGGTGACACCTCGATGGCCACGCGCGAGCAGGTCGTCAAGCTCGCTGGCGGCGGTTCCGCCCGCGTGGACCGCTAACGTTCCTCTCTATTGGCTGTGGGCTGCTGGTGCTGAGCACCAGCAGCCCACAGTTGTCTCTGCCCACCACGCCCAGACCAGCGGGCACGAAGTGGTTGCCCCTCTGGCGTGCCAGAGGGCTGAGGCTCCAGAGCTACAACCACTTCGCAGAATCGGGTGCCGGGGCGGGCCGGGAGCCCTCGCGGCGCGACTACTGATCCAGCAGCGGAGCGCGGAGCTGCGCCTCCCCCAGGCCGAACGCGTCCACCAGATCCTGTGCGTGCGGCCGTAGCCGCGCCATCAGCCGGTACATGTACGCCCGGCCTGCCAACGCCCGCTGGTTGGAGAGCCGCCCCTCGGAGAGGTACCACCCCGCGTTCTTCTCGATCAGGGTGAGCCCGTACAGGTCCCGCAGCCAGGTCAGAATCTTCCGAGTCTTGGGGTCCTCGATCGTGTCGAGATGCGCCGTGAATGCCTCCCATTGCCGCAGCTCCGCATACGAGCGCGCGGCCTCCACGATCATGTCCTGGTGGTGATTGAACGCGGCCCAGCCCTCATCCGGCGGCAGGTCCTTCGCGCCGCGCAGTGACAGCGCCACCTTCTCCACCATCTCGGAGACCCGCACCGAGAGCAGTTCGTGCTGGCTTTCCTTCATCCGGCCCACGGATCGCCGGCGGAATCCGGTGTCCCGAATCGACTGCCCCGTGCGCCGGATGGGTGTGGCGTGTAGCGCGAAGTCGTAGGCCTGCCCGAGGAACCACTGCACCATGGCACCCACATCGGACTCGGCGAGCGACTTCCCATAATCGGTGATCAGCCGCTTTCCCACGAGCTGGAGAAGAACGGTGTTGTCGCCCTCGAACGTGGCGAAGATGTCCAGGTCCGAACGCCAGCCGGCCAGCCGGTTCTCGGCCATGAACCCCGCGCCGCCGCAGGCCTCGCGCGCCTCCTGTAGCGTCTCGAGCGCGAGCCACGAGTTGATCGACTTCGCCGCAGCCGCCTCGGTCTCGAGGTTCGCACGAGCCTCCTCCGAATCATCCGATCCGGAGAACACCCCGTGGTACAACTCCAGCAGTTCGTTCTGCTTGAACTGCGCCGCATAGGTCCGCGCGAGGAGCGGCAGCAGCCGCCGCTGGTGCCGCTGGTAGTCCATCAGCACCACTTCGCGCTCCGCATCGGGCCCCGGGAACTGCCTGCGTTCGTTCCCATAGCCGACGGCGATCGCAAGCGCAGCCTTCGCCGCCACCACCGAGGACCCCGAGATCGAGACGCGTCCCTGCACGAGGGTCGAGATCATGGTGAAGAACCGCCGGCCCTTCGAGGAGATCGGCGAGGAGTAGGTGCCGTCCGGCGAGACGTGCCCGTACTTGTTCAGCAGGTTCGTGCGGGGTACCCGCACGCGATCGAACGCGATCCGGCCGTTGTCGATGCCGTTCAGCCCGCCCTTGAACCCGTCATCCTCGAACGATACGCCCTTGCTCGGCCGCGTCCCGCCCTCGCCGTCGTCCTCACGAATCGGCACATAGAAGGCGTGCACGCCGTGGCACTCCCCCTTCGTATACAGCTGCGCGAACACGACGGCGGCGCGCCCGTGGAGCGCGGCGTTGCCGATGTAGTCCTTCCACGCGGCGCGCGAGGGGGTGTGGATCTCGAACTCCTCGGAGCCTTCGTCATACACCGCCGTCGTCTCGAGCCCCGCCACGTTGGAGCCGTGCCCAATCTCGGTCATCGCGAAGCAGCCGGGGGTCTCAAGCGCGAGCGCGTCCGGCAGCCACGCGGTGTGGTGATCGCGAGTGCCGAGATTCAGGATTGCCGAGGCGAAGAGCCCGAACTGCACGCCCGCCTTGATCTGCAGCGAGGGGTCCAGGAGCACGAGCTCGTCGAAGCCGGCCAGGTTCGCCCCGGGCTGGAACGTGCCGCCCACATACTCGGGGAACCCGCGCCGCGGGAAGCCAAGATCCGCGAGCTTCTGTAGCGAGGAGAGGACGCGCTCGCGGTGCTCGTCCCGGTGCAACCCCGGAATCCCGATCAGATCGGGGTCCTCGCAGAGCGCCCGCGATTCCCGGCGCTGTTTCTTCCAACGACCGTCGAGCAGATCGGCCACGAGCCCGACGTCGATCTGGTGGGTCACGCTGTTCTCGCTCGGTTCGGTCTCCTGCGTCATTGCATTGGTCCTTTCAGGAAGCGGGGACGATTACGGCCTGCGCGCCATGCCAGAGCATGGCGGTCAGGTCGGCGGAAAGCTCGGAAATGTCGATGCGGTCGTCTGATTGCGCCCAATGTTCGGCAGCACCGCGCACCAAGCCCACCGCGGCGGAAGCCCACAGCTCCACCCTGGCCGCGGGGACGCCGTCGGCCTCTGCGGAGAGAACCTCGGCCACCATGGACTCGACCTGCTCCACGAAGCTCTGCAGCCGGCTTCGCCCGGCCGGCCGGTGCACGAACATGAACACGTTGCGCGAGCGCGCCACGATCTCGAGATAGGTGCGCATCATCTGCTGTAGCGCGAGTTCCGCGGTGGGGGCATCGCGGGTGGCGGCCATGAGTTGCGCGCGCGTGCGCGAGAGCGTGTACTCGCCGAGCGCGGCCTGGAGGCCGTTCTTGTCGCCGAAGTAGCGGTAGAGCACGGACTTGGATGTCCCGAGCCCGACGGCGATCTCCTCCATGGAAATGTCCGGCCCGATTTCGTGGACGATCGCCCGGACCTCGCGCACCATCACATCGCGGCGGGCTTTGCGGTGCGGCTCCCACCGGGCATCGCGGCCGTCCACGGAACCGGGCACGGTTGCGAGCCCGTTCGAGTTGACGGATTCGCCGGAATGGTCTGAGATTGAGATCACGAGACCGAGAGTATCAAGTACTCGCAGTTGTGGCATCCGAGAATCAAAGGAGAGCGAATGCCTCGCACAATCCGCCCAGCCGTCGTGATCGGCGCAAACCGTATTCCATTCGCCAAGGCGGGCGGACCGTACGCCCAGGCGAGCAACCAGGACATGCTGACCGCGGCCATCGATGGGCTCGTGGCGCGCATGGGTCTCGCGGGTGCGCGGCTTGATGACGTTGCGGCAGGTGCCGTGCTCAAGCACTCGCGCGATTTCAACCTCGCACGCGAGTCCGTGCTCGGCTCGGCGCTCGATCCCACCACGCCGGCCTACGATGTTCAGCGCGCTTGCGCCACGGGGATGGAGGCGATCGTCGGGATCTCGAACAAGGTCGCCGTCGGGCAGATCGAGGTGGGCCTCGCCGGGGGCGTGGACTCGGCCTCGGATGCGCCAATCGTGGTGACCGAACGGCTACGCAAGATCCTGCTCCAACTGAATCGTGCCCGCACCGTGCCGCAGAAGCTCAAGCTCATCGCAAAGATTCGTCCCAAGGATCTCGCGCCGCTCGCGCCCGGAGTGGTGGAGCCGCGCACCGGCCTCTCGATGGGACAGCATCAGGCTCGCACCACGGCGGACTGGGACATCTCCCATGAAGCGCAGGACGAGATCGCGCTTGCCTCGCATCGCAACCTCGCGGCCGCGTGGGACCGCGGCCTGTTCAATGATCTCGTGACGCCGTTCCGCGGCCTCACGAAGGATCAGACCCTCCGCCCGGACACCTCGCTCGAGGCGCTCGCGAAGCTCAAGCCACTCTTCGGGACCGACGACGCCCACGCCATGACCGCCGGCAACTCCACCCCGCTCTCGGACGGCGCCTCGGCCGTGCTCATCTCCTCGAAGAGCTGGGCGCGCGAGCACGGCTACCCGCAGCTTGCCGAGATCGTTGATGCCGAGACGGCCGCCGTGGACTTCCCCACCGGCAACGAGGGCCTGCTCATGGGCGGCCCGTACGCGATCGCGAAACTGCTCGCCCGCAACAACCTCACGCTCGCGGATTTCGCGTTCGTGGAGATTCATGAGGCCTTCGCCTCCACGGTCTTGAGCACTCTCAAGGCCCTGGCCGACGACGATTTCTGCCGCACCCGGCTCGGCCTCGACTCCGCTCTCGGCGAGGTGGATCGCGAGCGCCTCAACGTGACCGGCTCCTCTCTCGCGGCGGGCCATCCGTTCGCCGCCACTGGTGGGCGGATCGTGGGCACGCTGGCAACCCTGCTCGCGGAGCGCGCCGCCACCGACGGCGAGAAGCCGCTCGGCCTCATCTCCGTCTGCGCGGCCGGCGGCCAGGCCACGGCGATGATCCTCAAGGCTGCGTAATGCGCCGGTTTCGTCTCGCTCCGCTCGCGCAACCCCCAACAGGGCGCACCTCTCCCGCAGATTGCGTCCTCGTCCCGTTATCGACTGGGTTTGGCGGGTTGAGCACGCACTTTCCTCACACACCGAACGCTGCAGTACCGCGCAGCGCCCCATCAACTGACCGAACCTAGGAGCACCTCATGGCTGATAAGTACATCGATTTCATCTCCGGCGGCTTCGGCAAGAAGCTCGCCAAACAGCTGGGCCTGCCGCAGCCGGTCAAGCTGCGCCGCTATGAGCCGAATGCCCCGCTCGTGCCGGGCCCGGTGCACGTCGTTTCGCCCGACGGCGCCCCCCTCGAAACGCTGATCTCCGCCATGGGTGCAACCGCCAAGAGCACTCTGCGGGAGGGCGAGAAGTGGGGTGCGGTGGTCGTGGATCTCACGGGCATCGCCCACCCGCGTGATCTCTCGGAGCTCGTGCTCGCGCTCGGCGGCACGCTCCGCGGGCTCGCGACGTGCGGCCGGATCGTCACGATCTCGCGCACGCCCGCCGGTGACGTGAACCAGCAGGCCGCCCGGGCCGCCGTCGAAGGCTTCCTCCGCTCGCTGGCGAAGGAGCTCCGTGCGGGTGCCACGGCTAACGGCATCATGATTGCCGACGGCGTCGCGATCGATTCCATCTCGGTGGCCGGCGCGCTCAAGTTCCTCCTCTCGGGGCGTTCGGCGTTCGTGGATGGCCAGTTCATCCGCGTGAGCGGCGAGGGTTCAGCGGATCCGGGCCGGAGCCTCGAAGGCAAGGTGGCGGCCGTGACCGGCGCCGCCCGCGGCATCGGTGCGGAGATCGCGCGCGTGCTCGCCCGCGAGGGCGCCACGGTCGTGGCCATCGACGTTCCGCAGGCCGGCGAGGGCCTCGCCAAGACGGCGAATGCCGTGCGCGGCACCGCCCTCCCCTTGGACGTGACCGCACCGGACGCCGCCGATCAGATCTACGCTCACGCCAGCGAGCGCCATGGCGGCCTGGATATCGTGATTCACAACGCCGGAATCCTGCGGGACAAGCTCCTCGCCAACATGAAGCCGGACAAGTGGGATGATCTGATCGCCGTCAACATCACCGCCCCGCTCACGATGAATGAGCGCTTCGTGGAGCTGGCTCGCGAGGGCAAGCTCGGCGAGTCGCCGCGTTTCATCTCACTGGCATCCACCTCGGGTATCGCGGGCAACCGTGGCCAAACGAACTACGGCGCAGCCAAGGCCGGCCTCATCGGCATGACCGAGGCCCTCGCTCCCACGCTGGCTGAGATTGGTGGCACCGTGAACGCCGTCGCGCCGGGCTTCATCGAGACGGACATGACCGCATCGATCCCGACCGTTTCGCGCCAGATCTTCCGCCGCACGAGCTCACTGCAGCAGGGCGGGCTCCCCGTGGATGTGGCCGAGACGATCGCGTTCCTGGTTTCCCCTGCGGCCGGTGGCATCAACGGCACCACGGTGCGCGTGTGTGGCCAGAACCTCGTGGGTCGCTGATGGTCGACGCACCCGAGTCACGTCATCCGGCGCGCAGTCGCCGGATCCAGGAAGGCGCGCCGGATCAGCATCTAGATTCTGCGAGTCCGCTTCGCTCCGCGCAGAATGACGGAGTGGTGCCCCCGCAGGATTATGCCGTCACCCCGATCAGCACTCCCACCACGATCGCGAAGGTGCTGGGCGCGGGCCTCGGCCGGATGTCGCGTGCCGCACTCGTGAAGCCTCGCGCGGGCAGCGTCCCCAAGGTGGCCCTCGAATACGGCCCTCGCCGCATTGACCGGGACGGCCTTGCGGCGTACCAGCAGCTGATCGGCTACAACGTCTCCGATTCGGTCCCGGCGGGCTGGATCCATGTGATGGCGTTCCCGTTGCATCTCACGCTGTTCGTGCGCCCGCAGTTCCCGCTGCCGCCGCTCGGCATGGTGCATCTCAGCAACACGATCACGCAGCTGCGCCGCGTTGCGGACACCGAGGAGCTCACGTTCCGCTGCTGGGTGGAGAACCTGCGCCCGCACAAGCGCGGCGCCACGATCGAGGTCTACTCCACGGCCCACGCCGGCGATGAGCTCGTGTGGCACGGCGTCTCCACCTACCTCGCGAAGGGCGGCAAGGCTCCGCAGGATGTCGCGCCGATCGAGGCGGCAACGCGGGAGTTCCCCGAGCACTTGCCGGGGTATCACCTGTGGAAGCTGCCGAAGGACGTGGGCTCGTCCTATGCCGAGGTCTCGGGGGACAACAACCCGATCCACACTTCGAAGCTCGCGGCGAAGGCTTTCGGCTTCCCGCGGCCGATCGTGCACGGCATGTACACGGCGGCGCGCGCGCTGGCGGAGGTCCCGCACGGGGAGGCCTTCACCTGGCACGTGGACTTCTTCTCCCCGGTGATCCCACCACAAAAGGTGGCACTGGAGTTTGGCCCCGAGCCCGACGGCGTCGACACCCTCATGCGGCTGACCTCCACCAAGCGCACACACCTGGTGGCGGAGGTCACGCCTGCGGCCACATGAGGCAGGCCTGGAAGCGAAGTGGTCGCTGTGCTGGCGCGCCGAGTCGCTGAGACGCCAGCACAGCAACCACTTGTCACCCAGGGGCACAGAGGGGGTGTGCGAACCGACGGGCTCACACCGCCTGCTCATCGCGTGCAAGCCATTAGGTCACTTTCGGCTCACATTAACCGAACGTCCACATACGGAGCCTCCAGCACTTGACCAATAGATCCAGCTCATAATCGGACAGGCGAATCGGAAGAATTCCGCCACGGTGCAACAATGGGTGCGTGTCTGAAACCGTGAACCCCACTCCCTCGCGCCGCCACTCACGTGCGGCCGCCTCCGGCAAGCGCAAAATGAGCACAAGCACCAAAGTGGTGCTCTGGACACTCATCGGGATCGTTGTGCTGGCGGTCGCGGCTGCAGGCACCTATCTCTGGCGTCTCAACCATGCGTACAACCAGGCCGAGACGATCCCGGATACCGAGGTGTTTCCGGATGCCGAGAACCGCCCGGACCCGGTCCAGCCGGTAGTCCCCGCGGACAACGAGGCGATGAACATCCTGCTCCTCGGCTCGGACACGCGTGCCCAGATCGGCGATGACGAGGACATTGAGGACATCCGCGGCCAGCGCTCGGACACGATCATGCTGGTCAACATCCCGGCGGATCGGGAGTCGATCCAGGTCATGTCGATCATGCGCGACAACTGGGTGGAGATCCCCGGCTATGGCATGAACAAGATCAACGCGGCGGTGGCCTACGGCGGCCCGGCGCTCCTCATCGAGACACTCGAGAGCATCTTCGATATTCCGATCGATCACGTGGCAATCATTGACTTTGAGGGCTTCAAGGGCCTCACGGATGCCCTCGGCGGCGTCACGGTCAACAACCCCTTCGAGTGGACGGCGAAGAATGGCGGCGCCGGCACATTCGCGGCCGGCCCGATCACGCTGAATGGCGAGGAGGCTCTCGTCTACGTGCGTGAGCGCTATGCCTTTGCCGACGGCGATTACCAGCGGGTTCGCAATCAGCAGGCCTACATGAAGGGGCTACTGAACGAGGTCCTCTCGCGCGAGACTCTTACGAGTCCCACCAAGATTCTGGACTCCGTTGACGCGATCTCCCCGTTCCTCACGGTGGATAGCGGGCTCACGGGAACGGCTCTCGTGCCGCTCGGTCTCTCGCTCAGCGATCTCCGCTCCGGCGATGTCACGATGTTCACCTCCCCCACGCTCGGCACGGGCATGGTGGGCGCGGCCTCCGTGGTGCACCCTGACTGGGACGGCCTCGCCGAGATCGCGACCCTCCTCCAGGAGGATCGCCTCCGCGAGTGGCAGCCGTGATCGTTGGGTGAGCGGAGACGCGAGGCCGAAGTCGAGACCACCAGGACTCTCCACAGGATCGGCGCGATCGGTGCCGTCGCGGTCCTGATCGTGATCCTCGCAATCACCCTCTCCCCCACACCCGTGGACGAGGGCCGCGCACATTGGGTGGTCGAGACGCTGAGGGTGCTCCACCGGCTCGGCGTCCCTGGCTCGTTCGGCTACCGCGAGCTGGAGTTCACGGCGAATATCGTCATGTTCATCCCGCTGGGAGTGTTTCTCGCGATGCTCCTGGACCGCAGCCTCCTCTGGCTCGGCGTGCTCGCGTTCCCGGGGCTTTCGATCGTGATCGAGCTCTTCCAGCTGTTCGTTCTCCCGCAGCGCTCCGCCACGCTTTCGGACGTCATCGCCAATGCGATCGGCGGCATCCTCGGGTTTACAGTGACCTGGCTCGTGCTCCACACCGGGCACTCGTCCTCACCGTCAAGCGCATAGCCCCCGGGGTGGCGTAAGCGACACCTTTCACTCGCTAGCAGATCGGGTGGACGATGAACGATGGACATCTTGCGGACCCTGGAGCACCTGCTCGGGGATGTTCTCGATGAGAAGCGTGACGCCAACGGCGAGCCGTTGCCACCGCTGCTCCCCACCGTTCTGCTCGGTATTAGGGCCCGGCTCGAGGAGCTGACGTCACTCCAGCTCGAACCCACGGGCAACGGCCTCGAGTCGTGGCTGGAGAAGGTGCGCTCACTCACCGGCACCCCCGAAACCCGCGAAACGATGGCCGTGCGCCTCCTCCAACTCAAGCTGCCCCGTGTGGCCGAGACCCTCGCCCTCGCGGGCGCGATCACGATGCCGCAGGGCGCGCCCAACGGCCGCCCCCACTCGTTCCGGATCAATTGGGCTCATCGCAATTGAGAGTGTGTGAGGGGTCTGGCGCGTCGTTGCGGGGGTAGAGGTCGAGGTCTTCCGATGATGGGAGTTACCACGCTCTCCATCTGAAAGACCTCGACGTGTCCAACGCTACCTTCACCGCGCCTTGCCTCTCCACGTTCTGCGAACTCGATGAGCTCGGGCTGGTCGTGACCCGTCAGGATGTTCGTCGCCGGGAGGCCATTCTTGAGTGCCGCCGGGCCGAGCCGGATCCGTGGTGCCGGACCTGTGGCGCGGAGGCGAAGCTGCGGGACACAGTGCCACGCAGGCTCGCGCATACCCCGTTCGGGGACCGCCCAACCACGCTGCTGATCCGGGTGCGCCG
>FZQV01000009.1 GCA_900199505.1 Ruaniaceae bacterium KH17 | reverse complement strand
CTCACGAACTGGAAAGCAAGCGGCTCTCAGGATACCCCACCGCAACCCAGCGGAAAAACGCGGGTAAACGTGACGTGGCCCACACGCAACGCGCTCCAACTGCACGTTGTGGAGTGCTCGTCCTTCTATTCCGCGCCATAGAAGGACGAGCACTCCACATCTGGTGCGGCCGGTGTCCCATGGGGTGGTGGAGTTCTGGGGGCTACCATGGCGCTCCGCGACACGCGATCCGTCCCCCGCCGTGCCCGCGCCCCGGAGCCATGCGCAGCAACGACGTGCCCGGTTCCGGATCGCACGGGCCCGCGCCATAGAAGGACGAGCACTCCACATCTGGTGCGGCCGGTGTCCCATGGGGTGGTGGAGTTCTGGGGGCGACCATGGCGCTCCGCGGCACGCGATCCGTCCCCAGCCTTGGCACGCACGCCGGAGCCCTGCGCAGTAGCGGCGCGCTTGACGCCGAACCCACCCGGCCCCGGCCTCCACGCGCCGCCGAGACCCAGGCCACCCTTGGCGCACTTTCACCCAGAATGGTGCGACATGGCTTCGCAAACTTGGTCTCGAAAATCTCGGATTCTCAGCTATGGCAGATAGCATGAGACGAGTTGTGCCCACTGCCCGGCGGTACCGACCACAGCCGCGTGGCACGGGAACACACATGAAAGGAGTCGAGATGGGGTTCCTCGACAATATCGAGAACGCCGTAGAGAAGGTCGTCAAAGGCGCCTTCTCGGGCGCCTTCCGCTCGGAAGTGAAGCCTGTGGAGATCGCGAGCGCCATCCGCAAGGACATGGATGATCGCGCCGTTGCCGTGAGCCGCGGCCGCACCGTGGCACCCAACGAGTTCGTTGTCACCCTCTCTTCTACAGATGAAGATCAGATCGACGCGTGGGGCGCGGACGCGCTCGCCGCCGAGATCGAAGCCGCCGCCACCGAGCATGCCACCAGCCAGTCCTACGCGTTCGTCGGCCCCGTCAAGGTGAGCTTTGAGACCGATCCCGAACTCCACACCGGCCGGTTCACCGTCAACTCGAACACGAAGCGTGGAACGGTCGCTCCCGCCACTACCGAGAACGAACGCCACCCGATTATCGACATCGATGGCCAGCGTTACCTGCTCACCGGCGACGTCACGGTGATCGGTCGTGGCACGGAGGCGGACATCGTCGTGGATGACTCGGGGGTCTCCCGCCGCCACGTGCAACTCGAGGTCACTCCGCACGGCGTGATCGTGCGCGATCTCGATTCCACCAACGGCCTCTTCGTCGAGGGCCACAAGGTGCCGGCGGCGACGCTCGTGGACGGCAACACCTTCACGATCGGCCGCACCCGGATTCTCTTCTGGAACGCGCCCGAAGAGTGATTACTCGTTAGCACGATCGCGCGCTGCGCGGAAAGGATCCACATGAGCGAGCTTGCTATCACGTTGCTACGCGTTGGCTACCTCGTGCTCCTGTGGGCGTTCGTCTTCTCGGCGCTGGCCGTGCTTCGCCGCGACGTCTTCTCCGCAACGAAAGTCACCCCGCGCGGTCGTGGCCGAACGCCGAAGCCGTCCCGTCCCGCTCGTACGGCCCCCGCTCCCGCGCCCCGCTCAGAGACTCCCGTGAACCAGGCCTTCCCCTCCGCTCCCCCGGCCTCGGCCGCGCCGAGCGCTCCCACCACCCCCGTGCGGCAATCCATCACCAGGCCGCCCTCACGCCTCGTGGTCACCTCGGGCAACCTCACCGGCACATCGGTCCCGCTGGGCCGCTCGGCAATCGTGATTGGCCGCTCCCAGTCCTGCACGCTCGTGCTCGATGATGACTTCGCCTCTTCTCGCCATGCACGTCTCTATCCCGACGGCGATACCTGGTACATCGAGGACCTCGGCAGCACCAATGGCACTCTCCTTGATCAACGCCCGGTCCAGGAGCCGGCGGCGGTGAGCGCGGGTAGCACGATTCGGATCGGGCGTACCGCCATGGAGCTAAGCCGATGAGCTTTGTCATGAACTACGCGGCCCGCTCGGACGTCGGCCTCGTACGTTCCAGCAACCAGGATTCGGGCTATGCCGGCCCGCACCTGTTGATCCTGGCGGACGGAATGGGTGGTCCCGCCGGCGGCGACATCGCCTCGTCCGTGGCGGTGGCACACCTCGTGGATCTCGACGATGATACTCACCCCGTCGACGACCTCCTCCCCCTCCTGCGCGATGCCCTCGATTCCGCACATGAGGAGCTCATGAACCGTTCGGTCGCCGATCCCGAGCTCGCCGGTCTCGGCACCACCTGCATCGCGATCCTGCGCAGCGGCAACAAGATCGGGATGGTCCACATTGGCGATTCGCGCGCCTATCTTCTACGCGGCGGCATCCTCACCCAGGTCACCACGGATCACACCTACGTGCAGCACCTCGTGGATGAGGGCAAGATCACGCCCGAGCAGGCGGCGGTCCATCCGCATCGCAACATGATCCTGAAGGCCTTGGGTGATGCCGACGGCGAAGTGGTCCCCGATGAGTCGATCCGCGAGGCCCAGCCCGGTGACCGTTGGCTCCTGTGTTCGGATGGCTTGTCCGGATTGGTCTCGCACGAGACCATCGAGGAGACCCTGATCGGGATCACGAACCCCGGCGAATGCGCCGATGCCCTGATCGATCTCGCGCTGCGCGCGGGTGGCACGGACAACGTGACCGTGGTGGTCGCGGACATGATCCCCACCGAGTCGATGGACTCCGATTGGAGCCCCTCCACGGTTCCCCAGATCGTGGGAGCGGCCGCCACGGATCGGCTCGCCACCTCCCGCGCCGCCGGGAACACTCCAGCGGGCCGCGCCGCCGCGCTGACCCCACCCGCAACCCCTCCCGACGACGATCAGGATCCGCAACCGAGGCGGCGCTTCAAGGGCCTCGGGCTGGCCCTCGGGCTACTCCTCCTGATCGGCCTCGTGGCCGGCGGCGGCTACGCCGGGTACGCCTGGAGCCAGACCCGCTTCTACGTAGCCGAGAGCGATGGCTACGTCGCGATCTTCCAAGGCATTCCGCAGGAGATCGGCCCGATCTCCTTCGCCACCGAGCACGAGGTCACCGATATCGCGGTCAGCGATCTCCCTGCTTTCGCGCAGGAACGCCTCGCACAGACCATCACCCGGCCCAGTCTCGCGGGCGCCCAGGCCGTGGTCGAGGAGTTGCGCGAGACCGTACCCGAAGACTCCGAGCCAACAGACGAACCCACCGAGACCCTCACGGACGACGAGGCCTCCGACAGCACCACTGCGCTACCTCTCGAGGGGCCCGATGACGGCGTTCCACTGCCGAGCCCCATCCCGAATCCGAGTGATGACTAATGGCAATCGTCACGCGTGAACCGGTGCGCACGGGCCGCGGCTCCGAGCTCCTGTTGCTGATCCTGGCCGTGGCACTCGTGCTCTTCGCGTACGTGCAGGTGGGCCTCGCCGTGGAGAGCGCGCTTCCCGCGGATCTCGGCCGGCATGCTGCAGCCTTCACCGGCATCGCCATCGTGATGCACCTTCTCGTGCGCTGGAAGGCTCCTTACGCCGATCCGGTCATCCTGCCGTCGGCGATCGCGCTGACGGGAATCGGCCTGGTCATGATCCACCGGATCGATCTCGCAGACGAGTCCGCATTCGCGCCGCGGCAGCTGATGTGGATGGTTCTCGGCATGGCGTGCGCCACGGCGATCATCTTCTTCCTAAAGGATCACCGAATCCTGCGGCGCTATACCTACCTCTTCCTGATCGCCTCGATCGTGCTCCTGCTCTTGCCGCTCGTACCGGGGCTCGGCCGTGGCGAGGTCTACGGCGCCCGGATCTGGATTCAGGTCGGCGGCTTCTCGTTCCAGCCGGGCGAGCTCGCCAAGATCACCTTGGCCATCTTCTTTGCCGGGTACCTTGTGGACGCGCGGGACAACCTGGCCCTCGCCGGCAAGAAGATCCTCGGACTGCAACTGCCGCGGCTACGCGACATGGGCCCGATCATGCTGGCCTGGCTGGCCGCCGTCGGCGTGCTCGTGTTGCAGCGCGATCTTGGCGCCGCGCTCCTCTACTTCGGCTTCTTCGTGGCGATGCTCTACGTGGCCACCGAGCGCACCTCGTGGATCGTGATCGGCCTCGGGCTCTTCGCGGTCGCCGCGGTGTTTGCCGCCAACTACTTCGGGCACGTGGCCGCCCGCGTGGACGTGTGGCTGAACGCCCTCGAGCCCGAGATCTACAACCGTAATCCGGGCGGCTCGGGGCAGGTGGTGCAGGGCCTGTTTGGCATGGCGTCCGGCGGCTTGACCGGTACCGGCTGGGGCAAGGGCTACCCCACCCTCGTCCCGTTCTCTAACTCGGATTTCATCTTCGCGTCGCTCGGGGAGGAGCTCGGCCTCACCGGAGTCCTGGCGATCCTCACCATCTACGTGATCTTCACCCAGCGTGGCATCCGCACGGGGATCGGCGTCCGGGACGGCTTCGGTAAGTTGCTCTCAGCCGGCCTGGCATTCGTGGTTGCCTTCCAATGCTTCGTGGTGATCGGAGGTATCACCCGCCTGATCCCGCTCACCGGACTCACTCTCCCGTTCATGGCGCAAGGTGGCTCCTCGCTAGTCTCAAACTGGATCATCGTGGGCATTTTGCTGCGCATCTCGAACGAGGCTCGCGAGCCGGCCCCGATTTCGACGGCGATCCCTACAGTTCAGGCGCCCAGCCTCCAACAGATCGCGGCCGAGCGGAGCAACACGGAAGTGGTGGACCTGGGATGAATCAGCCCCTTCGCAGGCTCGGCACTTTCATCGTGCTCATGCTGGTTGCGGTGATGATCTCGACCACCGCCGTCCAGTTCTTCCAGGCACCCTCGCTGAATGCGGATGGCCGCAACGTGCGCACGATTTACCGCGAGTACGGCCGGCACCGCGGCCCGATCGTGGTGGACGGGACTTCGATCGCCACCTCGGTGGAGACCGAGCCGCCGTACAACTATCAGCGCGTCTACGATCCGGGTAGCCCCTACGCCACGGTGACCGGCTACTTCTCGGTGGCCTTCAACTCCTCCACCGGCCTGGAGCGCTATGCAAACGATGCGCTCGCGGGCACGTCGAACTCGCTCCTCATCTCGCGTGTGCAGGATCTGTTCACGGGCCGCCAACCCCAGGGAGGCGTCGTCGAACTGACCCTCGATCCGGACGTGCAGAAGGTGGCGGTGGACAAGCTCGGTAGCCAGACCGGCGCTGTCGTGGCCCTCAACCCCAAGACCGGCGCGATTCTCGCGCTGCACTCGGCGCCCACGTTCGATCCGAACCTGATGGCAAACCAGAATCGGGCCGAGGCGCAAGAGGCGTGGGACGCGCTCACCTCGGATCCCAACGAGCCGTTGGAGAACCGCGCCACCGGCACCCGAATGTTCGCGCCCGGTTCGACCTTCAAGGTGATCACCGCAGCCACCTGGCTCGAGATTGACGAGACCCGCGACGCTACTTCCGAAGTCTCTACGGCGGAGACGTACCAGCTCCCGCAGTCCAGTTACGTCGTGAACAACCCAGGTGGCATCTCGTGCGGGCCGGAGGACACGGGCGAACTGATCTACGCTTTCACGAACTCCTGCAACACCACGTTCGCCGAGATGGCCGTGGAAGTGGGTTCGGAGCAGCTCGCCGCGCAAGCCGCGAAGTTCGGGTTCGGCGAGTCCTTCTCGATGCCGCTGCCCGTGCTCCCCTCCGTCTATCCGGAGCCTTCGAATGACGCCGAGACCGCACTGACCGGCTTCGGCCAGTGGGACGTGCGGGCCACCCCCATGCAGATGGCGATGGTTGCCGCAGCGGTGGCAAACGAGGGCACCCTGATGCGGCCCTACCTGATCGACACGGTGCGCGACGCCGATCTGACCGTCGTGGAACGCACCACGCCCACGGTGTTTTCCGAGGCCATCAGCGAGAAGACGGCGGCGACGCTCACGGAGATGATGACCTCCGTCGTGGCAAGCGGTACCGGCACACCGGCACAGGTCGCGGGCGTCACCGTGGCTGGCAAGACCGGGACCGCGGATTCGGGCACCGACGCCGCACAACACGCCTGGATGATCGCCTTCGCTCCCGCCGAGGATCCGCAGATCGCAGTGGCCGTGCTCCTGCAGAACGGCGGCGACGCCGCCCACGACGCCTATGGTGGTTCCGCGGCCGGACCGATCGTCCGCGCCCTCATCGAGGCGGCGCTGAAATGACCACGGTGCCCGCGAGAACATATAGATTGCATCACTTTCCTGCGGCGGTGGCGTTGTGCATGCTTCGCACTCGCTACGCTGAAGACGTGCGGCCTCGCCGCGCAGTTGACGCGCCCCCTGGCGCGCCCTTGAAGGAGGACACCTAATGGAGAACGTTCCCCGCGTGCTCGCCGGCCGATACGAAGTGGGCGAGCTCATTGGACGCGGCGGCATGGCCGAGGTCTACGTGGGGCGGGACACCCGCCTCTCACGCACCGTGGCCATCAAGGTCCTCCGCTCCGACCTCTCCGAGGACCCCACGTTCCACGCGCGCTTCCACCGCGAGGCACAGTCGGCGGCCGCCCTTAACCACCCGGCGATCGTCGCCGTGTATGACACCGGCGAAGAGCCGGTCGTCAACGCCGCGGGCAAGCCGACGCAGCTCCCGTACATCGTCATGGAGTACGTGGAGGGTCACACCGTCCGCGAACTGTTGAAGGACGGCGCCGCCGTTCCGATCGACGAAGCCGTGGAGATCGTCGTCGGCATCCTTGGAGCGCTCGAGTACGCGCATAACGAAGGCATCGTGCACCGGGACATCAAGCCCGGCAACGTGATGCTCACCCCCACCGGCCAGGTGAAGGTGATGGACTTCGGCATCGCCCGCGCGATCGCGGACCAGTCCGCCACGATGACCCAGACCAACTCGGTGGTGGGCACCGCACAGTACCTCTCCCCTGAGCAGGCGCGCGGCGAGTCCGTGGACACCCGCTCGGACATCTACTCGACGGGTTGTGTGCTCTTCGAGCTCCTCACCGGTCGCCCGCCCTTCCAGGGCGATTCGGCGGTCTCGGTGGCGTACCAGCATGTCCGGGAACTGCCGCCCACACCATCGTCGATCGCTGCGGATGTCCCGGACTCGCTCGACCGCGTGGTGATGAAGGCGCTCGCCAAGGACAAGAACACCCGCTACTCCGACGCTGCCGCGTTCCGTTCCGACCTGCTCACCGTGCTGCACGGCGGGCGCGTCTCGGCACCGGCGGCCACCGCGTGGCTAGCCCCCGCTACTGCCGCGGCCGATGCGACCCAGATTGTGGGCGCACCCGCCGCGCAGGTTCCGGTGAGCTCCAACACCACCACTATGCAGGCGGCCAAGCCGCTCGATGATCCGGATGAGCCGGGCTCGAAGTGGTGGATCTGGGTGCTGCTCGGGCTCCTCATTGTGGGTGGCGCGCTCGTCTGGTGGTTCCTGCGGGACACCACTCCCGAGGCCGAGCCGATCTACATGCCCGAGGAAGTCATCGGGAAGACGCGGGAGGAAGCCGAGGAGCTGATCAGAGCGCTCGACCCCGAAGAGGAACTCAATCTGACCTTCGCGCTCGCCGAAGAGCGCGAGGCCTCTGACGAGGTTCCCGAGGACTCCGTCGCCGGGGTGGACCCGGGCGTGGGCGAAGAACTCGTCAAGGACACGGTGATCTTCTGGACCCTGTCCTCCGGCCCCGAGACCTTCCCGCTCGAGGACCTGAAGGGCATGGAAGAGCAGGCGGCGCTCGACCTGCTCGATGATCTGGATCTCGTGGGTGAGGTTGCCCCCGATCAGGTCGCGGACGATAACATCGAGGAAGGCCACGTCATCTCGACCAACCCTCCCGCTGGCGAGGACGTCAAGAAGGGCGACACCATCACCCTCACCATCTCGAGCGGCCCCGGCGAGATCGAAATGGAGGACATGGTCGGCTGGGATCTCAGCGAAGCCACCGCCTGGCTACAGCAGAACGGCCTCGTGATGAGTGGCCCCACCACCGTGGACGAGCCCGGTTTCGAGCGTAACCAAGTGGTCGAAACCACGCCCCCCGCCGGGTCGAGCCTCAAGAAGGGTAACGAGGTTGCGATCGTGATCGCGTCGGGCAATGTCAAGGTCCCGAATGTGGTGGGCACGCCTGACGAGCCCAACACGTCGGAGGCGGCCCAGGCCATCCTCACGGAAGAGAGTCTCCGCCCCATCATCGTGATGGAGTACTCGGACACGTGGCCCGAAAACACGGTGATGAGCCAGTCGCTTCAGGCCGGCAGTATCGTCTCCAACGGCTCCGAAATCACGATCACAGTCTCACGTGGCGTGGACCCGAATAGCGTTGAGCCGGAGCCCGAACCCGAGCCGGAGCCCGAGCCAGATCCCGGCGACGATACCGGCAACGAAGGCTAACCACGAGCTACCCGTCATCCTGCGTGGAGTCTCGCCTCTCACTGTCATCCCGCGCGGAACGCAGTGGCTTGGATTGAGCGAGCGCCAGCGAGTCGAAATCAGCAGGACCCAGGGTCGTGACACGGAGCCGGCGTACGTTCCTAGATCCTGCGTTTGCGCTCGCTGCACTCACTTCGCGCAGGACGTGGGAACCTGCGCGTAGTTAATCCACCAGTGGGGCGAGGCCTTCCGAGCGGGCCGGGGCTTCCGCGTCCCCACAGATCGCGAGCCAGTTCGCGAGCATCCGGTGCCCTCCCTCGGTGAGCACGGACTCGGGGTGGAACTGGACCGCGTGGAGTGGCAGGTCCCGGTGGTGCAACCCCATCACGAGGCCATTGCAGTAGGCATTCGGCACGAGTTCCTCGCTCACGGTTCCCGGCTCCACGGCGAGCGAGTGATAGCGTGTGGCGCGGATCGGCGAGGGCAGGCCCTCGAACACCCCGGTGCCATCGTGCTCGATCATGGATGTCTTGCCGTGCATCAGCTCGGGTGCATGTGTCACGAGCCCGCCAAATACCTCGCCGAGCGCCTGGTGCCCGAGGCACACCCCGAACATCGGCAGCCGCAATCGCGCGCATTCGCGAATCACATCGAGCGTGGTGCCCGCCTCTTTGGGCGTTCCTGGTCCGGGAGAGACGAGGACGCCGTCGTACCCTTCGAGGGTCTCCGGCAGGGCGTCGTTCCGGACCACGACGGTCTGAGCCCCCAGCTGCTCGAGGTAGCCAACGATGGTGTACACAAACGAGTCGTAGTTATCGACCACGAGAATTCTAGACATTGACCACACTGTCCTCTTGGAATGGCATGTAGGGCGCAACCACTGGGTACACGTACACAAAGAGCAGGTAGACCACCGCGACAATCAGCAGGATCGCGAGGATCGCCTTGAACCAGACGGGTCCCGGCAGCATGCGCCAAATGAGTCCGTACATCAGTCCTCCAGCATTTCGGCGGGCGTGCCCGCAGTCTTCGGAGCCCAGTACTCGAACGTCGCGTGCAGGATGTAGCGCTCGCGCGTGGAGAAGATCGGGTGGCAGGTGGTGAGTGTGAGTAGCCGCTCCGTGGGCTGGGCGCCAGGATCGTATGGGTTGGCGGCCACCACGTCCACATCCGTGGGCACCGTGATCTTGTAGTCGGAGAGCCGGAACACATACCAGGTGTCCGCAGACTCGACGATGATCGCGTCCCCCACCTCGAGCTCGGCCACGTGCAGGAGCGGTGAACCGTGAGTCTGCCGGTGACCGGCCATCGCGAAGTTCCCGATCTGCCCCGGATCGGCCGTGCCTTCATAGCGCACGATGTGCCCAAGATCGAGCGCCGTCTTCATCGGGCTGATGTGCTGCGCGATCTGGTACCAGTAATCGCCCCCCACAAACTCGTTCAGCGCGGGGATACGCAACGCAGCCTGGATCTCACCCGGGCCTACCTCGGGAAGGAGGGGGACGTCGTCGTACAGCTTCTCGGAATCCTCGAGGATGTCCTCCGGGTCCGCCTGTGGCGCCGCCGCCTCGAACTCGGCACGAATGCCCACCTGTTCACGGCGCATCTCGAAATCGGGCCAGTACAGCTGCCACACCACGAACAGGCCCACGAAGATGCCGGCGGTGATCAGCAGTTCACCGATTAGCCCGAGCAGGATCGCAAACGGGCTTCGCTTCCGGCGCCGCTTCCGCCGCGTGGGCGCGCTGAGGGTGGGTTGTGTCATGAGCCCTCCTCGTCCACCACTGCGCGGGTGACTTGCCGCGGCCCGTCATACGCGGGTGCCTCGATTGCGCTGAGACGAGTAACCTCCCAGCCGAGACCCACCATATCCACCCACTGCTGGTAGATCTGAATCTCCGGGGCGGCTGCCAGCGCATCCTGGAGTGCGGCTTGGTTCCCAATCGCCTCAATGGCATACGGCGGCGAGTACTGGCGGCCGTGCAGGAGCAACACGTTACCCACGCAGCGAATTGCGGTGGTGGTGGTGATCCGCTGGCCTTGCAAGGTCATTGCCTCGGCGCCCCCGGCCCACAGCGCATTCACGACGGCCTCGATATCCTGCTGGTGCACCACCAGATCGTTTGGGTCCACGCTACTGTCCGTGACCGAGGGCGCGTCCCACAGCCGGACTCGGAGCCCGGGGCCAGCCACTGCCTCTTCGTCGACGGCGGAGATGAGGGCAGGGCTGACGACTGGCACCTCGGGGTTCTGAAGTTCGAGGGCGCTATCGCGTTGGGCGCGGAGCGCGGCCACGTCCGTCTCGAGTTCCTCAAGGGTGACGGCGCGCTCCTCGAGGAGTTCGGAGATGTCCTGGGGCGAATCTGGATCGAACAGCCTCACGTTCGTGCCGAAGAGAAACCCGGCCGCCACGGCCACGGCGAGCACGCCAAGAGAACGTGAGCCTGGCTTGCGTTCTCTCACGCGTCTCCCTCCCGCTCGTTGCCCCTTCGGTAGAGGCTCACTCACCAGACTATGCTAAGGGTGGACATTCGAAGCCGTGCGCGGCTTCGCACAGCGAGGAGAAACAATGCCCGAGTCGCGCAAGCGCAAGAAGAAGCAGGCCACCGGCACCGCGCCCGCACCCCAGGCCACCAAGATCAAAGAGAGCCCCACGTGGTGGGCACCCACCATGGTGGCGCTGATGG
Organism: Ruaniaceae bacterium KH17; assembly: GCA_900199505.1. Lineage (GTDB taxonomy): Bacteria > Actinomycetota > Actinomycetes > Actinomycetales > Actinomycetaceae > KH17. The sequence goes on along the minus strand of FZQV01000009.1, from coordinate 67,403 downwards.
TGCTCGGCCTCGTATGGGTTGTCGTGACCTACCTGTGGAGCGGCGCCCTGCCGATCCCGGGCATCGGGAACTGGAACCTCGCGATTGGCGGCGTGCTGGCAATGGGAGGCTTCCTCATGACGATGGGCTGGAAGTAGCCGACAGAAACTACACCCGTGTCATTCATCCACAGCTGTGGGTAACTCTGGGGATAACTACACGCGTGTAACTCACAGCCCGACGGCGATCAGGCCGATCAGCAGGGCGGCCACACCAACCGTCCCCCACACCGAGTACTGTGTGCGCTTCTCACGCGGACCGAACAGGTAGGCTGCACCCAGCAAGCCACCTGTGATCAGGCCACCGATGTGACCTTGCCACGAGACGTTCGAGATGAAGAATCCGAGCGCCAGGTTGATCGCTATCAATGCGAGGATCTGCGACTCGTTGGCCCCCACCTTGCGCATCGTGAGCGCGAGCGCTGCAAAGAGGCCGAATACGGCGCCGGAAGCACCGACCGTCCAGCCCGTCCACGAACCGATACCGATCTTTGCAAGGAGCAGGATCGCCGTCGACCCACCGAGAGCCGAGAGCAGATAGAGCGCAATGAAGCGCCACCGCCCGAGGGCCCGTTCCAGCTGCGAACCCACGAGATAGAGGGCGTACATGTTGAACAGGATGTGCGGGATCGAGCCGTGTAGGAACGCCGAGGTGAGGAAGCGCCACGGCTCGTGGGCCGCCAACACCGGGTTGAACGCGAGCCAGCCGGTGACGGTTTGATAGTCCGCCATTTGCCCGATGAAGAGGGCCACGCAGATCCCGATGATCGAGTAGGTGATCACGGGCGCGCCGTGCCGCACCTTTCCACCGGAGATGGTGCGAGTCTGGCGGACCTTCTTCTGGCCTTCGGCCACGCAGTCGACGCATTGCACGCCCACCGGGGCCGGGCGCTGGCACTGCGGGCACACGGGCCGGCCGCAGCGCTGGCAGCGCACATAGGAGATGGTCTGCGGGTGCCGGGGACAGGTCGGTGCCGCCCCGGCACCCGCGCCATACTGGGTCATTCGCGGCTAGTCTTCGATGACGACGGAGTTGATCACCACGTCCGTCACCGGCTTGTCATTGCGGCCGGTGGGGACCGCGGCGATCGCGTCGACGACGGCCTTCGAGGCGTCGTCGGCCACCTCGCCAAAGATGGTGTGCTTGCCCTGCAGCCAGGTGGTGGGGGCAACGGTGATGAAGAACTGCGAACCGTTCGTGCCGCGGCCGAAGCGCATGCCGGCATTCGCCATGGCGAGCATATACGGGGCCGTGAAGTTCAGCTCGGGGTGGATCTCGTCGTCGAACTCGTATCCCGGGCCGCCGATTCCCTGGCCGAGCGGGTCTCCGCCCTGGATCATGAAGCCGGGAATGATGCGGTGGAAGATGACGCCGTCATACAGCGGGTTCGTGGACTTCTCGCCGGTGGCCGGATGGGTCCACTCGCGCTCGCCCTTAGCGAGTTCGGTGAAATTCGCGACCGTGGCCGGAGCGTGGTTGGGGAAGAGGTCGATGACGATGTCACCCATGGACGTGTTCAGAGTTGCTTTCATGGGGCTAGTCTGTCACGGCGCGGGGGCCAGGTGACGCGGAGGCCGGGCACATTTCGCGGAAGGCGGAGCGAGTTCATCCAGCACCAGGGGTACATCGAGGGGCAAAAGAAGGCAGAATAGAGGGGTACAACCCGTCTAGGAGGCGCACATGAGCAAGCCCAAGTTCGACGTGAACGTGGACAATCTGAAGGAACAAGCCGCTCACCTCACAGAGGTTCTCGGCGAGCAGGCACAGACCCTCGCAGACAAGGCCGCGGATGCCATCCGCGATGCCGCCGAGAAGGCGGAACCGCACGTGAAGGATGCCAGCAAGTCTGTCGCCGAGTTCGCCGCTGCCGCGCAGGGAAAGGCCACGGACGCCCTCCGCGACGCCGCCGAAAAGGCCCAGCCCCTGGCCCAGGACGCCGGGAAGTCGATCTCCGAGCTCGCGGCTACCGCGCAGGAGAAGGCCACGGAGCTCTACCACGACGCCGCAGGCAAGGCCGAGCCGCACCTGAAGGACGCCAGCAAGTACCTCTCCGAGAAGGCCGTTGCCGCACAGGAGAAGGTCACGGGCGAGTACCTTCCGAAGTTCGAGAACGCTGTCTCGGCGGCCGCCGCTGCGGGAGCCAAGGGTGACGGCGTGGTGGACAAGGCGTCCAAGGCGACGGCCGCGGCGCAGGAGGCTCTCACGGAGTCCACCAAGTCATCCGGGCGCGGGAAGAAGGCTTTCGCCTGGCTGGCCGGTGGTGCCGCCGCCGTGGGCGCCGGCTACTACCTGTGGAAGCGCTCGCAGCCCACCGAGGACCCCTGGTCCGAGGAGTACTGGCAGGACGCCGAGGGTAACAACAGCTCGTTCAGCGAGCGCGCGTCCGGGGCGGCCGCCGCCGTGCAGGACAAGGCCAAGGAGTACGCCAAGGATTTCGCCGACGCCGCGAAGGACGCCGTTGAGGATGTCTCCGCGCGGATCGAGGGACTGGCAGACGAGGCCACAGACAAGGCCGAGGACGCGAAGGACGCGGTTGAGGACGCCGTCGACGAGGCGAAGGACGCCGTCGAGGAGAATCGCGACTGATCGTCATTCTGCGCGACCGCATCATTCGCCATTCCGCGCGAAATGAGCGTAGCGATTACAGTCGCAGAATCCAGGAACGCACGTTGGATTCTCGGTAGGTCCCTGGATCCTACGACCCCGCTACGCTCCGCGCAGGATGACGCAGACTTGAGCAACGCGAAGAGGGGCCCGGGTTAGACCCAGGCCCCTCTTCGCGTGCTACGTGCTACTCGTGCGCGTCAAGCGCCGCCGCAACGACGTCAATGCGGCTCTTCACCGATGCGGGAGAGAAGTCGCCATCCTTTGCGGCGCCGAAGCCCACCAGGAAGGCCGTCAGCAGGCCATCCTCAGCTCCGAGTTTCTCAGTCACCTTGCCTACCAGCTCGACGATATCCGGCGAGACAGCTACGAGCGTTTTCCGCTTCAGGTGTAGCGCGTCGGCAGCCTCTTCGAGCCAGTTTTCCGGTGCCGGAAGCTCGTCCGCTTCCGTCAGGTTGTCGGTCATAATTTCCTCCGCTTCGAGGTGGGATAACGGTGCAACCAGCCTATGCCCCCGGTCACACTTCCGTCAGTGCCTTTAGGCCCACATTTTCTCCAAATCGAGGAGTGTGCGCACAGTGGTGACCACGCCGGCGTCGTCGTTCGACGGGGCGAGGAATCTCGCGCGGCGCTGCACCTCAGGGTGCGCATTCGCCATGGCAAATGAGTACTCCCCGCGGTCCAGCGCGTCGAGATCATTGAGGTAGTCGCCAAACACGGCCGTGTGGGCGGGAGAAACGCCCACGGCCTCCTGCAGTGCGCGCAAGCCCACGCCCTTGTTGACGGCCGGATTCATGATGTCGATCCAGTTCCGCGCCGAGACCACTACCTGCGGGGAGGTAGCGAGCCCACCCATATGCGGGTAGACGGTCTGCGCGATGTCATCGAACGAGAAGATCGCTATCTTCAGCGGATCCTCCTCGACGGCATCCAAATCCGGAACGATCTCGAGCGCGCGGAAGTAGTGGCGTACCTGGGTCAAGAACTCATCGTCATCGTTCTCAACGAATGCCACATGCTTACTGCAGAACACCGCGCCAACGTTCGGATCGGCAAGCTCACGGACTCGTGCGATTGCGGAGTTCGCCGCCGAGCGGTCGAGCGAGGCGCTGAAGATCTCGTTCTCACCGAGGCGCACGTATCCGCCGTTCTCGGCCACGAACGCCATGCCCGTGTGATCTGGGAACAGGTACGAGATGTTCGCGTACTGGCGGCCGGACGCGGGCACGAAGAGAATCCCGCGCTCACGCATCGCATCCAGGACCGGCCACAGCGAATCGGGAATCCGGTGGTCGCTCTGAACCAGGGTGCCGTCCATGTCCGTGACGACCATTCGGATATCCGCGGCGCCACCGGTGTATGGCTGAGGGCTCATGCGCCCATTCTCTCAGGGCTCACGCACGCCATCCGATTCCGTCCACACCGGGGCACTACGCCGTCGGTCAGAGCGAGCCGTGCGTGATCTGGTCTGCCCCACGTGCGTGAGACGTACGAGATCATGCACGGCAGCGGCGGGAGTACACCCCAAGAGATTGGGGTCGTAGATCGCCCGATCTGGGACGCCGCAGCCGGACCAGGATTATCCAGCAGTCTCCTATGCCACGAGGACGGCGGCACCGATCGACACCGCCCAGACCAGGGCGACCACGGCGCCGTCGGGCACGCGGAACGGCTGCGACTCGTGGACCGTGCGCGTCGTCAGCGCCCCAAAGCCGCGCGCCTCCATGGCAATGGAGAGCTCGTCCGCGTGCGAGAACGAGCGCATCAGCACCGGGATCAGCAGCCGCGAGGAGAGCCGCAGCGGGTGGGACTCGGCGTATTCGGCAAGGCCGACTGCCGCGAGCAACTCTGTGGCCTGCAGGCGGGTCTGCTCATCCGTACCAGTGGCGCCGTGCGCGATCGCGCTGGACACCTCATCGATCACCCGCGTTGTCAGCATGAGGTCCCCGGCGCGTGGCGTCGTCGGGCGGGGTGAGACGATAATCGAGCGCCGCGCGCACCTCATCAAGCACCGTGGCGCGGAAGAGCGGATGTCCGGATGCTGCCAGACGGCGGCCACCAGCGCCGCGCACTGACGCTACGGCTACCCGCCGACTGGCTGGGAAGCTACCTCTTCGCGGTGCTGCCGCAGCCGGTGCCGCCGGTGTTACACGAGCCGATCGACTTCCGGATGGTCGCCGCCTTCGCGCGGTTTGCGCAGGCGGATCGCTTCGCGCGGGAGCTGATTCCGAGCAAGGCCGCGGTGTCGACTGCCGGGCGCGCGATCCCCGAATATGCGGCCTTGCGGGGGCCGGATGCGCCGCGCGACTCGCTGTGGACGGCCGAGCCAACACCCGTGACGGCATTGGATCCGGTGCCGAGTCCGCTGAGTGGTGCTCCGCTCGCGCTCTCCCACTACGCCATGCCGGGCGCGGGCCTCGATTCGCCCGTCATTCTGCTGCTCGACGGCGAGGTGTGGCGCGAGCAGTTCCCGGTTGCCGCGGCGCTGGAGAACCGGGCGGGGGTGAGTCCCGCGCACCTGCTCTTCCTCGATTCCGGCGGGCCGATGCAGCGCCAGCTCGACTACCCCGGGTCCGCCTCCGAAACTGGCGCGTTGCTGGCCGCCGCGCGGGCGGCGTCGTCGGGAGTGGTCCCGGACATTCCCTGGATCGTGGCGGGGCAGAGCCTCGGCGGGCTCTTCGCGGCGCTCGCGGCAACCCGGCATCCGCAGTGGGTGCGTGCGGGGGTGGCCCAATCGGCGTCGCTCTGGTGGCCGAGTGCGCCCTCTCCCTGGGTTGCGAAGGGAGAGGGCTGGTTCGAGGAGCGGGCCGCGCTCGCCGACTCCCCCATCCTGATCGAGGCCGGCACGATCGACGCCGGAGTGGTGGAGTTCGCCCGGCCCGCCGCCGCCTTGCTGCGTGCCCAGGACGCATTGATCGACTACCGCGAGCACCCCGGCGGGCACGATGTGCTGTGGTGGCAGGCCGCCCTCCCGGCCGCGCTCACGGACGCCCTCAACTCCTGAGCTCAACGCGGCTACGTGCGGCTGGCGCCTCAGACGTTGCTGGGGCGCAGTGGTTTGCCCTCGCGGTCCAGGCTCCACTGGGTGCCGGGAGCTGCGGCAAGGATCATGATCCCCTCGATCAATCCCCAGATCGCCGAGATCCACGAGAGCGTTCCGAGGCTGAGCACGGTGATCGCCAACTGTGCGACGGCCTTGCCGGTGTTGCCGAGATAGAAGTTATGCACACCAAACGCGCCGAGGAAGATGCCGAGGAGACCCGCGACAAGCTTCGACTTGTCGCTCCAGCCGCCCTGAGGTGCGGCAACTCCGTAGCCCGGCTGGCCGTACGGAGCCTGGCCCGCGGGCGGCTGGCCGTACGGGTTCTGCCCGGCCGGCGGAACCTGCTGCGCCGAGGGATCGCTCGAGTTCGCGAACTGACGAGGATCGGCGTAGCTCTGGCCGTATGCAGACTCGCCGTATGGCTGGCTACTCGGCTGCTGCGCGGTGGGGTCCACGGGCGGGACGCCGTAGGGGTTCGCCGGATCCTGGTTGTTGTAGGGGTTCTCGCTCACGATGTTCCTTCGACATGTAGGTGCAATTGGAATGAGCATAGCGACTCTCCCTTCCATTGCGGCTCCCCCCGCCGCGAGGGCGGTCATGGATGAGGGAGAAATGGCAGGTCTCACCCAGAACGGCCCTCTCAATGACCCTCTCGCAACGGCCGCGGGAGGTGTTCGATGCCACAGGGGTGGGCGGTTGTGGGCGCCCAGAACGGGCATATAGTTGAAATCAGAACTACTTGAGAAGAAGGTGCGTATGAAGATCGGAATCATCCTCGGGTCCATCCGTGAGGGACGCCGAGGCGAGCAGGTTGCCCAGTGGGTGCACTCCATCGCGAGCAAGCGAGACGAAGCCGAGTTCGACATCGTCGACCTGAAGAGCTTCGATCTCCCGCTGCTGACCACCGCCACCGTGCCGGGCGCAGCGAAGCGCAAGTACGACGACCCGCGCGTGACAGCATGGGGCGAGACGATCGACTCCTACGACGGCTTCATCTTTGTGACCGCCGAGTACAACCACTCCGTGCCGGGCGCGTTCAAGAACGCCGTGGACTCACTCGGCCCCGAGTGGGCCGGCAAGACCGTCGCGTTCGTCTCCTACGGTGCCGACGGCGGAGTGCGTGCCACCGAGCACTGGCGCCAAATCGTGGCCAACTTCCAGATGGTGGGCGTGCGCGGCACCGTGGCGCTGTTCAACTTCATGGAGTTCGAGGACGGCGCGCTGGTTCCATTCGAGCGCCGCGAAGCCGAGGCGGGCGTAATGCTCGATCAGCTAATCGCCGCCACCGCAAAGAACCTCGTCCCGGCCGTCTGAGCCGCACCGCTGCACGCGCCCCGCTCTCACAAGCGGGGCGCGTTGCTGTATCTCGACTGCGCCGATCGGAGCAGGATTCGACCCAAGACGCGTTGAGGGTCGGATCTCGCTCCTGTTCCGTTCGATAGCCGCCAGTGCCCGAACCGCGCCTCCTCGCGCCTCGTGGGAGCGGGGTTTGACGCCGCGCGCGAGCGGGGCAGGCGGCACGCGGGAGCACGGTTCGGCCCGTCCGTGCGAGACTAAACAACGTGAATCCATTCGTCCTGCAGTACCCGGACCTCGATCCGGTGGCCTTCACCGTGTTCGGCCAGCCGATCTACTGGTACGCGCTCACGTACATCCTCGCGTTCGTAATCGCATACGTCCTGATGCGGCGGCGCCTGCACCACGAGCCGTTCCGCTCGAACACGACGCCGAAGCCGTGGGTCTCCGAGGACGTGGATGACATCCTGTTCTACTCCATCATCGGCGTGCTGCTCGGCGGCCGCCTCGGCTACTGCTTCTTCTACAAGCCCTCCTACTACCTCGCCAATCCGCTGGAGATCATCACCGGGATTCGTGACGGCGGGATGAGCTTCCACGGCGGCGTGATCGGTGTGCTGATCGCGCTCGCAATCCTCGCGAAACTCCGCGGCCGGCCTTTCCTGCAGTACGGCGATTTCCTCGCCCCGGCCGTGCCTCTCGGATTCGCCGCGGGCCGCCTCGGCAACTTCATCAACGGCGAGCTCTGGGGCCGGGAGGCCTCCGAAAGCCTGCCCTGGGCGATGATCTTCCCCACCGGCGGCGACATCCCCCGCCACCCCTCACAGCTCTACCAAGCACTCCTCGAAGGCGTGCTGCTCTTCGTGATCCTCTGGCTGTTCGCACGGAAATGGAAGCCCCGTGGCCTGGTCTCGGGCGCGTTCCTGCTCGGCTACGGCACGCTGCGCTTCATCGGTGAGTTCTTCCGCGAGCCGGATGCCCACCTCGGCATCCTCTCGCTCGGCATGAGTATGGGCCAGTGGCTCTGCGTGCCCATGATTCTCGCGGGCGCCGCCCTGATGATCTGGGCTCAGAAGGCCGGCATCGATGACCGCGGGGATCCCACGGCCGACGGCGAAGACGAGCCCAGCGCTGCCAGCGAAACGTCCACAACTGAACCGGACGGCGTCGGCGAAGAGGCGGAGGAGATCGTGGCCGGCGAAAGCGCGAGCCCTCTGTAACGGCTGAGCGCCCAGAAGAGCCCGGCCGCGAGGAGCATGCCCGCAAGGAGGACAGCGAGCGCGAGCATCAGCGCGAGCGGTCCGTGGGTCGGGCGCAGGAACTCATACGGCACCCACTCGTGCGCGTTCCAGCGCCAGCGGATCATCATCAGCCACGCAGCCGGGTAGACCAGCACGCGCCACAGGTGGCGCCACGCGAGCGGGCCACGATCCCCTATCAGCGCCCAATCGAGGAGCATCGCGATCGGCACGATCGTGTGCAGGAGTAGGCTCACCCATGCGGGCGCCGTTCCCACAAGCCCCGACGCGTTGTAGCCCACCCCCACCACGAGGAGGGCGGTGCCAATGGCCGCGCGCGCCGTGGCGAGCCACGAAGGTGCCTCCGATCCGATCGCGAGATGGGTCCCGGCCGTAATGAGGACGAGTGCCGCGAGTAGGCTCGAGCTGTTCGTGAAGAATCCGAAGAAGTTCAGCAGGCTGGTCCGCCCGGCCACAATCCCCAACGCATATGTGTAGCCGAGCACGGCAAGAATTCCCACGCCGGAGAAGAGCCGGATCAGCCCGACGGCGGTCCGTGACACCGATCGCACAGAAGGAGATGGCCCGGGGATGCCACACGACACGAACACTCTCCTTTGATTGCTCACATTTTTGATAATGATAGAGCAAAGGTAACGGAAACGTAACGCGAAAACGTGGCGTTCCTAGGCAATCTTCCGAGCATGCCGGTCAACGTTATGTCTTCGTGGGACATAATCGGGGAGACCCCAAGGAGGCACCATGGCAAAGAAGTTTTGGAAAGAGTCCCCCGCCGAGCTGTTGCGCGTGAGCGAAGGCTTCGAGCTGTCCGCGGTCGATCCGGGCTCCACGCCGGGAACGAAAGCTGACAAGAAGGAGGCAGAGAAGGAACTCGCGGACTCAGCCCAAGAGTTGCGCGAACACCAGGAGAAACTGTTCGCCCAAAGCCGGGGGGACGCCGTCGACCGGTTGCTGGTGGTGCTCCAGGCGATGGACGCCGCGGGCAAGGGCGGGATCGTGAACCACGTGTTCTCGCTGATCGAGCCGTACGGCCTGCAGCTGACCTCATTCAAGAAGCCGAACGAGGAGGAGCGTAAGCACGACTTCCTCTGGCGCGTGGAGCCGCGGGTGCCGGAGCCGGGCATGATCGGGGTCTTCGATCGCTCACACTACGAGGACGTGCTGATCCAGCGAGTGCGCGGCTTCGCCCCGCCGGAGGAGATCGAGCGCCGCTATGGGGCGATCGCCGATTTCGAGAAGCGGATCGCCGACGACGGCGTCCGGATTGTGAAGTTCATGCTCCACATTTCGCCCGAAGAGCAGGCGGCGCGGCTGCTCGCACGCCTCGACGATCCCGAGAAGCACTGGAAGTACAACCCCGGTGACATCGACGAACGCGAGCTGTGGGACGACTACATGGAGGCGTTCCAGATCGCGCTTGACCGCACCAGCGCGCCGCACGCGCCGTGGTTCGTGATTCCCGCCAACAACAAGTGGTACGCCCGCGCCGCCGTGCAGCGGATCGTGATCTCCCACCTCGAGACGATGCACCCCGGCTGGCCCGAGGTGGACTTCTCGATTGCGGACGAGCGCGCCCGAGTCGAGGGAACGCTCGGTCTCACCTGGCCGTAGCCCGCCTCTCCCCGCGCACTCTCTCCCTACCCCAATCGCGCTCGCCCTCTCCCCGCGCCGCCGAGCTGTACGGAAGTTGAGCTGTGCGGGACGTATCAGCGCTGATGCGTACCCCACGGCTCAACTAGTGCCGTGCGAGACCGAACAGGAGGAGGTCGCGAGGCGGCGGGCGTAGGCTCGAGGCATGGACCCTCAGGTTGACCCCCATGCCGAGGCCGGAACGTACCCGGACCTGCGCGTTCAGCTGGATGCGCAGCGTGCCGAATGCCCCGTGGTGCGACACGCCGATGGCTCGGTCATGCTGCTCAATCACTTCGATGTGGCGAGCGCCGCGCTCGATCCGGAGACTTTCTCCAGCGCGGTCTCGGCACACCGAGCCCTCCCCAACAGCCTCGACGGCGCCGAGCACCGCGCCTACCGGGACCTCATCGACACCTATCTGACCGACGACGAGGTGGCGGCACAGGAGCCCCAAGCCCGCGACCACGCCACAGCGATCGTGGCCGCGCTCCCCCGCGGCGTCACCGTGCGCACCGTCCTCGACATCGGCACCCCCTTCGCCGTGCGCACGCAGAGTACCTGGCTCGGCTGGCCACGCGAGATCGAGGACGAACTCGTGCAATGGGTGGCCGATAACCACGCCGCCACCCGCTCCGGCGATCGCGCCCGCATGGCGGCGGTCGCTGAGCGGTTCGACGCGATCATCCGCTCCCTTCTCGAGCCGCGCCGCTCCGGCGAGATCGATGACGTCACCTCCCGACTCATGCGGGACACGGTGGACGGCCGCCCCCTCGAGGACGCCGAGATCGTCTCGATCCTGCGCAACTGGACCGCCGGAGATCTCGGCTCCCTCGCCGCATCCGTGGGCGTGATCGTGCATCACCTCGCCACCGATGTGGCGCTCCAGAGCCACCTTCGCGGCCTCGTTGCCGCCGGCCGCACACAGGACTTCGAGGACGCAATCGAGGAGATCCTCCGCATCGACGATCCCTTCGTGTCCAACCGTCGCATCACCACACGGGACACGGAAGTGCGGGGTGAGTCGATCGCCGTCGGGACGCGGGTGATTCTCAACTGGACCGCCGCGAATCGCGACCCCGAGGTCTTCGAGGAGCCGGACTCCTTCAACCCAGCGGAGCACGCCGCCGCGAACCTCGTGTTCGGGATCGGCCCTCACGTGTGCCCCGGCCGGGCGCTCACGCTGATGGAGCTGCGCGTCATCATCTGGGCACTGCTCGAGGGCACGACGGCGATCGGCATGTCCCACGAGCGAGGTCCGGTCCGCGAGCTGGCCCCGGGTAGCGGTTGGGCACGAGTCCCGATCGTGCTGGATCCCCACCAGATCGCGGGCTAGGCGGCGCCTTTCCAACCGAACCGGCGAGCACCCGGCCCACCAGCAACCACCAGAGAACTTGTGCTGTTCATCCCATACGTGAGCGCTAACAGCCCGCGAAGACTGGGACGAGCAGCACAAGTTTGGGAAGAGCGGGAGGGAGCGGGCGTAAAGCCGGGGCGAGGCTCCCGCGGAATCGTTGGAATCACGCGGCAGGCCGTAGTCTTGCCTGGTGCCTCGCTCGCGTAATTCCCTAATTCACACCCTGCTCACTCTCCGCGGGAACGGGCGTGCGGCCGTCTTTACGGAGCCCATGTGGGGCCTGTCGATGCAGCTGGTGCTGCCGTATGCGTCCGTCTACATGCTCGCGCTCGGCCTGAAAGACGCCCAGATCGGCTTCCTCGCCACGGTGTCGATGCTCTCGCAGATGGTGTTCGGCCTGCTCAGCGGCGTCATCACGGACAAGCTTGGTCGCCGCGTCACCACCGCACTCTTCGACGTGATCGCGTGGGTGGTGCCCTGCATCATCTGGGCGCTCGCACAGAACTTCTGGTGGTTCCTCATCGCCTCCCTCATCAACGGCGTCTGGCAGGTCACGCAGAACTCGTGGGACTGCCTGCTGGTTGAGGATGTGAACCGCGCCCAGATTCCCCGCGTCTACTCCCTCGTCAAAGTCGCCGCCGACACCTCGGCACTCTTCGCCCCCATCGCCGCCCTCCTCGTCTCGAACCTCGGCCTCGAGCCGGCGGTCCGTATCCTCTACGTGAACGCCGCGATCATCATGTCGCTGAAGGTCTGGCTCCTGTTCCGCTACAGCACCGAGACCGCCACCGGCATGGTCCGCATGCGCGAAACCAAGGGCGTGAGCATCTGGAAGTCGCTGCGTGAATACGGCAACGTCATCCCCCTGATCATCCACTCGAAGGGCACCATCTTCTCGCTGGTGATCATGGCGATCGTGGGGGCGGTCTCGATCATTAACACCACGTTCTGGCAGGTGGTCGTCAGTGAGCACCTGAACGTGCCCGTGGCATTGCTGCCCTTCGCCCCGATGGTTCGCTCGATCCTCTCGGTCATCTTCTTCTTCACGATCATTCCGCCGTTGCTGAACCGCCGAAGCTTGCGGCTGCCCACCATCCTCGGTTTCGCGGTGTATTTGCTCGGCCAGGTTCTCCTCGTCCTGATTCCAGCCCCCGACGGCGTCGCCACCACCACCGTCTACGGCCTCCTCGCGCTCTGCCTCCTCTTCGACGCGTTCGGGATGGGCATCATGTTCATGCTCTCCGAATCCCTCGTGGCGCTGCACGTCAACAAGGAGGAGCGCTCGCGCGTGATGGCGATTCAGCGCACGGGCGTGATGCTCGTGACCGCACCCTTCGGCTGGATCGCCGGCGGGCTCTCGAGCGTGCACCGCACCTGGCCGTTCATCCTCACCAGCGTGCTCCTGATCATCGGCCTCATCCTGGCCGGCTGGTTCTGGGTTTCCACCCATGGCGACCACGGCGTCGAGGAACTCCTCACGGACTAGATCTTGGCACTCCATGAACGCTCAGCGTTCATCAACTGCCAAGCTCCACGCTTGCGCGGCTCCGTTGCTCACTCCGCTGAACAATCCAACCGAGTAACAGCTCTCCCTCCGGGCCTTCCCAACTCTCGCCCCACCTGCCCCCGGCCGCCCCTGTCCCTCCCTAACATCGGTGCCGTAACCCAACTGAGCATCAACTCCTGAGATGGCCCGACGCCGTCGGGCCGGGGCTATGTAGAGTCCCCCGTGTGGATGTGGTGCAGTCAGTTCGCGAAGGCCGGGGCGGATTCCTCCTCTTTGGGATCACGCCGCCGAAGGCCGCCACGCCTCCCGATCGGCTAAGTCAGATCACGGAGGCGAATCTCGATCGCCTGCGCGCCGCGAATGCGGACGGCATCGCGCTGTATGACATCGCCGAGGAGCAGGATCGCAACCCGGACGCGCGCCCATTCCCGTTCCTGCCCACGCACGATCCCGGCGAGTACCTCGCGCACCACCTGCGCGATTGGCACAAATCCACGGTGATCTACCGCGCGGTGGGCAAGTACTCCGAGCCGGAGCTCGCGCAGTGGTTGCAGAACGCCGACGCCGATCAGGTGATGACCGTGCTGGTGGGCGCCTCCTCGAGCAGCAACCAAGGATCGACGTCACTGCGCCGTGCGTACGAGCTACGCCAGGAGTTGCGCCCCGATCTCGTGACGGGCGCGATCCTGATTCCCGAACGCCACACCAATCGGGGCGATGAGCATCTGCGGATGCTCGGCAAGCAAGAGTCCGGAGCGCAGTTCTTCGTGAGCCAGATCCTCTACGACTCGAACGCCGCGAAGGACGTGCTCGCGGCATATGCGGACGAGTGTGAAGCCCGCGGGATCACGCCCGTCCCGGTGGTCTTCACCCTCTCGGTGTGCGGCTCGCTCAAGACCCTCGACTTCCTCGAATGGCTCGGCGTCAAGGTGCCCGGCTGGATGCGGCGCGATCTGCGCCGTGCGGAAAGCACGCTCGCGGCCTCGCTGGAACTCTCCCGCTCGATCGCCGTGGACATGGTTCAGTATGGCCGCCGCCTCGGCGTGCCCGTGGGTCTCAACGTGGAATCGGTCTCCAGCCGCCGCGTGGAGATCGATGCGGCCGTGGCGCTCTCGCTCGTGCTGCGCGGAACGCTCGCGGACTAACCTGCTCCCGCACTCCCTTTTCGCCTACCCTGAAGCCATGCAGTTTCACGAAGGCCACCCACCCCAGCACGACATGACGTACGGTGACGTTTTCCTGGTCCCGTCACGCTCCGATGTGACCTCCCGGTTCGACGTCGATCTGGCCACCACCGACGGCACCGGCACCACGATCCCGCTCGTGGTCGCCAACATGACCGCCGTGTCCGGCCGCCGCATGGCCGAGACGGTCGCGCGCCGTGGTGGCATGGCGATCATCCCGCAGGACATCCCGGTGGAGGTCGTGGCTTCGGTGGTGCAGACGGTGAAGTCGGCCGACGACGTCGTGGAGACTCCGATCGTCGTCTCCCCCGAGATGCCGGTCGCCTCCGTGCTCAGCCTGATTCCCAAGCGCTCGCATGACACCGCCGTGGTGGTGGAGAACGGCTCGCCGGTGGGCATCGTGACCACGCGGGACTGCGCGGGCGTGGACCAGTACGCGCAGGTCTCGCGCGTGATGTCGCCAAACCCCGTGGTGATCGACGCCGCCGAGCTGGAGGGCGAGGGCGCGCTGCAGCGGGTCTATGAGCAGCTGGAGTCGCAGCGCCTGCATCTCGCGCCGGTGGTGCGCGATGGCAAGCTGATCGGCCTGATCACGTCCAAGGGGCTCGTCCGTTCGAGCGTGTACCGCCCGGCCGTGGACGCACGCGGCGCGATGCGCGTGGGCGCGGCCGTGGGCGTGAACGGGGATGTACAGGCGAAGGCCGCGGCGCTCCTCGAGGCAGGCGTGGATACCCTCGTGGTGGACACCGCGCACGGCCACCAGGCCAAGATGATCGAGGCGCTGAAGCTCGTGCGCGCGCTCGACCCGAAGGTGCCGGTCGTGGCCGGAAACGTGGTCTCGGCCGCGGGCACGATCGAGTTGATCGAGGCTGGCGCGGACATCATCAAGGTGGGCGTGGGGCCAGGCGCCATGTGCACCACGCGCATGCAGACCGGCGTCGGACGGCCACAGTTCTCTGCGGTTCTCGAAACCGCCACCGCTGCGCGCGAGCTCGGTAAGCACGTGTGGGCCGATGGCGGAGTCCGCCACCCGCGCGACGTGGCCCTCGCGATCGCGGCCGGCGCGAGCCAGGTGATGATCGGCTCCTGGTTCGCCGGCACCTACGAGTCCCCTGGCGATCTCCATAAGGACGGCGAAGGCCGGTTCTACAAGGAGAGCTTTGGCATGGCCTCGGCCCGCGCCGTTGCGGCCCGCACGGCCAACAACAACTCCTTCGACCGCGCGCGTAAGGCGCTCTACGAGGAGGGCATCTCCTCCTCGCGGATGTACCTGAATCCGGCGCGGCCGGGGGTTGAGGACCTGATCGATGAGATCACCTCCGGTGTCCGCTCCGCCTGCACCTATGCGGGTGCGCGCAGCCTCGAGGAGTTCTCTGAGCGGGCCATCGTGGGAGTGCAGTCTGCCGCCGGATATCAGGAAGGCCGCCCACTCCCCAAGGGCTGGTGACTCGCCAACCTGGAAACTGAGTGGGAGCCTCACTCAGGCAATCCGCTGAGATTCGTACACCAGTAGGCAATTAGCCGCCTCTGAGGGGTGTTTTGACCAGCTGGTGTACGGATTTCAGCGAGAAATCGTCGCGAGCCGAAGCGTGCGCTTGGAGCGGCGGAGCGTTACTTCCTGCCCCCACTCGATGCGGAGGTGATCGCGCTCGATGCCATCCCCGAACGCGACCAAGGAGGACTGCGAGCGGAGCCGCACCTCGCCGTCGGGCTCGATGAGACCCGCCACGAGGCTGGTCCCTGTCGACGGCGATGGCCAGGCCTCGCGCACGAAGTAGGCCAGGTCCGCAGAGCCCGGCGCGGGCAGAGTGAATCTGGGACGGGACTGCGCCCACAGCGAGGCGAGCCACCCGGTGGCACCGGTGCCGGTGCCCACGATCAGCCCGGAGGAGGACTGCATCTCGTCCCGCTCGCCCACCTCTATCCGATACCGCGCAGACTGGTGCCCGCGGTCGCCCACGAAGATCTCGTTGAGCGCGATGAGCGACTGGCCATCGTCCACCTGAGCCTCAACCATCTGCCGCTCCCCCACCGCGAATTCGGCGGTGCCCCCGAAGAACGGCTTCAGCTCGGCCACGCCGTGTGGGCAGAGTAGTCCGGGCGCCCCGGGGCTCACCCCGAACACGAGCTGCGCGTCGAGGTACTTGGCCACGTTGGGAACGAGCCCGTCCTGGCCCACGACTACCACGACGTCGTCGGGCTCGAAGAGAAAGCGGCTGAGCTGCGCGCGCTCCACGATGGCCTGCCGCCACTCGACCGGCACGGCGTTCGTGGCCGCGGCGAGGGCGATGTTCTGCGCCTCGTCCGCAGCCACGAGCGGCTCGGTGCGTTGCCCCCTGGTCTCCAGGAAGAACTCGACCGCCGCCATGGTGGAGTGCTCGGCGAGCAGCTCCGCCAGCTGCGTGCGGCGATGCACCACAACGAGCCGCGGCGCGCTCACGGCACACCTCCGAGAGAAATACCCGTCCGCGTGGGCTGGAGCACTGGTTCCCCGCGCACCGCCCCTGCCGCGAGCACTATCTGAGCAGGATTCGACCCTCGACGCGTCGTGGGTCGAGTCTTGCTCCATTTGTGTGCAGTGGGGCGCACGTGGCGGAGCTGGGACGGGCGCTCGCGCCACCGCGGGGCGCTCATCGCGCCTGCTCCAGGACCTTGCCGAGCGCGCCGGCCAGCATGTCGGGCGTGATTGTGAGCGACTCGACCGAGGGCAGAGCCGCCAGCACGTCCGGGGCGATTGCCGCGAGTAACGCGGGCAGATCCGCACCACGGTACTCCTCCAGCCGGGTGGCGAGCGCCGTGTTCTCGGCCTCGGCCACGCGCACGATCTCGTCCACGCGAGCGTCCACGCCGAGCTTCTTGTTCGCGACGACGGCGCGGGTACGTAGCTCATCACGTTCCAGCTCCTGCTCGGTCCTGCGGCGCTCATTCGCACCCGAGAGCTCCACCAGTTCGGCCTCGCGGCGGGCGAGCTCGGTGCGGTTGTTCAGCTCGTTCTCCTTGATTGCGCGCTCGCGGTCCACGGCCTGCGCGCGGCGATCGTAAGTGGCACGGTCGGACTCGGCGTGGATCGCCTCGCGGACCTTGTTCTGGAGGGCCCGTTCGATCTCGTCGTCGGGCCGGACTGCCACCACACGGATTCCGACGACGTCGATCCCCGCCTCACGCAGGTTGGTCTCCGCCGCAATGCCCTCGGCGATGGCCTCACGCATGGTGACGAGTCCGCTCTCGAGGACGGCCTCGAGGGTGAGCGAGGCGCAGGCGCGGGTGGCGTACTGCCGAGCGAGTTCGGCGATGCGATCGTGCAGTTGCTGGAGGGGGCGGCCATTCCACTCGCCAGTCACCGGGGCCACGCTGAAGTCCATGCGGCGCGCGGCAGCCTCGGGGTTCGCGATCCGGACGGTCAGCGCGGCCTGCACGCTCACCTCCTGCCGGTCCACGGTGGTGACGGTGAAGATCGTGCCGAGCTCGAGGTCCTCCACCGGTACCTCGGAGAGCGTGGTGCCGAGCGGGCGGAACCAGAACGAGGCGCCCGCACCGCGCGGGATGAGAGTTCCGCCGCGCGCCTGGATCAGGACGCGGGTGGCGGTGCTCGTTGCGTGTGAGACGAACGGGAAGCGGCGGATGGTAGTCATGGTGTCCTCCTTTGTTTTACGTCACTTAGACACTATTCTCCACATCCCTAATGTGTCAACCTGACATTTATTGCGTGTGGAGCGAGTGGTTGTAGCTCTGGCACGCCAGCGCCGCGAGGCGCCAACACGGCTACCACTTCGGCGTGCGAGCCGTGCGCGGTGCGTGCCCGGGTGGTGCCAGCGCCGCAAGCGGGAGCGGCACGGGTGCCTCGGCACGGGAGGCGGCGCACCCCGCCGAACCGCTCACGGGCGTGTCAGGGTGACGCTAATCTGGAGTGGTGGAGATTCCGAAGCTGGCCGTTGCCGTGGACCTCGTGGTCCTGACGATGGCCGACGGCGTCCTCAACCTCGCGATCGTGGACCGCGGCATCCCGCCGTTCGAGGACCAGCCGGCACTCCCCGGCGGCTTCGTGCTCGAGGGCGAATCTCTCGACGAAGCCGCGCTCCGCGAGCTGAAGGAAGAGACCGGGCTCGATCTCGAGGTCGCGCACCTGGAGCAGCTCGCCTCGTTCGGCGCGGTGGATCGCGACCCGCGTGGCCGCGTCGTCTCCGTGGCCTACCTCGTGCTCGCGGCGGAACTCGGTGACTTGGCAGCCGGCTCGGACGCGCGCGGCGCCCGCTGGTGCCCAGTCAACGACCTCCCCACCCTCGCCTTCGATCACGACTCGATCGCCGCCGTCGGGCTGGAACGCGCCAAGTCGAAGCTCGAGTACACCACGATCGCCACGCGCTTCTGCCCACCCCAGTTCACAATGAGTGAGCTGCGGAGTGTCTACGAGGCCGCGTGGGGCGTGGAGCTCGATCCGCGTAACTTCTCGCGGAAGGTGCTCACCTCGAGAGGTTTCGTCGAGGACGACGGCGTCCGCTCCGGTGGGCGGGGCCGGCCAGCCACACTGTACCGGGCCGGGGACGCGACCTCGCTACACCCGCCAATCATGCGGGACACTGCCCCGGACGCTCCTTGAGCCTGAATCCACCGATGCGCACGTGAAGCGCGTTGACCGAGCCAACGGGGCGAGCGGAGATGCAGTGAGAGCGGCCCGGAAGGCGCGCCCGCGGTCAGGCATCCAACGGGTGAAGACACCACATGCCACGTTTCCACTCGCGTGTCTGCGGCGCACTCAGGAAACACCTTTCAGGAGCACGCCGATCGGTGGGTTCGAGCTCAACCCGCGACTAGTGGTACTTGGTTAGGTGGTGTGTGGAGTGGCTGGCGAGGCGGAAGGAGGGAGTCGATGCCGAAGCATCGTTGACCGACGACAACGAAGCCATCCGCCCACACGCCGACGCGTAGTAGCCGTGGAATAGGGAGACACGCCCTCGATTGCCCGCCTATCTCGCGAATCGATCAGGAGCGGCCGGAATACGTCGTGAGTAGAGTCGTGCCCAGACTGGCACACTAAGGTGATTCACGTGCGGTACATTCTCTTCCCCGGGCGGCACCACCTGGTGACTAGGTTCCAGGTGGCGCGCCTCCAGCAACTCCTGGCGGCACACCCCGGCGCCGAGGTGATCTGGGCGATCACCAGCGCCAACCACGGCGGCACACAGCGCAACCCCATCCCTGGCACGCGCCGGCTCGGCCTGATCGAGGCGGTCGCGGCGGTGGAGGAGCTCCCCTCGCGCACGTTCCTGATCGCCAACCGTCAGCCAAAACCGGACTTCGCGCATTACGTCATTGAGGAGATCCGCACGCAGAGCGGCGGCGCGGTCACCATGACCCCCACCACCACGATCGTGGCCTGCTCCACCCCAGCCGTGATCGCCGATTACGAGCGCCTCGGCTACACGATCGACACCTTCGAGCTCGGCGCCACACCCGATGGCGAGGACCTGCCCAGGCCGTGGGACCTCGTGGAGCGAGTGATCGCCGTCGGGCTGGAGGATCCGAGCGTCATCCAGGCCATACACCCCGCGGCGCTCGCCCACTATCGCCGCTACGGGCTCGCGGAGACGATCCGGCAGGTCTACGCCGATCCGCTCATCGATTCCGACGACGGCGACATCACCATCACCCGCGATTACGCCAGCTATCGCGCCGCGTTCGAGGACAACGCGTGGCGCAAGGTGGGCGAGTTCGCGCATCTGGTGCGGCCGGGCCGGATCGTGGACGTTGGCTGCGCAACCGGCCAGACAATCAAGCTCCTGAGCGAGCGTCCGGCGCTGTTCGAGTCCGACTTCTACGGGGTGGAGGTGGCGCGGCCGCTATACGAGATCTGCCTGCAGCGGGCGGCAATCGGCGAGTTTGGGGACGCGAACGTCTTCTTCCACCAGCGCAACATCATGCAGACCACGCTGTTCGAGCCAAACTCGCTGGACACCGTGATCACGATGGCGCTCACGCACGAGATCTACTCCTACCTCGGCCCGGTGGCGCTCGAGGAGTTCTGCGAGCGGGTGTTCACGATGCTGCGGCCGGGCGGCGTGTGGATCAACTTCGATGTGGTGGGGCCCGACGGCGGTGACGAACCCGTGCTGGTCCGCTTCCGTTCCGACGATGGCGCCCCAGGCGGGCCGACACCGGATGACCGATCGGCGCAGCTGGCAGGGCGCTCGGGCTCGCACGTGGCACAGTTGAGCGCGTCCGAGCTTGGCGGGCTTTCTTCCGCGGCGCGTTTCAGGCAGTTCGCCCAGGACTTCCGCCGCGAGGAGGGCGACCAGATCTCCTACCGGGAGGTCGCCGTCGGGGGCGAGGAGTACGTGGAGCTGCGGCGGGCGGATCTGTACGAGTTCCTGTCGAAGAAGGACTACCTGAACTCCTGGTATTCCGAGGCGCACGAGAGGTTCTGCTTCTTCTCTCCGGCCGATTGGGTGGCGCGGCTCGAGGGCGCGGGGTTCGTGGTCACGCCGGACGCGCGGCCGATCCAGAACCCGTGGCTGATCGCGAATCGCTTTGCTCCAGCGGCCGAAGTGTTCCTGTCCGACGGCGCCCCCGATCCCTGGTCCTGGACCAACGTTCTGCTCGTGGCCGAGAAGCCCACCGTCTGAGCGTCGCTGGGGGTCGCTCTTCGACCACCAACAGCCACGCACTCTACCCGCGCGTCAACGAGCGCGTCTCATGGAGCAGATGGCCATCTATTCCGCGGAATAGATGGCCATTTGCTCCACATCCGCACGGATCTGACGCTAGGTCAGTTCGCTGTGGCCGTTCGCGCCCTCGCTCAACGAGCGGTGAGCGCGGCCCCGGGGCGGACGCGACCAACACGCTTACCGCGGCCGAGTACTGGTGACACCGCCTTCTCGAGCACGGGCGCAACGGCGTCGGCATCGAGCGCGCCCACACTCACGAGCAGGGTCAGCGCCGCGAGGGTTCCGGCGCGCGGCGAGCCATCGAGGGTCTTCACCGCTACCGCAGGGCCACCTGGCACGCCCATCGTCATCACGCCCTCTGCGCCACCCTTGGAGTAGACCCCGAGTGACTCGATCACGGTGGTATCCGCGCGCCCCTCGCCGTCGATCGCCCACGGGTTCGCGAGCACCGCCGCGACGAGCTCCTGCGTGTCCGGATCGCCCCCGTTCACGAGACGCCCAATCCCGCCCGCGAGCCCGCGCAGAGTCACCGGGAACACGGGCGCCCCACAGCCGTCGGGGGCAGTATGGTCGATCCGCTCGCCCATGAATTCTTGGACGACGGCGATCACCGTCGTTTGGAGGGGATGGGCCGGGTCGAGATAGCTGGCCAGGTCCCAACCGTTGACGCGGCACGCGGCCAGCATTGCGGCGTGTTTGCCCGAGCAGTTCATCGCCAGGCGACGTTCACCGGAGGCCAGCCGGGCGCCGTCGGGATCGAGAGGATACGCAGGCGGGCAGCCGAGATCGTCCTCGGTGTTGCCGTGTGCGGCGAGCATCGCGGACACAACCTCCTGGTGCCGCAGGCTCCCCGCGTGGCTCGCACTCGAGAGGGCCAGCTCGGCGTCCCGGAAAACCGCGCCACTGCGGCGTACGGCGAGCGCCTGGAATGGCTTCATCGAGGAGCGCGGGTAGATGCTCGCGCCGCCATCGCCCAGCTCGCGCAGGACGTTGCCGGACGCGTCAACCACCACGGCGGCTCCAATATGACGCGATTCGTCGAAACCGCCGCGATCAACGACGGCAAGTTCGACGGCGCCGTCAACAGTGAGGGGATAGCGGGTCATGGGTTCATCGTAGGCCTACCCGCGCACCCCACCCCGCCCCGCGACGCCCAGAAGCTCGACGAGTAAGCGCAACGGAGGGCCACGCTCACGTTGTGGAGTTCTCGCCCTTCTATTGCGCCGAATAGAAGGATGAGAACTCCACAACAGCGCGACGATGCCCCGGCCTCATCGGTCGGGGCATCTGCTCTGCGAGTCTCCGCGCCACCGGAGAGCTGCGCGTGTGGGGGGTTAGCCGTTCTGCCCAGGACCGCCCATGTCACCGCCGGGCTGGCCGCCGCCGGGGCCGCCCATGCCGCCGCCCATCCCGCCGGCGCCGGGGCCAGTCTGGGTGAGTTCGGTCCACGCCTCGCCGTTCACGTTGATCGTGCCGCCGGTCAGGGTCCCGGTGCCGTCGTAATCGAACGCGGATTGCGCGGTGATGTTGAGCGTGCCACCGTTGACCGTCAAGTCGCCGTTGGAGTCAATCGCGTCTGTGTCACCGGCGCCCATCACGATCGTGATGTTGCCGTCGTTGATGGTGATGCTCAGCCCCTCGAGGACGATGTCGGAGGCGGAGGCGTTTATGCCGTCGTCGGAGGCGTTGACGCTGATGTCACCGCCGTCAATCACGATGACGGGCGCCTCAATGCCCTCCACAGAGGAGACGATCTCGATCGTCCCGCCACTGATCGTAAGCGCCTGCTCGGCCTTGATCGCGTCGTCGCCGGTGGTGATCGTGATGTCGCCGCCGGTGATGTTCAGCTGGCCGAGGCCAAGATCGGTGTCATTCGAGGACTTCATGCCGTCGCCCTGTGCGTCGATCGTGATGGTCCCGCCGGAGATATTCAGCGAATCCTTCCCACGGATGCCGTCGTCAACACTGGTCACGTTGATGGTGCCGGATTCGATCCACAGATCGTCCTTGCCCACGACGCCGTCGGCGAAGTTCGCGGTTACGTTCAGGGTGCCGGTGCCGGTGACGACGAGGCCATCGGACGAATAGATCGCGCCATCGATCTCTTCGTCACTACGGGTGGCGGAATCGGAGATCGTGTTAGTGGCCCCGTCCGCAAGCTCGATCACGGCGAGTTCGGCGTTGTCGATCTGGATGGCGGCACCTTCGGCGGAGTTAATGGTGACGCCGTCGAGGATCAGCCGCACGTAGCCGTCCGTATCCACGGCGACCTGGCCGGCGGATTCGCCGGTCAGCACATAGGTGCCGGCTTCAGTAATGGTCAGGCCGTCGTCGGTCAGTTCAACCTCAGTGGTGGGCAGGGAGTCCCAGTCCACGTCCACCAGCTCGGACGTAGCGGACGTACTGGTCGCGGGTCCCGCAGCATCGGCTGTTTCGTTCGATTCCTCGGTGGGTTCGGTGGTCGTCTCGACTGCCGCGGCTTCGCCCGGAGACGTTGCTATGGTGTCATCCGAGGCGCCAGCTGAGCACCCGGCGATGAGCAGGATCGCGGCGAGTGAAGCGGTGGCTTGGGTGGTGAGGCGGCGTTTCATCATCGTTCCTTCTGTGTGGGGCGGGTCTGCCCGTCCAAGACAAGACAACCAACCGAGTCTGCGCGGAGCCTGTACCGGCCATGTGCCTCTCCTACGAGTTCTCTGGGAGTTAGCTGGCAACGCCGGCTGGCACAGCCTCGGATCTTGCGGCCCCACACAACGTAGCGAGCCTCAATTGCGGGCCACCTGGAATACACTTCCGGTGTGAGCGAGACCGTTGTGATAGCTGGGATGTAGCGTCATGCCCGGCGCACTTGGTCGCTTCCAGCCCTCCCCCGAGATGATCCGCTCGCGTGTGGCCGATGTGAACGACGGCGTCCTTGCAGTCGGGGGCCTGGCCGAAGGTTTGGCGGTCATGGACGTGGGCTTCGTGCCGATCATCGCCTCCGTTGCTGCCCTGGCCGGTGCTGTTTCGGTGGGTGGCGCGAAATACAGCGAAGAGGCGGCGGAGCTGGAGGTTCAGCGGGACCTGATTCGCGAAGAGCAACGCCTGCTAGAGCTGAGCCCCGAGGAAGAGATCGCGGAGCTGGTGGAGCACTTCCAGGCGAAGGGCTTGAGTCAGGACACCGCGCGCGCTGTCGCCGAGGAACTCAGCGCTGTCGATGCCCTCTCTGCCCAACTCGAGACGGAGTACGGGATTACGGAGGTGCTCACTCCCAGCGAGCCATTCCGTGAAGCGCTCGGCTCCGGCTTGTTCTTCCTCCTGGGATCGCTCGTGCCGGTGCTCGTCTCCTTCTTCGTCCCTCGGATGTGGGTCGAGGAGTACATCGTCGTGGGTGTGGCGATATCGCTCGTGATCACCGCGCTCGTCCTCTCGAAGCTCGGCCACACACGCGTGCTCCCCACGATTCTGCGGTCCCTCCTGATCGGAGCCGCCGCGTTGGGCGCCGCCGTCGTAGCGGGCAACCTGATTGGCTAGCCGCGCGTGGCCCCGCCGGCCCTGATGCACGAACTTGCGTCCACGTCCCGCCAAACCTGAGTCATTACGGGACCAGCACGCAACTTGTGGAACGCGCGGCCCACAGCGGCCGTCAGTTGAGCGAGACGGCGCGGGTCTCTAGCGAGAGCTGGTCCGCGTCGAGCCGGTCGAGTGCTTCGCCGATCGCCTCGGGGCTGAACACGCCCGTGTCATTCGCATCCAGCAGGGCGTCACGCTGCGCCGAGATGAGCGCGAGTGCGTAGTCGTAGGAGGTCTGGACCACGGCACGTCGTTCCTCGGGAGAGATTTTCGAAAGGGGCGATGGTGGACCGCCCGGCCCGACGTCGTCGGCGGAATGGGCGCGCATCGCCTCGAACTGCTGGCGGGCGAGGGCGACGGCCGCCTTGCGGAGCTCCTCCGAATCGGCATCCGGATCCATCTTTGCGAGGAGGTCCTGGATCGGTTGGGGCGGCGTTGCCGTCCGTACGGCGCCGCGCAAGATGGCCCGAAGCTCCTCGTGTTCCTCAGGATTGACCTCTCCGGCCTCCCTCGGCCGGATCAGCTTCACTGCGAGATTGAGCGTGGTGCCCTGGATCAGAAGCGAACCCGCCGCCACGAGGAATGCAACGAAGATCAGGAACGACCGGTGGGGCGTGGCCAGCGGCAGGGTCTGCGCGGCGGCCAGAGTGATCGCCCCGCGCATGCCAGCCCAGATCATCACTGCGCCTTCACGCGGGCCGAGAGCGTGATCCGAGTGGTAGTCGAGATCCGAGATCATTCGCGTCATGCGCTGCCGGAACTCCGCCACCCGCCCAGGGTTGGCCGGTGCGCCGTCGGGAGAATCAAGTGCGGCATCGACACGTTGCGTTGCCTTCTCGAGCTGCGGGCGGTACTGCGAGCGGCGTTCCGAGCGGCGGGCGAGCCATCTCAAGAGCGGGAAGACCACGATCGTGCGCAGCACCAGCGACAGCACAAGGGCAAGCGCGGCGATCCCGGCGGCGAGCTGCCAGCCGTAAGAGTCGCCGTGTAGATCGTCCACGACGGCGGTGAGTTCCAGGCCCATCAGCAGAAAAACGGACGATTCGAGGATCATCATCAGCGAGTTCCACGTGGTCTTGGAGGACATGCGCTGCGTGGGGGTGAGAACGCGCGGGCCCCGGCTGCTGGCCACGAGCCCGGCGACGACGGCGGCCACCAGGCCCGAAGCGTGCAGGTGCTCGGCGGGAAGGAAGGCAACGAATGGGGTGGCCAGCGAGAGCACGGTATCCGGCGTGACCTCGTGGATCTTCGAGCGCATCCAGATCATCACGCGGCCCACGAAGCCGATCACGGCGGCCGAGACCGCCACGAGCACAATGGCGAGCGTGCCGATCGGCATGAGGTTCCGCCGGAACTCATTGATCGGCATGTTGACCGCCGCGGAGTACAGCAGTGGCGGCAGGATCACCATGAGCACGAGTTCCGGATCGATCTCGAACTCGGGCATATTGGGGATGCGCGCCACGGCGGCGCCGATCGCGAGGAGCAGGATGGGTGCGGCGATCCGGGTCCTCTCGGACAGCAGTTCCGCCGCCGCCGTCACAACAAGTACGGCGATAACACCAATCAGGACTGCGGTCACGCGTCCCTCCTTCGGTAATTCTCTGCCGACACTACGCGCGATCGCGGCGGTTTATTCCCCGCGGATCCCCACGTGGCTCGTGGCCGCAGAGCCACCGCCGCAGAGTGGGGCGGACTGCGACCGCTCAGGGCACGGATCCATATCCGTGGGGCGAATGGTGACCACGGACGGTCGGCGAGCGGGTAGCACTGGAGACGGTGCGGGCGGCAGGCAGTCCCCTTCGACAGCTGAGCCGCTCTCACTGACAAGAGCCGGAGGCAGTGCTCGTGCACAGCTCACCGGCTCTTGTCATGCCCGGCCGCGTTCGGGCCGCGCGTTCTCTGTCATGCGCAGCGGGATCCCCGCCCCTGTCTTTCGCGGGCGAGGCCGCAAATATCCGGCCGCCGGTGGGCTCGAGTTTGCGGGTTTCGTTTTCAGTCCGTGGGGTTTCCGTGGGACCGGGAGCCAGTAGCCAGCCCTCAAGGGCTGATAGTCGTTGATATTTCGGTGGAGCTAACGGGACTCGAACCCGTAACCCCCTGCTTGCAAAGCAGGTGCGCTACCAATTGCGCCATAGCCCCTCGTCAACCCGAAGGCACGATGAGTATCGTAGCAGTCCCTCAGAACTGTGACAGAACCACGCCAAAGAGCGGGGTCGCGACCATCGCGAAGATCGCGATCCACGCGATCATCCTCTGGCGCCGCTTCCGGCGGTCCTGCTCCACTACGTCTCCTTCATTGACCTCGCCCATTCTACCGTCGCTACCCGTTCCCCTGAACGCGACCCCCCTCACACTGATCGAGCAAGAAGTGGTTGCAGCTCTGGCGTCTCTGGACCTCGGCACGCCAGAGCTCTAACCAGTTCGGTTGGGAAAGGAGGGGAAGTGAAGCGAACGGGCGTGCATACTTGAGTGGGAAAGGGACCGCCGATGATCAGTGACCCGGGCCGGACCAGGCTCGCACTCCAGGCCGCACAGCTGTACTACGTGCAGGACATGACGATGGACGCGATCGCGCGCGAGCTGAGCACCTCACGTTCCTCCGTCTCCCGACTGCTTTCTGCCGCGCGCGAGACTGGCCTCGTGGAGATCAAGATCCACTCGCCGCAGGAAGCGCGGAACCACCTCGAGGCACAGTTCTCCGATCGCTACGGCGTCACCGCCCACGTGGTTCCCGTTCCCACATCATCCTCGAGCTACGAGCGCCTCCAGCGAACGGCTCGCACCGCCGCCGGGGTCCTCGCCACCGCGGTGCGCTCCAACCTCACCGTGGGACTCGCGTGGGGGGCCACGCTCTCCGCCGTGGCCCGGAACCTGCCCAGCAAGCCGTTGCACGATGTCCATGTTGTCCAGATGAACGGCGCCATGAACCTACGCACCGAGGGCCTCTCCTACGCCGGCGACCTACTCGGCCGCTATGCCGACGCGCTCGGTGCAACCCTCCACGAGTTCCCCGTGCCCGCCTTCTTCGACAATCCGGAGACCAAACTCGCCATGTGGCGCGAGCGTTCGGTGCGAAGTGTGCTCGACATCCAGGCCGACGTCGGCCTGTTCTTTTTCGGACTCGGCGCACCTAAGGGGGAGGTCCCCTCGCATGTGTATACGGACGGCTACCTCGACGCCGTCGACATGGCCGAGATCATGGACTCCGGGATCGTGGGAGAT
The DNA here is from genome assembly GCA_900199505.1 of Ruaniaceae bacterium KH17. GTDB lineage: Bacteria > Actinomycetota > Actinomycetes > Actinomycetales > Actinomycetaceae > KH17. Next base: position 40,049 of record FZQV01000009.1, on the reverse strand, counting down.
TGCGCCACCGTGTTCTATCGAATCGACGGCAGCGACGATGGGCTCGCGCTCAACGGGCGCTCAAGCGGGCCGCCGCTCGACACGATCCGGCAGATACCGCACCGGCTGTGCGTGGTCTCCGGACGCACGAAGCGGCAGAGCCTCGAGGGCGCTCTCGCCGCAGGATTGATTACCGAGCTGGTGGTGGACGAAGGCCTCGCCCGCTCAGTCCTCAGCCACTAACCCCACCCATTCCCAAACTTGTGCTGTAGGTGCACGGTTTGGGGGTGTTGAGCGTCAAAAAGGTGCACCCAGAGCACAAGTTTGGAGGGGGACGGCGCTACACGCGGTAGGACTCGGGGGTCTCGCCGAAGGAATCGGTCACCTCGGCCCAGAGCTCACGCTCCGCGCGCTCCTGCTGCACCCGCGACCAGACAATCCAGCCGGCCGCCGCCCCAACAGCGATCAGCACGAACTTCTTCATGGTCAACTCCATTCTCGGTTGTCCGGCATCATGCCGCCCGGGAACCGGGAGCACATCACTCCCCGCTCGCATTCAATGGTGGGCCTACCGCGACTTGAACGCGGGACCTCTTCCTTATCAGGGAAGCGCTCTAACCGACTGAGCTATAGGCCCGATGCACCAGATGGCGCCAAGAAAGAGTATCCCGAATCGGGGCTCTGACTCAAACTGGTTGGGTGTGGAAGGTGTCTCACCCGCTCGGACGGCTACTCGTCCATCATCGTGATGTGCACGCCGCCCACGAGCGCGGCGGTGATGTTGTACAGCAACGCCATGATCGCGGAAAGCGCCGTCATCAACACGATGTTGAGCACGGAGATCAGCACAGAGATCGAGAGCACCGAATCGAACTCGACGAATTGCATCAGCTCCAGCAGCTTCGGAACGCGCAGCTCTTCGAGGAGTTCGGAGATCTTCCCGAACACCTCCATCGAATCCAGCACGGACCACACGAGCGCGGCCGCAACCACGGTCATGATGCCGATCGCCACCGAGAGCAGGAACGCCAGCTTCATCACAGACCACGGATCGACGTGCGTGATCGACATCCGCACACGGCGCGGGCCGGCCGAGCTGGGCGCCCCACGCAACTGCGGGCGCTCGGTCTGTACCATGCTCCGCGTTGCTGCAGGCGCGCTCACAGTAACGGTTGGCTCGGCAAGCACATCCGCGTCGAAACTCGACGTGGGCTCATCCGTGACGGTGCTCGCCCGCGTGGGGAAGGTCGCCGTGGGTTCGCTTCCCGTGGATTCAGGGCTCCCCGTCGTGTCCTCGGGGGGAGGTGGCGGTGCCGAGCTACTCATCAGTTCTCCTCTGCCGTTTCGGCCTCGTCAGAGTCTACGCCAGAGCCGAGGGTTTCCTCTTCCGCGTCCTCGTCGTCTTCAATGTTTCGCGCCACCGCGATGATGCGATCGCCGTCGTCGGGCTTCGCGAAAGTGACACCCTGGGTGTTGCGACCGGTTCGGTTCACCTCGTCCATCGACGAGCGCACGATCTTGCCGCGCTCCATGATCACGAGCACGTCCTGGCCGGGCTCAAGGATCAGCGCGCCCACGAGATCGCCGCGCGATTCCACGAGGTTCGCCACCTTGATGCCGAGGCCGCCACGGCCCTGCACCCGGTACTCGGTCACCGCCGTGCGCTTCGCGAAGCCGCCCTCGGTCACCACAAACAGATCGGACTCCGGTAGCACCTTCTCCATGGTGAGCAACGAGTCACCCTCACGGAACGCCATGCCCCGCACACCGGAGGTTGGGCGCCCCATGGGCCGCAGCTGCGAATCGTCCGCCGTGAACCGCAGCGACATCCCGCGCCGGGAGACCAGCAGCAAGTCTTCATCCGCATTTACGAGCTGAGCGCCCACCACCTCGTCGGGGGTCCCAGACTCGTCTTCGCGTAGGTTGATCGCGATCACGCCACCGGTGCGGTTGGAGTCGTACTCGGCGAGCCGGGTCTTCTTCACGAGGCCACTGCGCGTGGCGAGCGCCAGGTAATCCGCCTGCTCGTAGTCGCGAATGGCGAGCACCTGAGCGATCCGCTCGTCGGGTTGGAACGCAAGCAGATTCGCCACGTGCTGGCCCTTGGAATCGCGGCCGCCCTCCGGCAGTTCGTAGCCCTTCGCTCGGTACACGCGGCCGAGGTTCGTGAAGAACAGTAGCCAGTGGTGGGTGGTGGTCACGAAGAAGTGGTCGACGACGTCGTCCCCCCGCAGGGAGGCCCCGCGCACACCCTTACCCCCGCGCCGTTGGGAACGGTAGTTATCGGTTCGCGTGCGCTTCGCATACCCGCCGTGTGTGATCGTGACGACCACGTCCTCCTCGGGGATCAGGTCCTCCGCGGACATGTCGCCGTCATACGGGAGGATGTGGGTGCGGCGCTCGTCGCCGTACTTGTCGACGATCTCGCGCAGTTCGGTGCGCACGATGTCCCGCTGCCGCTCGGGCTTCGCGAGGATGTCGCGGTAGTCCTTCACTCGCTCGGAGACCTCGGCGTGCTCGTCGAGGATCTTCTGGCGCTCCATTGCGGCGAGGCGGCGTAGCTGCATCGAGAGGATGGCCTCGGCCTGCTTCTCGTCGATGTCCAGCAGCTCCATCAAGCCGACTCGTGCAGCATCGGCGGAGGCGGAGGCGCGGATCAGCGCGATCACCTCGTCCAGGGCGTCGAGCGCCTTCAGGTAACCCTCGAGAATGTGCAGCCGCTTCTCGGCCTCGGCGAGCAAGAACTGCGTGCGCCGCACCACGACCTCGAGCTGGTGCCGCACCCAGTAGCGCACGAAACCGTCGAGCGAGAGGGTGCGCGGAACGCCGTCGACCAGGGCCAGCATGTTCGCCGGGAAGTTGTCCTGGAGCTGCGTGTGCTTGTAGAGGTTGTTGAGGACCACCTTGGCGATCGCGTCGCGCTTCAGCACGATCACGATCCGCAGGCCGGCGCGGCCGGAGGACTCGTCGCGGATGTCCGCGATGCCCGCGAGCTTGCCATCGCGCACCTGCATGGCGATCTTGTCCACGAGGTTGTCCGGGTTCACCTGATACGGCAGCTCGGTGACCACGAGGCACTGGCGGTTGTGGATCTCCTCCACGGCCACCACCGCGCGCTGCGTGATCGAGCCGCGCCCGGTTCGGTAGGCGTCGTCGATGCCCTGGGTGCCGAGAATCGTGGCACCCGTGGGGAAGTCCGGGCCCTTGATGCGCTGCATCAGCGCCTCGAGGATCTCCTCCTTCGTGGCCTCCGGGTTGTCCAGGAGCCAGTTGACGCCGTCGGCCACCTCGCGGAGGTTGTGCGGCGGAATCTTCGTGGCCATGCCGACGGCGATCCCCTCCGAACCATTCACCAGCAGGTTGGGGAATCGGGCCGGGAGCACGGTGGGCTCCTGGTTGCGACCGTCGTAGTTGTCCTGGAAGTCCACGGTGTCGCGATCGATATCGCGCACCATCTCCATCGCCAGCGGCGCCATCCGGCACTCGGTGTAGCGCTGGGCGGCGGCGGAAAGGTTACCGGCCGAACCGAAGTTGCCTTGTCCTTGCACGAGCGGGTAGCGCAGCGACCACGGCTGCACGAGGCGCACGAGCGCGTCATAGATCGCCGCGTCACCGTGCGGGTGGTAGTTACCCATCACGTCGCCCACCACGCGTGCGCACTTGGAGAACGCGGAGGTGGGGCGGTAGCCGCCGTCATACATCGCGTACAGCACGCGCCGGTGCACGGGCTTGAGGCCATCGCGCACATCCGGAAGAGCGCGGCCCACGATCACGCTCATCGCGTAGTCGAGGTAGGAGCGCTGCATCTCCGTTTGCAGATCCACCTGCTCGATTGACTGACGCCCCTCGGTGGAAACGGCGATCTCGTCGCCTTCGTAGGTTTCTTCGTCGCTCACAAGCAGTCCTTAGATGTCGAGGAAGCGCACGTCTTTAGCGTTGCGCTGGATGAAGGAACGGCGCGAATCGACGTCTTCACCCATCAGAATCGTGAAGATCTCATCGGCAGCGGCAGCCTCGCCCACGGTGACCTGGCGCAGCGTGCGAGTCTCGGGGTTCATGGTTGTCTCCCAGAGCTCCTTGTCGTTCATCTCGCCGAGACCCTTGTACCGCTGGATGCCGCCATCGGAGGACTTGTTTGCCGGCAGGCGCTTGCCCGCCTCAATGCCTGCGGCCATCAGCGCATCGCGCTCCCTTTCCGAATACACGTATTCGTGCGGCGCGTTCGTCCACTTCAGCCGGAACAGTGGCGGCGCGGCCAGATACACGTGGCCTTCGGAGATCAGCGGCTTCATGTAGCGGAACAGGACCGTGAGCAGAAGGGTGGTGATGTGCTGGCCGTCCACATCGGCGTCGGCCATCAGTACAATCTTCCAGTAGCGCAGCTTCCCGAGATCGAATTCTTCGCCGACGCCGGTCCCGAGAGCGGTAATCAACGACTGAATCGCTTCGCTCGAGAGGGCACGGTCTGGACGCGCCTTCTCGACATTCAGAATCTTTCCGCGCAGGGGCAAGATCGCCTGGGTTTCCGGATCCCGGCCCTGGACGGCGGAGCCACCCGCGGAGTCACCCTCCACGATGAAAATCTCGGACTTGGTGGCGTCCCGCGTGGTGCAATCCTTCAACTTGCCGGGCATCGATGCGCTCTCGAGCGCACCCTTGCGGCGAGTGGCTTCGCGCGCCTTGCGTGCCGCGATTCGGGCCGCCGAGGCCTGCTGCGCCTTGCGAATGATCTCCTTCGCCTCGGACGGGTGCGAGTCCAGCCAGTCGCCGAAGTGCGAGGTCATCTGCTGCTGCACAAAGGTACGCGCCTCGGTGTTGCCGAGCTTCGTCTTGGTCTGTCCCTCGAACTGTGGCTCGCCGAGCTTCACCGAGATCACGGCGGTGAGACCCTCTCGGATGTCGTCACCGGTGAGGTTCTCGTCCTTCTCCTTGAGGAGGTTGTTGTTGCGGGCGTAGCGGTTGATCAGCGAGGTGAGCGCCGAACGGAAGCCCTCTTCGTGCGTGCCACCCTCGGAGGTGTTGATCGTGTTCGCATAGGTGTGCACAGTCTCGGAGTAGGCGGTGGTCCACTGCATCGCAATCTCGAGCGAAATCACCCGCTCGGTGTCCTCTGCCTCCAGCGAGATGATCTCGGGGTGCACCACCTCGGCCTTCTTCGCCGAGTTCAGGTAGGTGACGTAATCGATCAGGCCGTTGTCGAACTTGTAGCTCACCTGGCGGCGGCCGGGCACCGGATCGTCCGCGGTTCCGCGCTCGTCACCGGTGACCTCGTCTCCGGCATCGGTTGCGTCCGGCCGCTCGTCCGTGAGCGTGATCCGCAGGCCCTTGTTCAGGAAGGCCATCTGCTGGAAGCGGGCGCGCAGTGTCTCGAAGTCGTAGTGCGTGGTCTCGAAGATCTCGGGATCCGCGTAAAAGGTCTGGGTTGTTCCCGTCTCGTCCGTGGCCTCCCCCTTGACGAGGGTGCCCTGGGGGTGCCCGCCGTTCGCGAAGGTCTGCCGCCACACGTGCCCCTGCCGGCGCACCTCGGTCTCTACGCGACTCGACAGCGCGTTCACCACGGAGACGCCCACGCCGTGCAGGCCACCGGAGACCGCGTAGCCGCCGCCACCGAATTTTCCGCCCGCGTGCAGGATCGTCATCACCACTTCGACCGTGGGGATGCCCTCCGTGGGGTGGATGTCCACAGGGATACCGCGGCCGTTGTCCGAAACCCGCACGCCGCCGTCGGGCTGGAGAGTTACCTGAATGGTGTCCGCGTAGCCCGCGAGAGCCTCATCGACCGAGTTATCCACCACCTCATAGACCAAGTGATGCAGTCCACGCTCCCCCGTGGAACCGATATACATACCGGGGCGCTTGCGCACCGCTTCCAGGCCTTCGAGTACCGTGATGTTTGACGCGCCGTATTCAGCCACGCAGAGATCTCCTCATCGTCAAACGCGTATCGTGCAGACACGCGGGAGCCCGTCATTTTCGGACGGGCTCGCTCTTCCATTGTACCCCTCAATGGGCGCTGAGGCGCTTTGAGGTGCGGAATGTCTACCCCCACCTGAACGCAAGGTCAGGCGCTCAGACGGCCTTCTGTGTGGCTCACCGCTCGTCTCGATCAACCAATGAGAATCGACGCACGCTACCCGTAGGTGTCGCGCGGGCCGCGGCCCTTGACGGACCGAATACCGTGTTTCCAGCTCGGGCCCGCAGGGCCGAGCACCACGATCTTGCTGACGCGATCGTCACCGAGCTCGGCTGCAAGCTTCTGCTGCAACTGCGGCCGCAGCAGGTTCACCTGGGTGGCCCACGCGGTGGAACTTGCTCGAATGATCAGCTCGCCGTCCTTGAACGACTCAATCACGGTGTGTGCCGCAATGCTCTCCCCGACGACGTCCGGCCAGCGAGTCACAACATCCGCGTCTTTGAGGTGGTGCTCCCATCCGCGATCGCCAACCAGGTGCGCGGCGAGATCACTAAACGTCTGCGGATCGCGGGTGGATGGGCGCGCACCCGAGCCCGGATCCCCAAGTCCCGGCCCGGCTTCAGCGCGCGGCAGGCGTTTCGTGCGGCGTCCAACTCCCGGATTCTTCGCCATCGCGCGGGCACGCTCGAGCGCCTGGAATGCGGCCGTGGGGTCCTCACTCATCGCTCACCTCCGTCACCGTGCCGGCGTCTACTCGAAGCGTACGCCCCACCAGTTCCTCCGGGACATCCCCTTCGACGGCGGCGGTGACGAAGACCTGTTCCGCCGCTCCCACCATCTGGGCCAAGCGTGAGCGGCGCCGGGAGTCCAGTTCGGCGAAGACATCGTCAAGGATCAAGATCGGTGGATCGTCGTCGGCCAAGAGGGTGAAGGATGCGAGGCGCAGAGCGAGAGCCAGCGACCAGGACTCACCATGCGAGGCGTATCCGCGGGCCGGCAGGTCCCCAATCGAGAGGGCGAGCTCATCCCGGTGCGGACCAACCAGGCACAGGCCGCGGTCCAGCTCGCGCTGCCGCACCTTCTGTACGGCGGTGAGCATCCTCTGCTCGAGGGACGCCGCCCCGGTCTCCAGTCCGTAGCGCTCTTCTGTGGTTTCCAGTGACGGTGCGAGCTGGACACCGGCCACGGCTCCCTCTGCGAGTGCGGCATATGCCTCGGCAACGTGCGGGGCGAGGTCCGCCACGAGTTGCGCGCGAATCTGCGAAATCTCCGCGCCTGCGGAGGCGAGCTGAAGATCCCACACCTCGAGGCCCGAGGTTCTCCCCGATTTCAGGAGCGCCGCCCGTTGCCGCACGATCTTGTCGTATCGAGACTTGAGATCGGCATAACGAGGCATCCGCATGATCGCGATCTCGTCGAGGAAGCGCCGCCGTTCGGCGGGGTCTCCCTTCACGAGCGCGAGATCCTCGGGCGCGAAGGTCACCGTGCGCACGATTCCCAGAATCTCGCGAGTCTTCACCGGGGAGCGGTTGAGCTTGGCACGGTTCGCCCGGCCCGCGATGATCTCCAGCTCGATCACTCGCTCACGGCCTGCTTCCACGGCTTTCGCCCGGATCACCGCACCCGGGGCGCCGGATCTGACGAGTGCGGCATCCGCCGAAACACGGTGCGAAGAGAACGTCGCAAGATACGCAATTGCTTCAACTAGGTTCGTCTTGCCCTGACCGTTGCGTCCCACCAGCATGGTGACTCCGCGCTCGAACCGCACCACCTGATCGGCGTAGTTTCGATAGTCACTCAGCGCAAGATCGGAGACGTACATCGCCCTCACCATCCATTGCGTGAGCGGAGGCCACAGGCCTCAGTCAAAACCAGAGTTCCTGGTGATTTCGACGCCGCTGCGCTCTGCTCGACCAACGACAATTACGATGCGAACCTAATGGGCATCAGGAGGTACAGGAAGCTGCCGAGTTCCGCTTCGCCGTCGGCCTTCTGGCCGGAGACCAACACGGGCTTGCTCGGATGTGTGAATCCCAACCGAACATACTCGGTACCAAGTGCGCCGAGGCCCTCAAGGAAGAGCGCGGGGTTGAACGCGGTGGTGATCTCTTCGCCCGTGAGGCTCGCCTCGATCACTTCGGACGCCTGCGCCTCGTCACCTTGGCCCGCTTCGAGCGTGACCTGACCATCCGTGAAGGTGAGCCGAATCGGGGTGTTTCGCTCGGCCACGAGCGCCACGCGGCGTGCCGATTCCACCAGATCTGCCGTCTTCGCGACCGCGAAGGTGGGGGTGGAATCCGGGAAGAGCCTGCGCACCGGCGGATAATCGCCTTCAATGAGCTGGGACGTTGTGTGCCGTCCTCCGGACTCGAATCCAATAATCTGCTTGCCGCCATCCGTCTGCAAGGAGACGTCGATAGTTCCCGCGGAGGTCATGGACTTCGCGACATCCGAGAGGGTCCGGGCCCGCACCAGGGCAACTTCGGAGATCTTCGGATCGGCCGGGGACCACAGGAGCTCCTTCAACGCGAGGCGGTAGCGGTCGGTCGCCATGAAGGTGATCTTCTCGCCCTCAATCTCCATCCGCACGCCCGTGAGCAGCGGGAGCGTCTCGTCACGACCGGCGGCCGTCGTGACCTGAAGGACGGCCTCATTGAACGCGCTCGCATCCACGGTTCCGGCGGCTTCCGGCATATCCGGCAGCGCGGGGTAATCATCGATGGGCATGGTGTGCAGTGCGAAGCGCGAGGCGCCACAGGTAATGACCAGGCGCGTCCCCTCGAGTTCCACATCGACCGGCTTGTTTGGGAGCGACTTTGCAATCTGCGCGAGCATCTGCCCCTGAACAACCGAGGTCCCTGCAACACTGACGCTGGCCGGCACCTCATTGCGCGCGGACACATCGTAGTCGAAGCTGGAGATTGTCAGCGTTCCGTCGTCGGCTGCCGTCAGTAGAACTCCCGCGAGTACGGGAACAGGTGGGCGCGCGGGCAACGAACGGGCAGTCCACGCGACGGCTTCTGCAAGAACGTCACGATCCACACGGAACTTCACGGTGGTGCCTTTCTGATTGATAGTCCAAATATGTCATGTTTCGGGCCGGGGCGGAGGTGGGAGGGTCCATGGAGCCCCGTTCTTCGCCAGAAGGGGGTCGATCCAGGTTCAGGTGCTTGTCCACATCAATCTCATGAATAGATAAGTAGTCATCGTCATAGCTCCTGTGGATTCTGTGGGAAACCACGAAATTCGTTGGAGCGTCGGCGATCACAGCTGTGGATGGGGGATGCGGACAGACTGTGGGCAACGGCGAGGCTGTGTGGATTCGACGGCACACGCACAACACTCCACACAGCGGAGGTCGGGTTACACACAGGAAGTGGGGCGATATACACGGGAATTCACAGGCCCTGTTAGTTCAGGTTGTTGTTCTTGATGCGGTTGGTGAGTTCAGTCACTTGGTTGAAGATGATTCGCTTCTCCTGCATCTGCTCGGTGATCTTGCGGTAGGCGTGCATCACCGTGGTGTGATCGCGGCCGCCAAAGAGCTGGCCAATCTTCGGAAGTGACAGATCCGTGAGTTCGCGGCAGAGGTACATCGCGATCTGGCGGGCGGTGACGAGAACGCGGGTTCGTTCCGCGCTCTGCAACGCATCAATGCTGATGGAGAAGTAGTCCGCCGTCTCCTTCATGATGAGAGGTGCGGTGACTTCTTGGGCGTCATCATCCGTCACCATGTCACGCAACACGAGCTCGGCGAGTGACAACTCGACGGGTTGGTTGTTGAGGTTTGCAAAGGCCGTCACGCGAATGAGGGCACCCTCGAGTTCGCGAATGTTGGTGGAAATGCGGGAGGCAATGTAGCTGAGAACCTCGTCCGAAGCCTGGAGACTCTCGGTCTGAGCCTTCTTTCGCAGGATCGCGATGCGGGTCTCGAGGTCCGGCGGCTGCACATCCGTCAGCAGGCCCCACTCGAAGCGAGAGATCAGGCGATCCTCGAAGCCCTGCAGCTTCTTTGGTGAAGTATCCGAGGTGATGACGACCTGCTTGTTGGCGTTGTGAAGAGAGTTGAAGGTGTGGAAGAACTCCTCAACGGTTTGCTCTTTACCGCCAAGGAACTGGATGTCGTCGATGAGGAGCACATCGACTTGGCGGTAACGGCGCTGGAAGCTCTCCGCCTTGTCATCGCGGATTGAGTTGATGAAATCGTTTGTGAACTCTTCGGAGTTCACGTATCGAACCTGGATTCCGCGGAAGAGGTGCCGGGCATAGTGACCGATTGCGTGCAAGAGGTGGGTCTTGCCGAGTCCGGAGCCGCCGTAGATGAAGAGGGGGTCATACGCACGCGCGGGAGCTTCGGCGACAGCGCGCGCCGCGGCATGGGCAAAGCGGTTGGAAGATCCGATCACGAAGGTCTCGAAGGTGTACTTCGGGTTCAAGCGGGATGGATCGGCCGTCAGTGGTGAGGGAGCCGGGCGAGGCGCGGGAAGATCAAGGACGGGTTCGGGCTCTGGTTCGGGTTCGCCGTCGTCCTCGGAATCGTGCATGTCCTCATCAACGGTGATTGCGAACCGGTCAACGGGCTCGTCTGAAACCTCGCGAAGGATCGACATGAGGTTCTCACGAAGCTTGATCTCGAGACGATCACGCACCAGGCCCGAGGGGACAGCGATCAACAAGGTGCCGTCGAGAATGCCAACAGGCTGCGCCATGCGCGTGAAGGCGAGATCCGCGGAGGTGATCTCATCCTTATCACCGAGGCTACGGACGACGTCATCCCACAATTGAGTGAGCCGCTCCGCCATCGTGATCCCCCTTCGTTGTTCACATAGTTTTCCACAGATGTGGGTAACTCAGTCCATCATCTTAGCGCCCGAGACCAGGCCTCAGTGGCGATCTCATGCGGTTGTCAAGACGACTCGCCAAGAATATCCACAATTGCGTCATCATGCGGGCGCGCTCCTGGGGATGAAATGTGGGCTTGTATTCTCCTGACAATAGGTGGTGGGTGGCGCCCTGAACGTGACGCGCTCCACCGTTCACTGGGTTGACCCCACGCTACCCGTTCGCGTAGCGTTGTGAGGCCGCATGCGCCCGAAACGACTGGGAATTCAACGCATTAGCAGCACCGATCACTTACAGAAGGTAGGAGATTGCCATGAGCAAGCGCACTTACCAGCCGAACAACCGTCGCCGCGCCAAGAAGCACGGTTTCCGCGCCCGCATGCGTACCCGCGCTGGCCGCGCCACACTTGCGGCGCGCCGTTCTAAGGGACGCGCCAGCCTGTCGGCCTAAGCAATGCTTCCGGCCCGCAACCGGATGCGGCAGTCCTCGGACTTCGCTGCAACGATTCGGCGCGGGTCGAGAGGTAGCTCGCAACGGCTTGTTGTGCACGTCGACCTCACCAAGGAATCGCCCTTGGTGGGGTTTGTCGTATCTAAGGCCGTGGGAAATTCGGTGGTTCGCCACCGAGTATCCCGAAAACTGAGGCATATCGTCCGCGATCTCCTGGGCACCCAGGCGATCGGACATCTTGTTGTGAGAGCATTACCGGCAGCGGCAGATTCGTCTAGCGACGAGTTGAGGAAGGACCTGATGGCGGCATTGGCCCGAGCTGAGCGCAAGGGGGTGCGCGCATGAACCCATTGCAGTGGATAGCATATGGGCTGATTCGCGTGTACCAGCGCGTCATCTCGCCGATGCTTCCCCGGACCTGCAAGTACTACCCCTCGTGTAGCGCATACGCGATCGAGGCGATTAAGGTTCAAGGATTTTTTAAGGGCCTCGGATTGGCGGCGTGGCGATTGCTGCGGTGTAATCCGTGGTCCCGCGGCGGAGTGGACTTCCCCCCGGGGAGCACGCTGTCCGTGACACAGCCGCCTGAGGCGGCCTCCGCGCGTGCGGAGAAATGCGAGACGGAGCATATTCACTGATGGATACGATTCTCTGGCCGATCCAAATCGCGGTTGCTTGGATTATGGTCAATATCCACAAGGGCCTCGTGTGGCTCGGCATGAGCGACGGCCCAGGCTGGGCGTGGGTGCTCAGCATCGTGGGACTGACGATCACGATTCGCCTGCTGATCATGCCGCTGTTCTTCAAGCAGATTCGCGCGTCGCGGGGAATGCAATTGATGCAGCCCGAGCTGCAAGCGTTGCAAAAGAAGTACAAGGGTAAGACCGATCCTGTGAGCCGCCAGGCGCAGCAGGAAGAGATGATGGCGCTGTACCAGAAGCACAACGCCAACCCCTTCTCCTCATGTCTGCCGATGCTGCTCCAGATGCCGATCTTCTTCGCACTGTTCCGTGTGCTCTACCAGGTGGGGGATCTTGCACAGACGGGACTGACGCCGGGCGGTCACGAGGCGATTGGTCCCCTGACCCGGGCGATGGCGCAGAACATCCAGGACTCTCAGTTCCTCGGCGCGCCGCTGTCCGCCTCGTTCATGACGGCAGACGACATCATGGTGAAGGTCGTCGCGGCCATCCTCGTGGTGGTTATGGGTGTCACGCAGTTCATCTCGATCAAGCAGCTTTCGATGAAGAACATGCCGGCCTCGTCGATGGACAACCCGATCATGCGCCAGCAGAAGATGATGCTGTACGTGATGCCCGTGGTCTTCGCGGTTTCGGGCGTGATGTTCCCGATCGGTGTGTTGATTTACTGGACGGTGTCCAACTTCTGGGCGATGGGCCAGCAGGGGTACACCGTGCGCCGCCAGCCCGCTCCGGGTTCCGAAGCGTACAAGGCGAAGCAGGCTCGCGATGCCGCCAAGCGCGCCAAGAAGGGCCTGCCACCAATCGAGGACGATCCCGCTCGGCCCGAAGAAGTCCAGCAAGTGGGCCAGCGCGTCCAGCCCGTTGGGAAGAACCGGGCTAAGAAGAAGGGCGTCCAGGGTGGCGCCCCCGTGGAGCAAGAGTCAGACTCTGCTGACTCGGCTGAAGAGGCCACGGAGGCCGACGCCGTCGGCGAAGGTGATGAAGGCGGCGTCAAGGTGGGCAAGGACGGGCTCACGGACGAAGAGCGTGCGCGCAAGCGCTACGAAGCTCGGGCAGCCGAGCGGGCCGCCGCGAAGGAGAAGCGTCTCGCGGCCGAACGGAAGCGTAAGCAGGCGGGCAACGCCAAGGGGAAGTACAACAAGGAATAGAGCGGCTCGCCATCACTCGTCGGCCGTGCTCCACATCCACGGAAGCGCCAGCCAACATGCAAGCAACATCCCACCACACTAGGAGTCACAATGACTGAGGAGAAGACGGGCCTCGCCCGGCTCGAAGAAGAAGGCGAGATCGCCGCGGATTATCTTGAGGAGCTTTTGGACATCACCGATCTTGACGGCGATCTCGACATCGACGTGGAGAACGGCCGCTCCATCGTGGCGATCGTGTCCGAGGAGTATGGTGATCGGTGGCTAAAGCGTCTCGTTGGCGGCGACGGTGAGGTACTCGATGCGCTTCAGGAGCTGACCCGTCTCGCCGTGCAGGCGAAGACCGGTGACCGCTCGCGGCTGATGCTTGACGTGGCGGATTACCGCAAGGGGATCAAGGAGCAGCTGCAGAAGCAGGCGAGCGAGGCGATCGCGCGTGTCAAGGAGTCCGGGGAGGCACAATCGATGGATCCGATGAACCCCTTCGAGCGCAAGGTTGTGCACGACGCCGTCAAGGCGGCTGGTCTCAGCTCAAACTCGGCCGGCGTGGAGCCGAACCGCTACGTGGTCATCGAGCCCGCGTAGCAGCCCACGGTCTTTCGCTGGGCTTGGAAAAGGAACCAGCTGCCGCCATGCGGGCGGCGCCGTTTGGTCCTTCGAATGCCAGCCTGCTCCAAGATGGTTGAACGGAGGTTCGCAGGGCTCCGCCCGAAGACTCGCCCACCGGTGGTTGAGTGGAGGACGTAGGTCGGCGTCAAAACCAGGGGCCATCGAGCAGGAGAATCTAGCTCGTTGACCGAGCGGAGCGAGTCGAAGAGTGACTGGTGTCAGGAAGGAGATCGCGATGGAAGACCCAACGCAGTTCCCGGCCGCCGTGCGCGAACTCGTTCCCGACGACGCCTCGTGGGCGAAGCTGGAACAGTTTGCGCAGATGCTCCAGGCCGAGGGTGAGTTGCGCGGGTTGATTGGTCCCCGTGAGCTCCCGCGGCTCTGGTCCCGGCATCTGATCAACTCACTGGCGATCAGCGGATTCATCCCCGACGGCGCTCGTGTGGGTGACGTTGGCAGCGGCGCCGGATTCCCGGGTATCGTCCTTGCGATCGCGCGGCCTCATGTCGACGTCACACTGATCGAGACGATGGAGCGCCGCTGCGACTGGCTTAATCATGTCATAGAGACATTAACGCCGCCGAATGTCACAGTTCTCCGCGGACGCGCAGAAGAGTACGACGGCGCGCAGGAGTTCGCGTTCGTGACCGCGCGTGCCGTGGCGGCCCTCGACAAACTGCTGCGGTGGACGTGGCCGCTCGTTGCGGAGGATGGCGCGATCTTGGCGATGAAGGGCGGAAAGGCTGCTGAGGAGATCGACGCGGCACAGAAGGTGCTACGCAAGTTCAAGGTCGCGGCCCGCTTGCACGAGGTCCCCTCGCCGCTCGACGGCTCAACCACGAACATCGTTGAGGTACGTCGCCGTTTCACGTGAAACAAGCTAGGTCCGTGAGGAGGCAGGAACGGGATGCAGATGGAAACGGACAGACTGGTCCTCCGCCGCATCACGGGAGATGACCGCCCGGCCTTGGCGGCGATCCTGCAGGATTCCGTCACCATGAGTGCGTACGAAGGGCCGTTCGCTGACGCCGAGGTCGATGCTTGGTTGGCTCGGATGTTGACCCGATACCAGCGCGACGGCTTTGGGATGTGGGCCGTGACCCTGAGGGACACGTGCGCGATGATCGGCCAGTGCGGTATCACGCTCCAGGACCAAGCGGGAACAAAGGTCCACGAGGTTGGGTACCTGTTCAACCGCGAGTACTGGCATCAGGGATATGCAACCGAAGCCGCGGCGGCGTCACGCGACTTCGCGTTCGCTGAGCTCGGTGTTCACACAGTGTTCGCGCACGTCCGCGATACGAACCTCGCATCAATGAACGTTGCTATCCGGATCGGTATGACCGTGCGTTCCCGATTCGCTAAGCACTACCGGGGCGTGGAGATGCCGCACCTCGCGTTCGGTGTGGACCGCCCGGCCACATGACCGTTTCACGTGAAACATCGACCGGCATCAACGGCTCTCTTGTATTGGTACGCGGCAGACGGCCATGCCCTCGGACCCGCCGCCACACATGCGCGTGGCGGTGTTCACCCCAAAAGAGCGAGGAGCTGAACGCTTGCGTTCAGGCGTTCCGAGCGAGCGCAGGGGTTGCAGGTGCGCAGCGCCACACACGGCCCTTCGGACACAACCGTCTACCGCGAACAGCGCTACGTACGCTTAACCAGACCCTGACACAGGTCGCTACGTCCGCGCGAAGGAGTGAGCGCAGGTCCGAGGGCAGGGCCGCTTGGTCCAGGCCCGATGGTGCGCAGAGCCGTTTCACGTGAAACGGCACGGCATCATCGAGGGCGAGACAGGACCGGCCGGCTCGGTCCCGGTCACACAGGTTTACCGGGTGGAGATCCGTCCACAGGTTATCCACAAGTACATCGCTGTAGTTTCAACGATTGTTCGAACTGCATCCACAGAGGTGGCGAGGCCGTGCAAACACCGTAGTATTGGAAGGTCAAAATCTGGCGGGGCGCAAACGAGAGGTACACATGGTGGATTCGTTCGATGCGGCCACGCCTCTGGCGACGCAACTCGATGAGGAACTGCGCCTGGCACGGGAACTCCGCGGAGTTCGGTTCGAGTCTCCAGCACAGACCCGTGTTATCACGGTCTCAAACCAGAAGGGCGGGGTTGGAAAGACGACCACTGCAGTGAATGTTGCCGCTGCGCTCGCCTCGGGCGGACTAAAGGTCCTCCTCGTGGATAACGATCCTCAAGGGAACGCGTCAACAGCGCTGGGCATCGAGCACCATTCGGGCACACCCTCGGTCTACGACGTCATCGTGAACGAGACCCCGCTGAGCGAGATCGTCCGACCATGTCCGGACGTGGACAACCTGTACTGCGCGCCGGCGACGATCGACCTCTCGGGCGCGGAGATCGAACTCGTCTCGATGGTTGCACGCGAGACTCGACTGAAGACGGCGATTGACAACTACGTGGCCGCGAGTGACTATGACTACGTCTTGATCGACTGTCCCCCAAGCCTCGGCTTGCTGACGATCAACGCCTTCGTGGCCGCGCGCGAGGTACTCATTCCCATTCAGTGCGAGTACTACGCGCTTGAAGGCCTCTCTCAACTTTTGAAGAACGTCAATCTGATCCGCGCCCACCTCAACGGCGATCTGCACGTCTCGACGATCTTGCTCACGATGTACGACAAGCGCACAAACCTCTCACAGCAGGTCGCCGATGATGTACGTGCGCACTTCCCGGAGCAGACACTACGCACGCCAATTCCGCGATCGGTGCGGATCTCCGAGGCGCCCAGTTTTGGACAAACGGTGATCACGTACGATCGTAACTCGGCGGGTTCGCTCGCCTACAGATCAGCCGCTCGTGAGATTGCCGAGCGTGGAGCAAAGGAGAACGGGAATGGCTGAGAAGCGCAGGGGACTGGGTCGTGGCATTGAGGCACTGATTCCCACAGCCGACGCAACAAAGCGTCCGAGCGACCTGTTCTTCGATGTTTCACGTGAAACGGAGCCGACGGCTGACGAGAGTGTTTCACGTGAAACCCTCGCGCCGATTCCCGGTGTGCGTGCGGCCGAACTGGCGATCGCCGACATCGTCCCGAACCGCCTGAACCCGCGCCAGGTGTTTGACGAAGATGACCTCGCCGAGCTTGCGGCGTCTCTCCAAGAGGTCGGATTGCTACAGCCGATCGTGGTACGGCCGGCCCCACCGGGATCCGGCGCGCCGTATGAGCTGATCATGGGCGAACGGCGCTTCCGCGCGGCACGTCTCGCGGAGATGGAGACCATTCCCGCGATCATTCGCGAGACCGATGACACCGACATGCTCCGCGATGCTCTGCTGGAGAATCTGCACCGCGCGCAGCTGAACCCACTCGAAGAGGCATCCGCCTATCAGCAACTTCTGGAGGACTTTAACTGCACACAGGAAGAGCTGGCACGACGGATCGCTCGCTCACGCCCGCAAATCTCGAACACGCTCCGTCTCCTCAAGCTTCCTCCGCTTGTACAGCGGCGAGTGGCGGCAGGCGTCCTCTCTGCCGGCCATGCGCGGGCGCTCCTCGGATTGGATGATGCTGCCGCAATGGAGCGCCTGGCCCAGCGGATCGTGGCCGAGGGGCTTTCTGTCAGAACGACAGAAGAAATCGTGGCGATGGGTGATGTCGTACAACCGGAGCTCCGGCGGCGGCCCGTGGCCCACCCGCAACAGGATCAACTCAACGAGATCGCTGCGACCTTCGCCGACCGCCTGGACACGCGTGTCAAAGTGACAATGGGTGCGCGCCGAGGCCGGATGACGATCGATTTCGCATCGGTTGAGGATCTCGACCGCATCGTCGATCTACTCAACAAAAAGTAAAGCCCTCCCGAAGGAGGGCCTCAGTTCGTGAATGCCTACAAAAAGAGTACCATCAATCTGCGCATATTAGTAAAGCGAGCACAAATTCATATCCAGCTTCTCGCCAATAGCTAGAGCGAGCGAATCACTCGAATGACCGAAGTGACGAGTCGTGGCGACAGGCGCGACCGGAATGATCTCTCGCGCGAGTTGTGGAACCGCGTCTGGTCCGTGTTCCCGATCTACAGCGGTGAACTGACCGAGGAGCACCCCCGAAACACGTTCGAAGACGCCCATCTGACGCAGCTGATGCAAGCCCACGGCGATAGCGGTGTAGCTGGGGCTCATCGCCTCGATCGCGAGGATCGAGCCCTCGAGCGGCGGGAACCACGGCGTCCCCACGAGGGTGAGGATCGCAGTGAGATTCCCGCCCACCACGGTGCCGCGGAGCGCGGTCCCGCGCACGAAGGTGACCTCAGGCGTCACGAAAGCGCTCCCGCGTGCCGCGGGCAGCTCAGAAGAGCCGCCGAAGCATGCCGTCGTGAAGGCGTCGCGCACCGAGGGGGAGCTGCCGAGAAGCCGCGGATTCAGCAGGAGCGAAGGCCCACCCCCGCTGGCGTAGATCGCGTTGGCAATCGTGGTCAGATTGCTAAAGCCCATGAAGTAGCCCTGCGTCCGCGCAAGGCGCTCCGGATCGAGGTAGCTCAGAACCCCCGTGGCCAAGGACCCACCCGAGACGTCAAAGACTGCCGCGATCTCGGGGTCCTCCAGGGAGGCCATGAGGTGCTCGGCCCGGGCGTCGTCGGGCACGGGATGCGCTGTCGGGGGCGTCAGAGACTCGCCGTAGGAGCGATCGATAGCGAGGCCCTGTGTGACGTGCAGGCCCCTCGCTTCCAGGGTCACACGAAGCGCAGAGACTTCGGCAAGGCCACGCTCACCGAGCCCATCGGAGTTGGCGACGAGTTCGATCCGATCCCCAGGCGTCAGCATGAGAACAGGATATCGGCGGGCTGCACGAGTCGCCTCGACCCGTGGCCCTCGTTCAACCAGCGGTGACTACGCGAGGGCGTCGGTAATGGCCTCGCGCAGGACCTTCTTGGGACGGCCACCCACAATCGACGTCACGAGCTCACCGTTCCGATACACGTTGAACGTGGGAATCGAGACGATCCCGTACGCGCGGGGGGTCTCCTGGTTCTCGTCGACGTCCATCTTCGCGACCCGCACCGCACCGTCCAGCTCAATCGCAAGATCGTTGATGATCGGCTCCATCTGACGGCACGGACCGCACCATGCGGCCCAGAAATCGACCAGGACGGGTAGCTCAGAATCGAGTACCTCGGCCTTGAACGTGTCATCCGTAACGGCGGTGGGCTTCACAACCATGAGTGAGTCCTTTCAGGAGTCCAGCGCGGCGAGGAAACGCTCAGCGTCCAGTGCCGCCGCGCACCCCGTACCGGCGGCCGTGATGGCCTGGCGGTAGGTGTGGTCGACGACATCGCCGCAGGCGAAGACGCCGGGGATGTTGGTGCGGGTCGAGGGGTGATCCACGAGTACGTAGCCCGCGTCGTCCAGCGTCACCTGGCCCGCAACGACGCCAGAGCGAGGCAGGTGCCCAATCGCCACGAAGAGGCCCGTTGCGTCCAGCTCCCGGGTCTCACCGGTCACGGTGTCACGCAGTGTGAGGCTCGAAAGTTGACCATCACCATGCAGCTCGGTGACCTCGCTGTTCCACGCGAAGTCGATCTTTGGATCGTTCAGGGCGCGATCCGCCATGATCTTCGAGGCGCGTAGCTCGTCACGGCGGTGAATAATCGTCACCTTCGAGCCGAAGCGGGAAAGGAACGTGGCCTCCTCCATCGCCGAGTCGCCACCGCCGACGACGGCGATGTGCTGGTCCTTGAAGAAGAAGCCATCGCAGGTGGCGCAGTAGGAGACGCCGCGGCCCGAGTAGGTCTCCTCGTGCTCCACGCCAAGTTTGCGGTATTCCGAACCCAGCGCAAGGATCACCGAACGCGCCGAGAACGTCTCGTCGTCGTCATTCGTGACGGTCTTGAGGTCCCCGGTGAGATCCAGCGCGGTCACATCCTCGTATCGCACCTCGGCGCCGAACCGCTCGGCCTGCTCCTGGAGCTTCACCATGAGATCGGGGCCCATCACGCCCTCGGGGAAGCCGGGAAAGTTCTCGACCTCCGTGGTGTTCATGAGGGCGCCACCGGCGGTGATCGCGCCGGCGAACACGATCGGCTTGAGGCCGGCGCGGGCGGTGTAGATTGCTGCGGTATAGCCGGCAGGACCGGATCCAACGATGATGACGTCGTGCGTGGTCATAAACTTCCTTCTTGGTCTGCCAGGGTCAACGGATCGCGACGATCCGATATTCCCGAGGGGCGTGATGGATCAGTCAATGGAGACTTCGAGCAGCTCCACCCGGTTCTTGCCATCCGAATCGGCCGTGGGCAGCGACGTGAACCAGAGCACCACGCGAGACAGCTCGGTGGGCTTATCCAGTTCGATGGTGGTGGTGCGCTTCATGTCCGCTTCCGCGATCGGATCGGCGCGATTCGCTGTCTTCGGATCGGTCTTGATCTGAACGTGGCCACCCTCGCCATGAAGCTCGAGCGTGATTGTTGACACCAGCGCCTTCTCCTTCAGCACGATGTCGAGGCCGATCCCCGACTTCATGCCATAGGTGGGGCTCACATAGGAGCGCGAACGCCAGAAGGTGCTGTCATCGCCGTCGAACGCTCGGCCCGTGAGGTCCTGGTTCTCCGCCCCATCACCCTCGGGGTCCAGGACAGTGATCTCCTTGATCGTGGGTATCGCCACAACGACCTCGGGCTCCTGCGACTCCTCGGGCTCCTGCGACTCTTCGGTGGGCGTTGGCTCGACAGTCTCGACCACCACCGGATCGGTGCGCGGCGGGAGGGTCACCGGCGTGCCCTTGGTCTCCAGCACCCCGCGCGCCCACACGATCGCCAGGAGGGTAGCGAGCACCGTGAGCGCCAGCACGATCGCGCCCCAGCGCCGCCCACCCTGTGGCGCAGGCGTGGGATCGGAGGCGGGACGCAGCTGTGGCGCGGTGCGAACGGGGGTGTACGTGGGATGCGCGGCATCGACAGGCGCCGGCGCATCCGAGCCGGGCAGCTGTTCCGCCGCCTCGGACGCTTCCTGGGCCGCCTTGCGCTCGGCGCGCTCCTGGGCGCGCCGGTTCGCGAGCTCCTTGGCCTTCTCCGCTTGTGTCTTGGCGTACTCGGCGCTCGTCTTCGCGAACTCGGCACTCGCTTTCGCGAACTTCGAGACGGCGACTCCCGTGGCGCTGGCCGCCGCGGCCGCGGCCTCTGCTGCGACGGCGCTCGCCGGGAGTTCCTGGCCGACGTGCATCGGCGCGACTGCGCGGCTCTCATCGTCCTCGTCGAAGATGTTGTCGAACTCGGGAGCAGGCTCATCCGCCGGCGCCGGAAGCCGCCATGTGGAGGGGTCCATCGTGGCTGCAGCGGGTCCGGCCGTCCCGGCGCGTGGACCGTTGCTCGCAGCAGCCGGCCCGACACCGATCGGCTCCGCCGCGCTGGACGCGTCCGCGCCGGGAACCGCCTCCGCGGCGGGCGGGGTGTGCCGGAACCTCGTCCAACGTGGCACGGCCCTCGCGGGTTCCGGCTCGGGCGGAAGCACAATGTTGCCCCACGGCGCCATGGCGCGCATCACTTCGGACGCGTTGCGCGCTAGGAGCGGGTCGCTGGAACCGCCAAGAGCGGCGCGAAGCGCGACAAGCGCATCCGCATCTCGCTGCGAGCGGGCGATCGAACGCTCCACGGGGTCGCGTGACTCGATGGCTTCGTCACTGACACCCGACAGCGGTTCCGCGGCGGCGCCGTCGGCCGAATCGGCGTCAGCGGCGTGGAGCACGCCAGCCGTCCCGAGGTAGCCGAGGCCTAGAATCACGACATCGCCCTGCGGCGATATGGTGACGCAGGTGGGGGTGAGTGCACCATGGTGCACGCCGCGCTTGCGGCCCGAGTCCAGGGCAGCGGCGGCCTCGCCGACGATGGCGCGGGCGGTGTCATCGTCAACGGTCAGTTCGGCGGCACTACGGCCGGGCACCTCCGCGCAGACGACGTATCCAGCGGTGCCTTCTTCGCCGACGTCGACAATCGCGGCCAGGCGCGGATCGGTGAGGATGGCGGCACGGCGGGCACCATCGAGCACGGCCTCGCGAATCTCTTCCGGGACCACGAGTGCGCGGACGCTCCGGCCCATGACGGTATCGCGGGCGTGCCACAGTTCCGCGCCGGAATCGGTCACGTGAGTGAGGGCGTCGAGCCGGAAACGGTTGGACAGGAGATCACCGGCACCCAATGGGACCACAGCCGACTCCTTCCGTTCAGGCATTGCCCCCATGGTACTGGGAGTCGTGGACGAGCCGCTCTCGCCGCCATGCCCGCGGCCAAGCCGCCGCAGGATCGGAGCCAGGATCTCGTCGAGTTCGCGCACATCGAGCGCGCGCAACAGTACGAAATAGATCGCGGCCATGATCAGCCCGACGACGACCACTTTGGTGGCGCCCAACGCGAAGGCCTGGAGTTTGGTTCCCTCCGAGACGGCACCCCAGAAGTGCAGTATCAGCCAGCCCACGGCGGCCGCAGGTAGCACCGCAAGGAACAGGCGGAAGTAGGTGCGCAGAATCCGGCCACCATCGAGCAGGCGGAGCTTCGGCCGCAACGCGAGGTAGCCGACGATCCCGCCGAACCATTGCGAGGCCGCAGTCCCGAGGCACATGATCGGCATCCACAGGTGTGGCGGCGCGACGAACACGCAAGTCCCGGCGAGCAACATGATCACGGCCATCGGGATCTGGATGAAGAAGAGGGTGCGGGCATCCTCGAAGGCATACGAGACGCGTTGCACCATCGCCCACACTGCCAAGCCAGGGATGCCGAGCGAGAGCGCGAAGAGGATCGCGCCGAAGCCTTCCGCTTCGCCCGGGCGGAAGATGAACAGAGTTGCCTGGACGAGTGGGATCGACAAGACGGCGAAGGCGGCGCCGGCGAATACGGTGAAGACGCCCACCCCGCGTAGGCCGAATGAGAGATCGCGGCGGACCCCGGCGATGTTTCGGTCCGCGGCATTCTCGGCCATCCGCGTGAACAGCGCCGTGACCAGGGAGACCGTGATCAGCGAGTGCGGCAGCATGTAGATCGCGAACGCGCCGGTGTAGGCAACATACGAGGGGATGAATGGTCCGCCAGGCGCGGCGGCTGTCGCGGCGCCGTTCGCGGCCGAGGCAACGTTGACCAGCACGAGGTAGCCGAGCTGGCCCACTCCGAGCGCCGCGAACACCCAGCCGGCCATCCGCGAGGCGCTCCCGAGTCCCGAGCCGCGCAGCCCCCACGAGAACCTGAACTTGAAGCCGGACTTGCGCAGCGGGTAGATCAGAACCAGCGCCTGCGCGGCCACGCCGAGCGTGGCGAAGCCACCCACCATCGCGATGCGGGTGGCATCCCACACGCCCGGATCGGTCACTCCCGAAGGCCCGGGACCGCCGTAGACCACGATGTACAGGACGAGCCCAATGATCGCGATGATGTTGTTGACCACCGGCGCCCACATGTAGGGCCCGAAGACGTTGCGTGCGTTCAGCACGTTTCCGATCAGGGTGTAGATCCCGTAGAAGAACACTTGGGGGATGCACCACAGCGAGAAGGCGACCGCCAGATCGAACCATTCCGGCGCCATCTGCGAGGCGTAGATCGTTAGCAGGATCGACGAACCCGCGGTCAACACCACCGTGAGCCCGAACAGGATTGTGCCGGCCATCGTGAGCAGCTTGTTGACGAACTCGTCATCATCCCGCTTCATCGCTCGTACGATGTGCGGCACAAGGATCGCGTTCATGACGCCGGCCGCGATCAGGTTGTAGATGATGTTGGGCAGGGTGTTCGCCGTCTGGAAGGCGTCCCCTTGCGCGGTGGCGCCGAGCGCCGCGATCAGGACGATGAGCCGGACCTGGCCGAGGAGCCGGGAGACGAGCGTGCCCGAGAACATCTTGGAGGTGGCGGCGGCGAGCGAACTCACTTCGTTTCCCCCCGTTCCGCTTCGAGAATCTCGTCGAGTTCTTCGGCTGCGGCGTCGATAATCTCGCTGCGCCCCATCTTGCGGTTGCGTTGCACCGTGCGGAAGATGCCGAACGCGAGCGCGGCCACGGCCACGGCCACGATGGCGATTAGCCCAGTGTCCTCCCAGTTCGCGCGGAGCCGCACGTCGATCGGGAACGCCGCAGTCAGATCTCTGCCGGACGTGGTGAGAACGCGCGCCGAGACATCAAAGTCACCCCAGCCCACCCCCGCCACGGGGACCATCACGCGAACCGTCTGTCCCGCGGGGAGGGTCGCCTCGACGTCGTCCAGGATCTGCAGGCGCGGGTCCGAGGGCGTGAGCGACACCTTCACATCGACGTCATGGGCGAGACTGTTCGTCACGTTGACCGGGAACTCGGACTCGGTCGAGATCATGTTGATGGAACTTGGCCCGGCGACCGCGATGCCGGTGAGATAGAAATCGACCAACCACTGAGCTTCGTTGAAGCTACGCTCTCGCGCGTCCGGATCCTCCCGGTAGGCGCGCGAGACGAGTTGATTCAACCGCTCCGATGCGGACGCCGTGCGTTTGGCGACGTCCGGTGCCAGGGTGGCGAGATCCGCGATGATGTCCTGCATCTCGCGAATCTTCTCCGGCACTCCCTCCACGGACGTCCCCTCGGGCAGTTCCGCGGTCGTGGGCAGTGTTGCGGAGGCGGTGCTCGGCTCACTCTCGAGCGCCGCATCCAGCGAGACTGGCACCACCCAGGGGGCGTCCGACAGCACGGAGAGGACCGCGGTGTTCTCCGTGCTCCAGGTCGACGGTAGCGACGCGATCATGCTGCGCCCCCCCGCCCAGGGACGCTCACGGCCGATCACGGCGGTCAACGCCGCCAAGAGCTGGCGTTGCTCGACGGCGTTCAGTTCGTACGTTGTCTCGTCCACCGTGGTGGACCCCGCGAGGAGTTGAGACAATTCGTCGTCGATCATCGCGAGTGTTGTTGGCTCGGTGCGCAGGACGGCGTTCGGCGTGGTCTCGCTGTCCAGGCTGACGGCGCTGGAGGGCACGAGGACCACGTCGCCAAGGTCCGCCCCGGTGGCGAGGAGTTCCTCCGAGGGCGCGCCGAGCCAGGTGACCACGGGCCGCCCGGTGGCGGCGGCCGCCTCGACGGCCGCCGTGTACTCCTCAGGTGCCGCGGTCAGCAGCCCCTCGGGGTCGGCGTTGAACTCGGGCAGCACGGCGCCGGAGGTGAAAGCGCCGGCGAGCGTGGAATCGGTGATCAAGGTCAGCCCGGGGACGGGATCTGCCGCGAGGAGTTCGTCCACGCGTTCGGTGGAGAGCGAGGAGAGTTCTCGTGCCGTTTGGGCGACGGGTGCAACCACGCTCACACTCGTTGACTCCACAGTGGGCTCGTTCCACCAGAGCACGAAACTGCGCTCACGATCGCTGGCGGTGTCCGCGGCGCTCGCGGTGAGCTCGATGCCGCGCGGTCCCCACGTGTTGAACTGGAAGTCCTCGGCGGGAACTTCGAACCGCACCGTGATTCGGGCGCCGGGCGCGAGCTCGTCGTACCCCTCACTGCCGAGGTAGATGGCCGGATCGTACGAGTCACCGTCCAGCCAGCGCACTAAGGTGGGGCGGGAGTTCGCGGTCCATCCCTGAGCGGTGAGGAGGACGCTGACCTCGGTCAACGTGTCCTGCGAGCGGTTCTCGAGACGTGCGGTGATCACAGCGGTGTCGCCCTCAACGAGGACGAGCGGTTCGATTCCCGTGATCTCGATGTCCAGCGGTGCGAGATCGCTCACGGCGGCGTGCGGAGTGGCGGCGGTGGTGGAACTGGCGAGGAGCGCGGGAACGAGAAGGGCCGCCGCGCCGGCGAGGAGTGCGCGTATTTTCATGCTCTGCCGGCCAAGACGTCCCGCGCGGCCGCCACCACGCGGCGCTCGTTCGGGTAGGCCAGGCGGGTAGCGACGGTGTTGAGCGGCACCCATGCCGCCTCCTCCGCTTCGCGGTCCGGATCGTTCAGCACCGTCAGCTCGCCGCCGAGTGCCTCAAGAAGGTAATGGTGCACGAGCTTGTGAACGCGGCGGTCGGCCGCGGCGAACCAGTAATCGATGGTTGCGAGGTGCACGATCGCGCGGCCCTCGATGCCGGTCTCCTCGAACACCTCACGTTCGGCCGTCTCAGACGGGGTCTCGCCGTGTTCGATGTGGCCCTTGGGCAGGCACCACTCAAGCCGGCCCCCTCGGTTCCGCCGCGCGATCACCACGGTGACCGCTTCGCCGTCGACCACATCCACAATGAGCCCGCCCGCCGAGGTCTCATCGACCACGGGAAGGAACGGGCGCGCAGAGCTGCGGCGCGGCGGATGAGGCACACGCACCGGACCAGACTCAACGGTGGACATATTCACACTGTAGTCAACGGCTCGCTATTTGGGTGGACTCTCGCCCCGCCCGGCACAGTCGCACCCCTCACTCTCCCGCCCTTCTCCCCGGACGTGAGCCCCCCGTGCAGGCGGTGACCACGCGCATCACCGCGAATCGTGCACCCACCGCACGAGTTCGGGTTGGGGGCGGGGCCCACGTACGCTAGAGGGCGTGAATGTGCCCACCCTTGAGCAGCTCCAGCGGATCGCCGCATACACCGTGAGCCAGCTGCCCAGTGACGTCTTCGAGATGGCGCGCCGTTTTGAGGCGGCCGGGCACGAGTTGGCGCTCGTGGGCGGGCCGGTGCGCGATGCGTTCCTTGGTCACGTGAGCCACGATCTCGACTTCGCCACCTCGGCACATCCCGAGGAGACGCTGAAGATCCTCGCCGCCTGGGGCGATGCGCATTGGGACGTGGGCCGCGAGTTCGGCACGATCGCCGCCCGCAAGGGGGACACGGTGGTCGAGGTGACCACCTACCGGTCCGACGAGTACGAGGTGGGTTCGCGCAAGCCGCACGTCGAGTACGGCGACACTCTCGAGGGCGATCTCACCCGCCGCGATTTCACCGTGAACGCGATGGCCGTGCGTCTGCCGAGCCTCGAGTTCGTGGATCCGACGGGCGGCCAGGAGGATCTAGCCGATCAACTCTTGGTCACGCCCGCCGCCCCAGAGCAGTCGTTTGATGACGATCCGCTGCGGATCATGCGCGCCGCCCGGTTCGCGGCCCAACTGGGCTTCGACGTCGAGGAGCAGACCATGGCGGCGATGTCCACTCTCGCGCCGCGACTGGAGATCGTCTCGGCCGAGCGCATCCGTTCCGAGTTGGAGCGGCTCATGATCTCGCCGTGGCCACGTAAGGGCCTCGAGCTCCTCGTCTACACGGGCGTCGCCGATCTGGTGCTCCCCGAGCTCTCCGGCTTGCAAGAGGCCGTGGACCCGCAGCATCGGCACAAGGACGTCTACGAGCACTCGCTCACGGTGCTCGAGCAGGCGATCGACTTGGAGACCGGGCCCGACGGCGCCGTCCCCAGTCCGGATTTCGTGTTGCGTTTCGCTGCCCTCATGCACGATGTGGGCAAGCCGGCAACGCGTCGATTCGAGGCGAACGGCCAAGTCA
Source organism: Ruaniaceae bacterium KH17 (assembly GCA_900199505.1). GTDB lineage: Bacteria > Actinomycetota > Actinomycetes > Actinomycetales > Actinomycetaceae > KH17. The sequence continues at coordinate 12,973 of FZQV01000009.1, read as the reverse complement.
CCTTCCACCACCACGAGATTGTGGGGGCGAAGATGACGCGCGCCCGGATGCAGGCGCTTCGGTTCGATAAGCAGACCATCAAAGAGGTGACGAAGCTCGTGGAGCTGCACCAGCGGTTCCATGGGTATGGCGAGGCCACGTGGTCTGATTCGGCGGTGCGCCGGTATGTCACGGACGCGGGCTCCCAGTTGGAGCGGTTGCATCGGCTCACTCGCGCCGATTGCACCACCCGCAATCAGCGTAAGGCGATGCGGCTGTCCGCAGCCTACGACGATCTGGAGGCGCGGATCGCCGCGTTGAAGGAGCAGGAAGAGCTGGATGCGGTGCGACCCGAGCTCGACGGCCAGCAGATCATGGAGATTCTTGGGATCGCTCCTGGCCGTGAGGTCGGTGCGGCCTACAAGTTCCTTCTGGAGCTACGGATGGAGGAGGGCCTGATCGGTGAGGAGGCCGCCCGTGAGCGCCTCCTCACCTGGTGGTCTTCCCGGGACTAGCGCTCAACCTCGCCGCGGATGAAGGCTTCGACCTTCTCACGGCCGATGTCATCCGGACGCTGTTCGGGTGGCGACTTCATGAAGTATGCCGAGGGGGAGAGTAGCGGACCGCCAATTCCACGATCGAGTCCGATCTTGGCTGCGCGCACCGCGTCAATGATGATTCCGGCGGAGTTCGGGGAATCCCACACCTCAAGCTTGTACTCGAGGTTCAGCGGAACATCACCGAAGGTCTTGCCTTCAAGTCGCACGAATGCCCACTTGCGATCGTCCAGCCACTCGACATAGTCGGAGGGCCCCACGTGGACGTTCCGGTCCTCAAGCTTGGTGTCGATGTTTGAGGTGACGGCCTGCGTCTTGGAGATCTTCTTCGACTGCAGGCGCTCGCGCTCCAGCATGTTCTTGAAGTCCATGTTGCCGCCCACGTTCAGCTGGTAGGTCCGCTGAATCTCCACTCCGCGCTCCTCGAAGAGGCGCGCAAGCACGCGGTGCGTGATCGTGGCACCCACCTGGGACTTGATGTCATCGCCCACAATTGGAAGGCCGGCGTCGGCGAACTTTTGGCCCCACTCTTCGGTCGAGGCGATGAACACGGGCAACGCATTCACGAAGGCGCAGCCGGCGTCGATCGCGCACTGAGCGTAGTGCTTCGCGGCCGTCTCGCTACCGACAGGCAGGTAGCAGACAACAACATCCACGCTGGCGGCCTTCAGCGCGGCAACAACGTCCACGGGCTCCTCGGCAGACTCCGTAATGGTCTCTCGGTAGTACTTGCCGAGGCCGTCGTGGGTCACGCCACGCTGGACAATGATCCCGGTCTCGGGGACGTCGCAAATCTTGATCGTGTTGTTCTGCGATGAGTTGATGGCCTCGGAGAGGTCTTTGCCCACCTTCGTGGCATCGACGTCGAACGCGGCAACGAACTCGATGTCACTGACGTGATAGTCGCCAAAGGTCACATGCATGAGGCCCGGGATGGTGGTGCTTGGATCGGCGTCCCGGTAGTAGTGAACGCCTTGAACCAGCGATGACGCGCAGTTGCCAACTCCAACGATGGCAACGCGGATGTGACTCATGAATTCTCCTTGAGAGTGAGGATCTGCGCGGCATAGTACGAGCTTGATCCTATCCGCCGATAAGGCCGAGATCTGGGCCACAGGTCAGGGATGAGACGCCGAAGACGCGGCAATCGGTACTAGCCTGGGTTCCGACACGGCGTTGGACCGCGCCGGGAGAGCAGGAAGCGTGGCTCAGAAGGCCCCAACGAAGAAACAGAGTCCCGCCAAGCGGCGCAGCCGTTGGTGGCGGTGGCCGCTGGCCGTGATCCTCTCGGGCATGGCGCTGGCCGCGGGAGTGTTCGTGGTCGCCTATCTCACGATCGAGGTGCCCGATCCGGACGACTTCGCCCAAGCGCAGTCCACCGAGGTCTACTTCTCGGACGGCACCACCTCCATGGGCACCTTCTCGGAGTATGCCCGGGTGATCGTGGACGGGGCGAGCCTCCCAGAACACGTGGGACTCGCCGTCGTCGCATCTGAGGATCGCACGTTCTTCACGAATGACGGTGTCGATCTGAAAGGCATCCTGCGTGCGTTCATCAACAACGTGCAGGGCAACCCCACCCAAGGTGGCTCAACGATCACGCAGCAGTACGTGGAGCGGTACTACCTCGGCACCACCACCGATCTGGTGGGGAAGCTGAAGGAAGCCCTGCTCGCGGTGAAAATCAGTAGTGAGCGTGAGAAGGACGAGATCCTCTCCGGCTACCTCAATACGATCTACTTCGGCCGCGGCGCATACGGTATCGAGATGGCCGCGCAGCGCTACTTCGACAAGCCCGCGTCCGAGCTCACGCTGTCCGAGTCGGCGATGCTTGCGGGCATCATTCCCTCCCCGTCCAACTGGGACCCGGCGAAGAGCCCGGAGCGGGCGGAGCAGCGCTGGAACCGGGTCCTCGATCTGATGGTCGAGGATGGGCACATCACCCAGCAGGAACGTGACGCCCAGGAATTCCCCGAGGCGATCGACTACGTCCCGTCGGACGCGTATGCGGGAACGAACGGGTACCTGCTGCGGATGGTGCGCGACGAGCTCATCAACACGGCTGGCCTGACTGAAGCTGAGATCGATACGGGCGGGCTCACGATCATCAGCACGATCGATCCGGTGAAGCAGGAGGCCGCCGTCGCCGCGGTGGATGCGCTGCCGGACGACCGGCCCGATAACAACTATGTTGGCCTGGTCTCCATGGACCCGAACAACGGTGAACTCCTCGCTGTGTATGGTGGCGCGGATTACCTGGAGCGGCAGCGGAACACGGCGACGCAGGACATTGCCGAGGGCGGCTCGACGTTCAAGCCCTTCGCGCTGATCTCGGCGCTGGAGCAGGGCGCCTCGCTGAAGGATCAGTACGCCTCGTACTCGCCGATGGAGATCGACGATAACGGGAAAGTCTGGAAGCTCAATAACTTTGACTCGGTCAATCGCGGCAAGATCGATCTGATCGCCGCCACTCAGAACTCCGTGAACACGGTGTACGGCCAGTTGAACGTGGAATACGGGCCGGCGAACACGATAGAGGTGGCGACGCGGCTCGGCCTTCCGGAGGACACGGTTGGACTCGAAGACGTTCCCTCGAACGTGCTCGGGAACGCGAGTCCGCACGTGATTGATATGGCGCGGGCATACGGCACGCTCGCCACCGGCGGCGTGCGCCATGATCCCCACATCGTGCGCGAGGTGCGCGATGCCAACGACAACCTCCGTTTCCAGGGCAGCACCAGCGGTGAACGGGTTGTCGACGCGAACGTGATCGCGAATGCCACATACGCGATGCAGGCCGTGGTCAACGGCGGGACCGGCAAGACCGCGATGGAGCTGGGCCGGCCCGCCGCCGGCAAGACCGGTTCCTCGAACTCGTATCGTTCGGCGTGGTTCGTGGGATTCGTGCCGCAAATCGTGACGGCCGTTGCGATGTATCAGGTGTCCGACGATGGCACGAAGGCGGAGGCGCTCACGCCATTCGGTGGCCAGAACCCGATCGCCGGAGGCACCTTCCCCACCCGCATCTGGACGGACTACATGAAAGTGGCCGTGGCGGGCCTCGACGTCGAGGAGTTCCCCGATCCCGTGATCTCGGAGCCCACCAAGACTCCGCCACCAGCGCCGAGCCCCACGCCGACCGAGGAACCCACGGACGAAGAGACCGAGGAACCCACGGATGAGCCGACCGAGGAGGCGACGCCGAGTCCTTCACCGAGCCCCTCACCAACGCCGGATCCGGAGCCAACGCCAGATCCGGAACCGACGCCGGATCCGGAACCGACCGACGAGCCTACCGATGACGCCGACGGCTAAGTGCCCGATCTCACGAGGTGAGGGGACGCCGTCGGCTGTGGAATTGGCGCGTCGATGGCATAGAGTTATCTCCGCGTGTGCTCGCTTCCGCGTGCCACGCAGTGCATTACACCCTCCTGTCACGGACCGACCGTGACCGTTAAGACCGAAGGAGATGGGTCGTTTCTATGCGTGCATATGAACTGATGGTGATTCTCGACCCCGAGATTGACGAGCGCACGCTCGCACCGTCGCTGGACAAGTTCCTCACCGTGATCACCAAGGGTGGCGGGACGATTGACAACGTCGACATCTGGGGCAAGCGCCGCCTCGCATACGACATCAAGAAGCGCTCGGAAGGCTACTACGCCGTCGTCAACATGACCACGACGCCGGAGGACGCCAAGGAGCTCGACCGCCAGCTGACTCTGTCCGAGTCCGTGCTTCGCACGAAGCTGCTGCGCCCGGACGCGAAGTAACTACGATGGCAGGCGACACGATCATCACAGTCGTGGGGAACCTGACTGCTGACCCTGAACTCCGTTTCACGGCATCCGGCGCGGCGGTCGCTAACTTCACCGTTGCCTCGACGCCGCGTACCTTCGACCGCCAGGCGAACGAGTGGAAGGACGGCGACACGCTGTTCATGCGCTGCTCGATTTGGCGCGAGGCGGCGGAGAACGTCGCCGAGTCCCTCACTAAGGGGACCCGCGTGATCGTCAGCGGCCGGCTCACTCAGCGTAGCTACGAGAACCGGGACGGCCAGCGCCAGACCGTCGTCGAGCTTCAGGTTGATGAGGTTGGTCCCTCGCTCCGTTACGCCTCGGCCAAGGTCACCCGCGCCCAGCGCGGTGGTGGCGGCGGCAACTTCTCTGGCGGCGGCCAGGGTGGTTACGGCGGCGGCCAGCAGGGCGGCCACCAAGGTGGCGGCTCGCAGGGTAACTACGGCGCCCCTTCGGGCGGGCAGGCCGATGACCCGTGGGCGACCACCGGCACCAACTTCACTGACGAGCCCCCGTTCTAGATATTCCGACGGCGCAGCCGTCGTCCAGCACACAGACTTTTTAAGGAGACACCATGGCACGGCGAGAGATTCGCAAGCCCGTGAAGCCCGTTGCACCGATCAAGGTGCCGATTCACGTTGATTACAAGGACATTTCGACGCTTCGCAAGTTCATCTCGGACCGCGGCAAGATCCGCGCCCGCCGCGTGACCGGTGCGAGCGTTCAGGATCAGCGCAAGATCGCGAAGGCCGTGAAGAACGCCCGCGAGATGGCGCTTCTGCCCTACTCGAGCTCGGCTCGCTAAGGAGAGAAGACATGAAGCTCATTCTCACCCAGGAAGTGGACGCGCTCGGCGCGGCCGGCGACATCGTCGAGGTCAAGGACGGCTACGCCCGTAACTACCTCATCCCGCGTGGCTTTGCCACCCCGTGGACCAAGGGCGCCGGCCGCCAGATCGAGCAGATGAAGGCGGCCCGCAAGGCCCGCGAGATCGCTTCGATTGACGACGCCCGCGCGCTGCGTGACGAGCTGCAGGGCGGCGACGCCATCGTGCTGCGCGTCCGCGCCGGCGAGTCTGGCCGCCTGTTTGGCGCCGTGACCGCCACGGACGTCGCCGCGGCCCTGGCCGAGCGCAAGGTGAACGTGGACAAGCGCCGCGTTCAGATCGCGCAGCCGATCAAGGCTGTTGGTGACTACGACGTGGTCGTGCGCCTGCACGACGAGGTGGACGCCAAGGTGGCCGTGAAGGTACGCCCGGGCAAGTAACCCATACGCGCAAGGGGGCCGGCTCATTCGTGAGCTGGCCCCCTCGCTATGCGCGGGGGCGCCGGCCGAGACTCTCGAGGGTCGAGCGAGGCGTAGCCGAGACGAGACCCGGCACCCGCGTGCTACGTTCTTGTCGTATGGGTGGTTGGCCAGCGGCGGCTGCCCGCGCTTCCGAGGCTGGAGAAGAACTCGTCGATGAAGTAGAGTGCCGCACCCGTTGCGACCGGCTCATTCGTATACGTGCTCGTGAAGAGGTATTCATGAGCGTTCGGGTTGTAGAAGCTCAACTTGTCCACCGCCAACCGGATTTCGTCGAGATACGGTCCCACGTGCGTGCCCAGTTCCCCCCCGATGATTACGGTGCAACCAAATAGCATCCGAACGTTGAGAATGGCGCGAGAAAGGTCCGCGAGATATCCCGACCACACCCGTCGGATGGTGGTCTCATTCGCGGCGAGCGCGTCGAAGAATGCGGTGAGTGAGCCGCCAGTGTGGCGCGCGAGCACCTTGGTGCTGCAGTAAGGGTCCATACACCCGTAATTCCCGCAGTAGCACTTGAGTCCGCCCGCGTGAAGCGAGATATGTCCAATCTCGCCGGCATATGAGCCATCTCCCCAGTAGAGGGACCCGTTGATGAGAACCGAGCCACCGAGCGTCCTGGAGATGTTCATGTACACGGCGTTTTCGAATGCTCCTTGCGGCCAGAATTCGGAAAGCGCCGCTGCGTCGACATCGTGAACCAGGTGTGCAGGGAAGCTGATGTGCCGCTCGAAATCCTCATGTGACAACCCGAGGTTGTCGATGACGCCACCGTACGTTACGGTCTCAGTCTGGCGGCTGACCAAACCAGGCATGCCGAATCCGACGCCGAGGATGCGCGAACGATCGACACCCGAGCGGGTGACGGTTTCTTCCACATGCCGGCCCACCATCGCGAGGTATGGTTCGCTCCGTTCGTAGTAGGCCTCGATGGTGGACTTGTACACGACTTTGCGTTCGAGATTCACGATGACGGACGCGACTCCGTCACGAGTAATGTCCACGCCCACAGCGATGCGACCATTCTGATTCATGAGAAAGGTTCGAGGCGAACGGCCGCCTCGTGACGGCAGCGTGTCTCCCTTCACAATCCATCCCTCATTGATGAAGTGGTTCAGGTACTTCTGCACGGTGGGAAGGGAGAGATCGAGTTCCTGCACGATCTCGTTCTTCGTGACGGGCGCGTTGAACCTGATGTAGTCGAAGACCTCTCGCTGTGTGCGGCCAGTGATCCCGGGGGTCGCGCTCACGGCTGACCACTCTCCGCCTGCGTGTGAGAGCCGGGCGATCGAGACAGTGGTGGGTGGGGCCGAACTTCCTGAGATGCAGCCAACGTTTCTTCCCTCTCATCACTGCGGGGCGCCATCCGTTCAGGATAACCGTTGAGCTTGAGGGTGTTCGGGTGGAAGGGTGTATCGGTAAGGAGATAGCTCCAGCTTGGCCCCAAGCAACTTCTATATTACGATTTTATAAAATGACTTGCAAGAAGTCCTTTGACGTGTCAGGATCTATCCGTTGGCACAAGTGCTTGGTAGTGGCGTAGGAGCCACTCATCTCGGGGAACGGACCTCGAACGGCTGCGTCGAGGCGCAGCACCATTGCTGTTCCGGCACACCACGCAAGTGATATCGAAGGAGATAGGAATGAATAAGAAGGCAGCGGGAATCCTGTCCGCTATCGCGGCGTCTGCACTGGTGCTGAGCGCATGTTCGAATGGTGACGCAGGTGGCGGTTCTACAGGGGACGCAACCGATGCGGGTGGTGGCGGCGCCACCAGTAACAGCGAACTCACCATCGGCATGGCGTTCCAGGAGATGAACAACGAGTACTTCGTTGTGATGCAGGAAGCCTTCGTTGAGGCGGCTGAGTCGATCGGCGCCAAACACATCGAGACGGACGCGTCCCACGATGTTGCGAAGCAGATCAGCCAGGTAGAAGACATGATTCAGCAGGGAATCGACATCCTTCTGATCAACCCGGCAGATACCGCTGGCATTGCGGGTGCGATGCAGACCGCGCATGACGCAGGCGTGATCATCGTTGCGATCGACGCTCAAGCCGACGGTCCAGTGGACACCTTCGTCGGCTCGAAGAACTACGACGCCGGATACATGTCTGGACAGCAGATGATCGAGGACCTGAACGGTGAAGGAAAGGTCGCAATCCTTGATGGCATCCCGGTGACGCCGATCCTTGACCGCGTGGCTGGATTCAAGGATGCCGTCGCAGAGGCGCCGGGCATCGAGATCGTCGACATCCAGAATGGCAAGCAGGAGCGTGACATCGCTCTCGGCGTGGTCGAGAACATGCTGTCGGCCAACAAGGACCTGGCTGCAATCTTCTCAGTGAACTACACGGGCTCGATGGGCGCATTGGCCGCCGTCCAGGCCTCGGGTTCGGACACCTTGATCTACAGCGTTGACGGCGCCCCCGAGGCGGTCGCGGCGATTGCTGAGGGTGGAGCCTTCAAGCAGACCAGCGCCCAGTTCCCACGCGACCAGGTGCGGATCGGTCTTGGCATGGCGCTCGCGAAGTACTGGGGAGCGACCGTTGTCCCCGAGGTCGTGCCCGTCGATGTGCACTCAGTGGTGCAGAGCAATGCTGCGGACTTCAGCTGGTAGTTTCCGATGACCGCGCGGATGCGCGCGGATCGGGTGCATTCGATCCGCGCGCATCACGTGCACAGGTAGTGACGTTGCCAGAGCTAGGTGCTTTCGAGGGCTCGAGCATGTCGTCATATCGAGTTGAGATGCGCACCGTGAGAGAGCACGAGAGAGGCTGAGTGGGAATGAGCGAAGAGCTTCCGACTGTCCGAGAAACTGCCGCTTCGTTGGCGACAGACGATTACGCCATCGAAACGCATGACATCGGCATGTCCTTCTCTGGCGTCCGAGCGCTTGACAACGTGAACCTCTCGATTCGGCGACGAGAGATTCACGCGATCGTCGGAGAGAATGGCGCGGGTAAGTCGACGCTGATGAAGATTCTTTCTGGGCAGTACCTCCCCACGAACGGGAGGCTGCTGATCAATGGCGAAGAGGCCAAGATCTCCGGGCCCCAGGATGCTTCCGAAACCTACGGAATCGGCATCATTAATCAGGAGTTCAGCCTTGTCCCGTACCTCAACGCATACGAGAACATCTACCTCGGCCGCGAATTGCAGAAGGCGGGCCTCTCGTCGCGGAAGGCGATGGCAACGCGCGCGCGTGAGCTGCTCGCACAACTTGACGCCGAGATTGATGTCAAGATTCCGGTCAATCACCTCAGTGTCGCCGAACAGCAGCTGATTGAGATTGCGAAGGCAACAGTCGACAAGAAGGACATCCTCATCTTCGACGAACCGACAGCCGCGCTGACCGGAAACGAAGTTGACAGTCTCTTCAAGCTGATCTTCAGGCTGCGCGATGAGGGCACAACGATTCTCTACATTTCCCATCACCTCGACGAGATCTACACACTGTCGGATCGGTTCTCCGTGCTCCGTGATGGCCAGTACATCGGGACCAGGGACACGTCGACCACCTCCCAGGGCGAGATGATCAAGATGATGGTGGGGCGCGAAGTCATCGCCGAGTTCCCACCGCGGGTGACTCCGATCGACGCGGACCCATTCTTGGTGGTCAACGATCTCACGACCTCGAAGATCTCCGCGGTGAAGTTCGAGCTTCGGCCGGGTGAGATTATCGGGTTCGCAGGCGTGGTTGGTTCCGGAAGGACTGAGATCATCCGAGCGCTGATCGGCGCCGATAAGACCATCGTCCAGGACGTGGAACTCGACGGCAAGTCCGTCAAGATTGATAGCCCGAAGACTGCCACCAAGCTCGGTTTCGGACTAATCCCTGAAGACAGAAAGAGGCAGGGACTCATCCTCGGGATGTCGGTCAAGGAGAACAGCACAATCTCTGTTGTGCGGGAACTCACGAGCTTTTTCGGGCTTATCAAGGGCAAGCTCGAACGGGGCATGGTTGAGAAGTCGGTAGCGGACTTGCGGACAAAGGCCCCCACGATCAACCAGAAGGTGAAGAACCTTTCCGGTGGAAACCAGCAGAAGGTTGTCTTGGCAAAATGGCTCAACACCGGGGCGCGCGTACTGATCTTCGATGAGCCAACACGCGGAATTGATATTGGCGCTCGAGACGAGATTTATCGACTCATCCGTCAACTGAGTGAGAGCGGAACATCGATCATCATTGTCTCTTCAGACCTCCCCGAAGTCTTGGGTCTGAGCGATCGAGTTTACGTCGTTTACAACGGCCGAATTGCGGCCGAACTTGCTGGCGCCGAGATTGACGCCGAGAATGTCATGCTTCACGCGACTGGAGGAACCTCACATGTCAATGACTAGCCCGATGACGTCGTCCCCCAACTGGGGATCTCGAACCGCGTATCTTCTTCGGAATTCGCTGACACTGACTGTGGCGGCCCTCGCGCTCCTGATCGTCGTGATGTCGATCCTGAATCCCGACTTCCTCTCGTGGCAGAACCTGGGAAACATTACGCGTCAGGCGTCAGTTAATGCCATCATCGCCGTCGGGATGACGTTCGTGATTCTTGAGGGAAGCGTGGATCTCTCCGTCGGCTCGGTCGTCGCACTTTCGGGAACCATGATGGCCGGGTTCATGGTGAACAACAACATGAACCCCTTCCTCGCCGTGTTCTTGGGACTGATCATTGGTGGGATCTGTGGCCTTGTCACGGGTACCACTGTCGCCTACCTGGCGGTGCCGGGCATTATTGCATCGCTCGGAATGATGGAGATTACGAGAGGCCTCGCACTTCTCTACACCGGCGGGTACCCGCTCTCGGGCGTCCCGGCGTCATTCTCATGGCTTGGCAATGGCAACATCGGTCCACTGCCCACACCGCTCGTGATCACCGTGATCCTCTACATTCTTGCCTTCCTCGTCTTGAACCGGACCCCCGTGGGCCGCTACATCTATGCGCTCGGCGGAAATGAGGAAGCGGTTCGCCTGTCGGGTATCAACGTCAAGATCTTCAAGGCCCTGCCGTTCGTCATCAGCGGCTTCACAGCCGCCCTGGGCGGCGCCATTGCTGCGTCGCGTATGAGTTCCGGGCAGCCCGCCATCGGTACGGGGTTCGAACTCGACGCGATCGCTGCGGTCGTCTTGGGTGGCACCTCGATCGCCGGAGGAAAGGGCATTATCTGGGGAACCCTGATCGGCGCACTCACCCTTGCGGTTCTGAGTAGTGGACTCAACTTTATTGGCGTCTCCCCGTATACGCAGCGCGTCATCAAAGGCGCCATCATCATCGTTGCCGTGATCATTGCATCGCGCAACCGAGACAACTAGGACCGCTGTGGTTCAGTCACAATTACAGATTGGAGAAACACAATGAAGCAAGTGTTCGCGGACGAACTAAACCACGTTGTCGTGCGCGAGGTGGCGGTCCCTGAGCCTAGTGTTGGTGAGGTGCGGGTGCGCACCATCTACGCAGGTATCTGTGGATCGGACACTCACGGTGTCGCCGGTCAGCATGCATTCCTCGCGCCACCTTACGTCCCTGGCCACGAGGCGACAGGCGTCGTCGATTCCGTGGGCGAGGGCGTGGATGAGAGCGTGGTCGGACAGCGCATCATGCTCAAGCCCAACATCAAGTGTGGCGAGTGCATTCCATGTCTCGAAGACCGCTCGAACGCGTGCCAGACTCTGCGGTGGATCGGGTGTGACATCACCGGGAAGCTTCCCGGCGCGATGTCAGAGTTCTTTGTTGCTCCGGCCGACTATGTGTATCCCATTTCCGATGCAGTCACCGATGAACAGGCGGCCCTGATTGAGTGCTTCGCTACCCCAATCCACGCGGCACGGATCGCCGGAGACCTGAAAGGTAAGAAGGTTGTGGTGCTCGGCGCTGGCACGATTGGTGTGCTGCAGGTGATCGCCGCTCGCGCGGCCGGAGCCGACGCGATCGTTGCAACCGATTTGGAAGCGTCGAAGCGAGATCGTGCGGTGCGGCTGGGCGCAACAGGGGCAGTGGACGGTTCAGCTGAAGACTTTGACGAGCAGGTTCTTGGGCTGCTGGGTGGCCGTGCGGACGTACTGTTCGATTGTGTAACGAATGCGAGAGCGGCACAGCAGTGGACTCGGCTCGTTCGCCACGGCGCCACGATTTGCATCGTAGGTGTGCCTAGTGGAGAGTACCCGGTTCCGATGGGCTGGATCCAGGACTGGGAGCTCCGCATCCAGGGTTGTGCGAACTACAACGAAGCCGATGTCGAGACCGCGATCGCGATGGCAGATCGGATCCCGGCCGACGAGATCGTTTCAGCGATCTACCCATTGGACGAAGGTGCTGAAGCATTTGCACAGGCAGCCAAGTTCACCAGCGGCAAGGTGCTCGTTCGGGGTTGAGTCACATACCTCTTGGGGCAGAGTGGTGGGACTCCTCCGCTTGCCACTCTGCCTCTGGGCCCTACGGTGGGCCGCCACACGTCTGAGTTAATCGAACTAGTGCAGGAGACAAGGATGTCCAATCTCATGAAGGACAAGATCGTTGCGGTCACGGGAGCCGCATCTGGAATCGGGTTGGAGTGTGCCAGAACCATGCTTCGCGAGGGCGCCACCGCTGTCCTCATCGATCGTGACTCTGAGCGGCTGGAGCAGCTCCAAGCGGAGTTGGGTCCACAGGCGCGCACAATCACTCTCGATCTGCTGGACAACGACCAAGTGGACGCAATGCTGGACCGTATTCTTGAGGTCGCCGGCACGCTGGATGCGCTGCATGTCAATGCTGGTATGTACGTCGGCGGCCCTGCAGTGGATGGCGATCCCAATGAATGGGAACGGGCGCTCCAGCTGAATAATGCCGCAGCCTTCCGCTGTGTTCGAGCCGTCCTTCCGTACATGGTCGAGCGTGGAAGCGGCGATATCTTGTTCACCAGCTCGATTTCAGGCGTTGTGCCGGTGGTCTGGGAGCCTATCTACACGGCCTCCAAGTTTGCCGTCCAGGCCTTCGCTCATTCGACGCGGAGGCAACTGCTGGACAAGGGGGTTCGCGTGGGGTGTGTTCTGCCCGGTCCAGTGGTCACCGCCCTCATCGATGATTGGCCGAAGGCCAAGATGGAGGAGGCCCTCGCCGCAGGAAGTCTGATGCAGCCGACGGATGTTGCCGAAGCGGTCCTTTTCATGCTGAGTCGTCCCCGCAACATCGTCATCCGCGATCTGACGATTCTCCCGACGAGCCTCGACCTGTAAGGACGACGATCGAGATGAAAACGACGGAGACGATCGAGCTGGGTCGTGCGACGCTCGGCATTGAACTCGGTTCGACGCGTATTAAGGCGTGTCTTGTGGGTGAGGATCCGAATGTGGTTTT
>FZQV01000041.1 GCA_900199505.1 Ruaniaceae bacterium KH17 | reverse complement strand
CGAAGGACCGTCAGAGTGTCCACCGGCAGGTGGACGCAGGCCCGCAGACAGTGCCCGTTCCCAGCCGGGCTCGCAGCCGGTCGTTTGCCACTCAGTTGAGTGCCAAAAGGCCGGAAAGTGGCCCGAACGCGTACATTTCGCACTCACATGAGTGGGAAAGGACCGCGGACAACGCCCCGGCGCATGCTATTCGTCCGTGACGCGGACCGTACCGCGGGCGCCGCGTTCGGCGTCGATCATCACGTGTGAGACGAACGTGTAGTGACCGGCCTCGGGGAACGTGAGCTCCACGAATCCGCCCTGCGCGGGCTGCATTCCCATCGCCTGCGAGCCGGTGTCCCCGGAGTGATCCAACAGGTACGCACCCTCGAACCAGACGGTGTCGAACTGCCCACCGACGATGTGGAAGCTACTCGCCCGGTTCGGCCCCACGTTCAGCACCCAGAAGCGGGCGCGATCGCCAGTTGTGACCTCAAGTGGTGCGTGGATGTACTGATCGGCGTAGCCGTTGAACACCACGAGATCGGGCGTCTCGGACTGAATCTTATCCGCGTCCACCTCGCCGCCGTCGTGATCGCCGAGGTAGTACTCGGCCTGCACGAGCACGTAGCTGTGATCCACCGGTTCGAGACCATCCGGCTCGATGACCACGGCGCCGTACATCCCGTTGGCGATGTGCGCGGTCATCGGCATGGTGCTGCAGTGATACATCCAGATGCCCGCGCGTTCGGCGGTGAAGTTGTACGTGAGCGACTCCCCCGGCTGGATCGTCCGCATCGGCTCGTCCGGCGCGAGGGCACCGGCATGGAAGTCGATCGAGTGACCGATCGTGCCGTCATTCACAAGCGTGATCTCAAACCGATCGCCCACGCGCCCATGCAGCACCGGTCCCGGCGCAGTCCCGTTGTAGGTCCACAACGTCTGGGTGATCCCCTGCGCCACCTCGAGCTCGGTGTCCTCCACAGTGAACGTGTACTGGTGGGTCACCGGACCGTCCGCCTCGGGCAAAGGCTCCAGCACGGCGCTGTACGGCGCGAAGTCCGCACCGGGCTCGGCGTCGTGATCGAGCACCGCGCCGCCACCCCCGTGCGCTGCGTGCTCGTCTGTCTCCTCGCCCGCCACAACCGAGCCATCGCCGTCGGTCGCAACAATCTGCAGGGTCATCCCCATCTGCTTGTGGCCCACGATCGAGCACCAACCGTCGACGCTCGCGGCGATCACACCGGCATCGATCGTGTCGCTCTCGCCGGGCGTCAGCCGGGCGCTGGACGCCCCATTTGCGAGTCGTAGATCGTGCGTGTTCGACGCGTCCGTGTTCGTCAATTCGATGATCAGGTGCGTTCCCACCGGCACCTCGATCTCGTTCGGAGTGAACGTCATATCGTGCGCCGCAACGGCAACGGTCATCACTGGAACGTCCGGATCGCCGTTGGGAAGGGCCGAGGCGGACCCGAGACCCATGGGATCCGTGGCCGCGATCGTGGTCACCGCAAGCACCGTGGCGAGCATTCCAAGCGTGGCCTGGCCGGGGCGGCGCGTCCCCTCGGGCCGAATCGGGCCCGTGAGCCGCTTTCCCTTCGGCAGCACCTCAGGAGGACTCTTCTTGGCGCGGCTCTGAGCCGCCATCGCGAGCGCCATGACCAGGAGGAACGAGGCCATCGCCACGAGGTAGATCACCGACGCCACCACCCGCATCAGGCTCGTCACGGGCAGCGCACACACGATCAGCGCCGTGTTCGCAACCGCCACCCGGAGCGTTCCCGCGCGGTCGAATACAGTGCTCCCCGTCCGCACCGCCGCCGGTCCGCCACCGAGCACCACGGGGATCAGGTAGCTGAGCGCGCCGAGCAGGATCTGTGTCGCGAATCCGGCGGCGAGGTATGGAACCACGGCGTCCATCAGCTCGCGCACGGCGGCAAGATCCGATCCGTTGGCGAACGTCACGATCGTCCCGACGGCGATCACAGCCACGGAGCCTGCCCACCACAGCAGGGCGATCCCCACCGAGAGCGCCGAGAAGCTCTTCGGGGTGGCGCCGAGTGCGGCGCGCCAGAGCGAGATCCCGATGACGCCGAGTCCCGCGAGATAGCCGAAGAGGCCGAGCGCGAGCAGCGGCAGCACGTTGACGGCCGCGCCCAAAGCCGCCACCACCACACTGATCGAGAGCAACGGCAGGGCCCGAGCCGCACCGATGTGGGACCGCTCGTCCGCGCGGGTGCGCAGGATCGTTGGCCAGAGCGTCACCACTGTCCCCGAGACAGTGAGGCCCACCCAGCCGAGCACGTTGAGTAGTGCGTGGGAGACCACGAAGGTGTCCGGGGCATCACCGCCGCCCATCCACGCGCCGATTCCCGCGCCGATCACCAGGATCGCGGCGGCCGCCACGTAGTAGTAGACGGTTCGCGAGAACTTCCCGGCGAGGCTGGTGCGGGCGCGCCGGAAGATGCTGACGCCATGCCAGGCCACGGCCGCGATCAGTGCCGCGGCCCCGGCGATCGTCAGCGGCCAGATCGCGAGCGGAACTCCGATCAGAGCGAGGGCGGCGCCGCCATTCGCGAGCAGCAACCGTGCGTTCTGGGCGCGTCGCTCAGACACGGTGGCGCGGCTGCGCAGGAGTGCGTACGAGAAGTATTGACTCCAGGTCAGGATCGCGTGCGTGATCGCGCCGAGGAACAGCAGGTGGATCATCAGCCAGCGCGGCTCGGGCAGGTCCCGATGCACCACCGTGGCGGCCACCAGCAAAACGAGCCAGAACGCCGTCGGGAGGTCCCGCATGGGCCAGAAGCCGCGGTTGGGGGCGTTCTCTTCGCCAGGGCGAGCGGTTTCGATCTTCATGCGTGTGACTCCCGTGCGGCAACGATGGCCGTGGTGACGGCGGTGATCAGGAACAGCAGCAGTGCAATCACGCCCAGCACGCCGCCGAGTTGCAGCGCCCACGGCAGGTCGAGGCCGTCGCCTAGCCACAGCCGCACCACGAGCGCGATCTGGAGTAGGCCCGCGGGCGCCCAGAACGCCGGGTTCCACGGCAGCCGGACTCCCAGGACAGCCGGCAGGATTGTCGTGGAGTGCGCGATGATCATCGAGAACGTGTAACCGAGGAAAATCGCGTGCACGGCGGCGTCGTAACGTACACCCTCGGACGGCGCCCCGAACAGCAGCGCCACCGCGGCCACAGCCAGCCAGACGTAACCGGCCAGTATGCAGGCCGCCATGAACCGTGTGACGCCGGTCGAGTTGATGGTCCGCCGCGCCACGTCATGCCGCAGGAGCCAGATCGTAAGCGCGCCAAGCACGAGGCCAAGCAGGACCGCGCCGGCGTCCGGCAACACCAGCCCGATGACGAGCGCTCCCGTCACAGCCCAACCGAACCCCAGGATGTGGGAACCCGCGCTGGCGCCCATCGAGATTCGGGCGAGTTCCACGCGCTCGGCGGCGATCGTCAGCACGATGAAGCCGATCAGCCACGGCAGGGTTTGCGGCACGGTCGCCCCGCCGCGCCACAGGATCGCCGCGCCGAGTGCGAGTCCCGCGGCAAGGAGTTGGGTGAGGACAGTGGGATCGTACTGGCGACGCCACAGCGGCACATACAGCAGCGTGAATGCCGCGGCGCCGGCGATCAGCAATCCTTGCCCCACGGTGATCGGTACCGCCGGCGCCACCAACACCACGGCGCCGAAGCCGAGCAGCGCGGGGGCGAGGAAGCCGAACCAGCGGCCGTATGCCGTGGCCCGCTCGAGCGAAATGAGGGTGCCCACAAAGCCGAGTACGAGCAGCATGCCGTGGATATCCGGAAGCCGCTTGGATGTGACCGGCGCCCAGACGCCAAGCAGGAGTAAGCCGGCATTCAGCCCGGCGAGGAGCGCGAGTCCGGCGGGGATCATCCAGACCAGCCGCGCCGAGACACCGCTTGTGCGTGATGCGGTAGGGAGCGCGGAGTGGTCGTTCGCGGGCGCGCCGGTCACATGTACCCCCTGAGGTGGCGGGTCCGGCAGGTGATGCGCGCGCCGCCCGCCAACGCGGGGAGTGCTACCGGCCCGTTCGTCGATGCTCTCGTCATGCGTCACTCCCAGTTTCACCGTGGCGAGGCCGGCGCACAGGCAGTTGTGGAGCGTGTGGCCTTCTATCGCCCGTCATAGATAGCTCAGAACTCCATAACAGCAGCTGGCGCGCCATTGCTGTCACGTCACTGCCCTCACGCGAACCGTGCAGGCGTGCGGTTGCGAGAATGGCTCCAACTCTGCGCGCGCGCCCGGTTCCCACTGTTGCGCCACGCCCTCAACCATCCCTTCGTGGATCGTGCAGACGACCGATTCGTTCCCTCGCGCCGCCGCGAGAAGCGGGCAGCGCCATAGGAGTGCCGTTCGCTCCGGCTCGTGAGCCACGACCTCCGGCGCGAAGCCTTGCGTCGTCATCACGGTCAGGACGTGCTCCCAGGCATCCGCGTTCTCGTCGTCCGCAACGAGGCGTTCGCCCCAGCGCAACCCCGCGGCACGCGCGGCGGCGACCGGATCGTCGTCGGGCGGACTCATCGCATCGATCAAGGCGAGCGAGAGTTCGACATAGGGATCGGACAGGCCGACGGCGATCCAGCGCCACGCTGGCCGCCCCCTGCCGCTGGGGTTCTCCCGGCTTCGCGCAAGGCGGCCATCGGCGAGGAGTGTGCCGAGGTGCCCGCGCACGGTGTTCTCGTGCAGGCCGGTGGCCGTGACGATCTCGGCCGTGGTCTGGGCTCCGGAGGCGACGGCGTCGAGGACGCGGTGACGCCCCGAGCCGCGGTCCGATTGGAAGCTTGCATTTTCCACGGGATCTAGTGTAACTAAATTGCTACACCAATAAGGCGGGAGGACCATCATGGACCACATCGAGATTCAGCGTTCACGCGAGGACGCCGTTCCCCAGCCAACGAGCAGCTGCGGTTGTGGCGGTCACGACGAGGAGCTCCCCGAGCTCGACGTACAGACGATCCCGCACGCCGTGCGGCACGCGGCGATCTTTGGCGCGGTCGAATCGCTCCGACCCGGCGCCGCGATGGTGATCTCGGCGACTCACAACCCGCTTCCGCTACTCGCCCAGCTGGAGGCCCGTCACGGCGACGCGTTCCACACGCGGTACCTCGACGAGGGCCCCGAGCGCTGGCGCATCCTGATCCGTAACGTCGCGTGATCCGGACTGGGCAGTAAGTGGCGAGCCTCCCCCCTGCTCGCCACTTACTGCCTGAATCCCACCGGTACTACTGCACACTGGCCCAGCATGCGTGAGATCGCGCACTCGGGCGAGTTCTTTCTTCACGCCCGCGCGCAAAAAGGTGTTGAATAGCCGAATGAACACCGTCCCGGCGCCTGCTCTCGACCCACTCGAACTCGGCGTCTCACTTCACAACGGCGGCGTGGATGTTGCCGTCCACGCGCCACTCGCGGAGCGTGTTGACGTGTGCTTCTTCGAGGGGGGTCACGAAACCGCCTGGAGCCTCCTGCGCTCCCCGCAGGGGATCTGGCACGGCCACGTGCCTGGGATCGGAGAAGGCGCGAAGTACGGCTTTCGGGCGTGGGGCGAATGGCGCCCGAGCGATGGCCTCCGCCACAATCCGAACAAGCTCCTGCTCGATCCATACGCACGCGGCATCACCGGTGAGATCGAGAACCGGGCCGAGATCTACGACTACGAGTGGGAAGAAGGCCAGCGCTTCCCGCGCACCATGTCCACCACAGATTCGGCGCCGTTCATGGCCAGGAGCGTGGTTCTCGCGAACCAGTTCAGCGCAGCCTCGAACCGCCCGCGCACCCCGTGGGACCAAACGGTCATCTACGAGGCACACCCCAAGGGAGTCACCAAACTCGCGCCAAAGATCCCCTCGGAACTGCGCGGAACATACGCTGGACTCGCACACCCGACGGCGATCGCGCACCTCACGCAGCTGGGAATCACGGCGATTGAACTCCTTCCCATCCAGGCGAG
The DNA here is from genome assembly GCA_900199505.1 of Ruaniaceae bacterium KH17. Classification (GTDB taxonomy): domain Bacteria; phylum Actinomycetota; class Actinomycetes; order Actinomycetales; family Actinomycetaceae; genus KH17. The sequence continues at coordinate 16,565 of FZQV01000041.1, read as the reverse complement.
TTTCAGCGAGCCTCGCCTGCTCAATGAGGGCCGCAGCAACTACTGGGGGTACAACACCCTCTCCTACTTCGCGCCCGAGCCGCGGTACGCCTCTCCGTCTGCCCGCGCGCAGGGCGCCGGGGCGGTCCTGGACGAGTTCACCGGCATGGTGCATCTCCTCCACGAGGCCGGTATCGAAGTGATCCTCGATGTGGTCTATAACCACACCTGCGAGGGCGGCTTTGATGGCCCCACGCTCTCCTGGCGCGGCCTGAACAACGCCGGGTACTACCTGTTGGACGACGATGGCAGGCATCTCGACTACACCGGCTGCGGCAACACGCTCGACATGCGCCACGCCTACACCGTCCGGATGGCGCTCGATTCGCTGCGGTACTGGGCGAACCTCGGAGTGGACGGCTTCCGGTTCGACCTCGCCGTCTCATTGGGGCGCCACAACGAGCACTTCACTCCGTATCACGCGCTCCTCGCGGCGGCGGTCACCGATCCGGTGCTCCGAGACGTCAAGATGATTGCCGAGCCGTGGGATCTCGGGCCGTTCGGGTGGCGCACCGGCCGGTTCCCGGCGCCCTTCGCCGAGTGGAACGATCGCTTCCGCAACTCCGTGCGCACCTTCTGGCTGGCCGACGCCGGCGCCCAAGCCTCGGGCCGGGTGGGCTCCCCCGCGCAGGACATGGGCAATCGGCTCACCGGATCCGCCGATCTGTTTGGCCACGGCGAGATGCCCGGCGGCCGCACCCCACTGGCCTCCGTCAACTACGTGACCAGCCACGATGGCTTCACGATGCTCGATCTCACGGCCTTTAATCGCAAGCACAACGAGGCAAACGGCGAGAATAACCGTGACGGTTCGGATCACAATCTCTCGTGGAATCACGGGCTTGAAGGCCTTGTCATGTCCGACGACATGTCGTGGCCGATCCTTCCCGTACGCCGCCGTTCCATGCGCAACCTGATGGGCACACTGCTCCTCTCGGCGGGCGTCCCGATGATCACGGCAGGCGACGAGATCGGCCGCACGCAAGGCGGCAACAACAACGCCTACAACCAGGACAACGAGACGTCATGGGTGAACTGGGATCTGGAACCCTGGCAGGAACGTCTCCTGCTCACCGTGTCGCACTTGCTCAAGCTGCGCCGCGAGAATGCCGCGTTGCGCCCGGTGACGTTTGCCTCGGGCCGGCCACGCGCTGGCGACACCCTCCCGGATCTCTCCTGGTACGCCGCCACCGGCGAGCTGAAGCCCGATCATGCGTGGCACAACCCGCACGAGCGTTGTTTCCAGATGCTGCGCTCCGGGTACCCGGACGGCCGCGACGCGCTGATCGTGCTGAACAGCGCGCTCAATCCGGTCAACGTGACATTGCCCGAGGGCCGCGGCAGGAATTACACGCAGGTCTGGGATTCGGAGTGGGATCACCTCGAGAACGTGTTCGATACCTTCTCGCCAGGCGAGGAGTACCAGTCTGAGGGCCTCTCGATGCAGGTCTTCCTCACGATCTGACCGGTTCGGTGGGTTCCGCAGAGGCAATCTAGGATTGTCTCCGTGACTATCGACATTTCTGAGACCACATCCGATGCCTCGTTGGCGCGCTCGATGGAGCGTTCGGCCGAGATTGAGCGGAAGATTGCAACCGACCCCTCGGGCTTCCGGATCCTGACAGGGGACCGCCCCACGGGACACCTCCACATCGGTCACTACTTCGGTTCCCTGGCAAACCGAGTGCGGTTGCAGAACCTCGGCGTCGAATCCTTCCTGCTGATCGCCGATTACCAGGTGATCTACGATCGCGACGGCGTGGGCGAACTCAAGGACAGCGTCCTCAACTGCCTCGCGGACTACTTGGCGATCGGGATCGATCCCGCCAAGACCACGATCTTCGCGCATTCCAACGTGCCCGCGCTGAACCAGTTGCTGTTGCCGTTCCTCGCACTGACCACGGATTCCGAGCTGCGCCGGAACCCCACCGTGAAGGACGAGCTCGCAAACTCGAACCGCCCGATGTCCGGACTCATGCTCACCTTCCCGGTGCACCAGGCCGCGGACATCCTGTTCTGCAAGGCGAACCTCGTCCCCGTGGGCAAGGACCAGCTCCCCCACATCGAGCTCACGCGCCAGATCGCCCGCCGCTTCGACGAGCGTTACGGTCGCGCCAACCCGGAGCAGCCGGTGTTCCCGCAGGCGGATGCGCTCATGAGCGAGGTGCCGCTCTTGCTCGGTATGGACGGCTCGAAGATGTCCAAGTCCAAGGGCAACACGATCGAACTCGGCATGGACGCGGACACTACCGCGAAGCTGATCAAGCGCGCCGTGACGGACGCCGATCGCCACATTACGTACGATCCCGCGAACCGCCCCGAGGTCTCCAACCTCGTACTCCTCGCTGCGCTCTGCCTCGGCCGTGCTCCGGAGGATGTGGCGGAGGAGCTGGGCGACGCCGGCGGCGGCGGTTTGAAGAAGCTCGTCACCGAGGCGGTCAACGAGACGTTTGCCCCCATGCGTGCGCGCCGCACCGAGTTGCTGGCCGATGCCGCCCACCTGTGGGACGTGTTGCGCGCAGGCAACGAGCGCGCCAACGAGGTGGCCGATGCGACTCTCAGCGAGGTCCTGACCGCCATGAAGATGGACTACTAGAGACACACGTGCGAGAGGGGGCCCGGCGCAATCTCGCCGGGCCCCCTCTCGTTCAACTACTTAGCCGACCTTGTCTTTCAGATCGCGATCGAAGTTCGCCTGAATCTCGGTCTGCGCGGCCTCAAGCGTGGCCGCCACGTCCGCACCGGAGCTCAGAATCTTCTGCAGGTTCTGGGCGAGCACACGGTCACCGCCGGGGATGAAGACGCGCGCAAAGTCCTGGCTGCGGGTCAGTTCGAGCTGCTCAACTGCAACCTCGAAGAGCGGGTTCTCGGCGTAGACGCTCGACATGTCCGCGTTGGTACGCACCGGCAGGTAGCCGGTGCCGGCGGAGAAGAACGCCGTGTTCTCGGCGTTGTTCAGGTAGGTCGCCAGCTTGGCGGCGGCGAGTTGCTTCTCCGGGCTCGAGGCGGCCGAGACGGCCAGACCCGCACCACCGGTGGGCACGATGCCGGAATCGGCAGCCGGGCCCGCGGGCAGGAAGGCGGCGCCCACCTCGAAGGTCGCGGCCTCGAGAATGCCACGTAGCGAACCCGTCGATGCAATCACCTGGCCGGCGGCGCCGGCGGAGAACGCCGTGGACGGGTCACCGGAGACAACTGCCGCGGCGCCTTCATTCACGAGGCCCTGGGCGAAGGTCAGCGCGGACACCGTCTCGTCGCTGGTCAGCGTCGAGAGATCCCATTCGTTGCTCCACGCACCGCCATAGCCCCACACCAGGTTCGCCATGGTCCAGGCCGGGTACTCGGACTCCTCTGGGTAGGCGAAGCCGATCGTGCCGAGGTCCTGAATCTTGCGGGCGTTTTCGGCCACGTCCTCCCACGTCGAGGGTGCTTCTGTGATGCCGGCCTGCTCGTAGACGTCCTTGTTGTAGTAGAACAGCGGGGTCGAACGCGCATATGGCACGGCCCAGTGAACGCCATCGTAGTTGTAGTCGTTGTAGAGCGCGGGCACGAAGCTGTCCGTCTCTTCACCGAGCGCCTCAAGGATCGAGTCAACGGGAGTGATCGAACCGTTCAGGTACTGCGTGAACCAGTTGGCATCCGAGAGCACTACCAGGTCACCGGCGTCGCCGCTCACCTGGCCGGTCTGGAACTTCTGCGCTACCTCTTCGTAGTTTGCGCCCGCGGTCACGTGGTTCACCGTGATGCCCGTCTCGGCCTCGAACTTGGCGATGATCTCCTTCTCCAGTTCGATCGAAGCACCTGGGTGGTTCGTCCAGAAGGTGACTTCCGTTGCGGGTTCGACGCCCTCGTAGTCGACGGCGTCACCGCCATCGGAGCCGCTGCCGCCACCGGAGGTATCCGGGCCGCAGGCACTGAGGACGAGCGCGGCGGCCGCGATCGCGGCAATCCCGGCGCTCCGGGTCCTAAGGGACTTACTGAGTTTCACGTTCGAGCCTTTCGTTTCTCTTTCGTGGTTTCCATCGGGGGGATAGAAGATTTGCGAGGGCTACTTCACGGCACCCTGGGTCAGTCCGGCAACGATGTAGCGCTGCAGGAAGGCGAAAAGCACCAGTACGGGCAAGATCACGAGCACTGCGCCGGCCATCAGGATGCCGTAGCTACCAGTGTTGGTTTCGATCGACTGGAGCATGTTCAGACCCACGGGAAGCGTCATCATCCGGGCCTGATCGGTGATCACGAGCGGCCAGAGGAACGCGTTCCACTCGCTCACCACGGTGATCAGGCCCACCGTGGCGATCGTGGGAGTGGTCACCGGCACCACGATCTGCCAGAGCTTCCGCCAGTGCCCCGCGCCGTCGAGTTCCGCAGCTTCCAGCAGTTCGATCGGCAGCGTCTTGTACTGCTGGCGCAGCAAGAACGTGCCGAACGCCGTGCCGAGCCCGGGAAGGATGATTCCCCACAGCGTGTTGCGCCCACCGAGTGCCGAGATGGTCATGTAGTTCGGTAGCAGCGCGGCCTCCGGCGGCACCATGAGCGCCACCAGGATCGCCATGAACACCACATTGCGGTACTTGAAGTCGATGAACACGAGCGCGTATGCCGAGGTGATTGCCAGCGTGAGTTTGATGAGCGTCCCGACGGCGGTGACGATCACACTGTTCATGAACAACCGTTCCAGCGGAACTCGATCGGCAACCTGAGCGTAGTTGGTGCCGGTGGGCGAGTGCGGCAGGAAGCTCGGATGGAGCGTGACGATCTCCGAGACCGGCTTAAAGGATGACGAAGCCATCCAGAGGAGCGGTAGCGCGATCACGAGAATCGCGAGAATCATGGGGACATACCCGGTAGTCAAGGTGGCGAGCAGGTTCTGCTTCGAGAACGCGCGCTTCCGCTCCGAGCGGCTGATGATCCGCTGGACCTCGCGTTCCTTGCTGCGCCGGGAGCGCCTATTGTCGAGGAGGCTCATGCGTAATGCACCTTCCTCTCGACGAAACGCATCTGCACGAAGGTCAGCGCAAACAGAGTCAGGAAGAGCACAACCGAGATTGTCGCGGCGTAGCCAGCGCGCTGATAGGTCCCGAAGCCTTGCAGGTAGATCTCGAAGATCAGCGTGTTCGTGCCGTTGCCGGTGGGGTCATCGTGCGCAACAGGTCGAAGGCCTGCATCGAGTTGAGCGTGACCGCGATCAGGAGGAAGAACACCGTGGGAGTCAGGAGCGGGAACGTGATCGAGAAGAACTTGCGAACCGGCCCGGCGCCGTCGATCGAGGCCGCCTCCAGTAGATCCTCCGGAATGGACTGCAATCCGGCAATGAAGATTACTGCGGCGTAGCCGAGGTTCTTCCAGATGTAGACCAGGATCACCATCAACAGGTTCAGGTTCGGATCCAGGAACCACTGCGGTGAGGTCTGGCCGATGGCCTGGAAGGCGAACCGGAGCACTCCGATGTTCGGGTCGAAAATGAAGTTCCAGACCAGGCCTACGCCCACTCCGGAGAGCACGTAGGGCGAGAAGATCATCGTGCGGGTGAGCCCACGCCCGGGCAACTTCCGGTTGAGTACCAACGCGAGGAGCAAACCCAGAGTCATCGAGCCCAGCACCGTGGCAACGGTGAAGATGATCGTCACCCGCCACACAGTCACGCCATTTGGAGAGGTGAAGAACTCGACGTAGTTCGCCAACCCGATTGGGGTGGCGCTGGACGAACCCATCCGCCAGTCGAGCGTGGAGTAGTAGATGTTCATCGCCAGCGGGTAATAGATGAACGCCGCGATCAGTAACAGGTTCGGACCCACGAATGCGAAGAACCACAATGTGTTTCGACGGCGTTTGCTCTGGAGTGTGTGGCTCCGGGCGTCCTCAGCTTGTCGCATAGCTCCGCTTCACTCGACGTCAATCAGCTCTCGCACCGTAGCGAGGCTCAGTGAACAACATAACAACTCTTGGTGAAAGTTCGTACTCGTACGGATCGCTTGATCATGACACGAGGGGCCCCGGCGAATAACACCGGGGCCCCTCGCATGTCACTTCCTAGATCGCGGTGGGTGAGATCTTCCAGACCTGCTCGGCATAGTCGCGGATTGTGCGGTCCGAGCTGAAGCGGCCGGACTCGCAGATGTTCACCCAGCACTTGCGCGCCCAGGCTCGTTCGTCACGATAGTCCTCGCTCATGCGGTCACGCGCCTCACGGTAGGCCGCGAAGTCACCGAGAAGGTAGTACGTGTCCGGAGTCTCCCACGAGTTGCCCTCAAGCAGTGACCAGTGCAGATCGTGGAAGTCGCCGCGGCCGCCGTCATCGAGCGTGCCATCCACGAACGAGTCCAGCACGCGCTTCAGGCCAGGCACCGTCTCATACAGCTCGCGCGGGCGGTAGTTCGCGCGCAGCTCCGGCAACTCCTCTTCCTTGGCGCCGAAGATGTAGGCGTTATCCTCGCCCACCGAGTCCAGAATCTCCACATTCGCACCATCAAGCGTGCCGAGGGTCAATGCGCCGTTCATCATGAACTTCATGTTCGAGGTGCCCGAGGCCTCCTTCCCTGCGGTGGAGATCTGCTCGGAAATGTCCGCGGCGGGGATGATGTACTCGGCCGGGGTCACGTTGTAGTTCTCCACGAAGACAACCGCGATTTTGCCTGCCATCTCGGGGTCTTCGTTCACGAGGCGGCCCACTTCGTTGATGAACTTGATGATCGCCTTCGCGCGGCGGTAACCCGGGGCCGACTTCGCGCCGAAGATGAACACGCGCGGCGTCACATCCAACGTGGGGTCGTCCTTCAGGCGGTAGTAGAGGTCCAGGATGTACATCGCGTTCAGGAGCTGGCGCTTGTACTCATGCAGGCGTTTGATCTGGACATCGTAGACGGCGTCCACCGGGATCCGGTCGCCCTGACGATTCTCCAGCCAGGAGGCAAATCGGGCCTTATTCTCGCGCTTGATCTGCATCAGCTCGTGCATGAGCGCGTCGTCGTCGGCCTTGGGAAGTAGTGACTTCAGCTGGTCCAGATCGGTCACCCACGAATCCGAACCCAGCTCACGAGTCAGGAGTTCGGCGAGGCGCGGGTTACAGCTATTGAGCCAGCGCCGCTGAGTAACGCCGTTGGTCTTGTTGTTGAAGCGCTCGGGCCAGATCGCGTGCCAGTGTTGCAGGGTGTCACGTTTGATGATCTCGGTATGCAGCGCGGCCACACCGTTGATCGAGAACGAGGCGTAGCAGGCGAGCCACGCCATGTGCACGCGGCCATTCGAGACCGGCGCCATGTACTCGATCGTGCCGCCATCGACGCCACGCTCGCTGAGGTCCTTGCGGAAGCGACGGTCTATCTCGAGCACGATCTCGAGGATGCGCGGGAAGACTTGCTGGAAGATCGAGATCTCCCAAGTTTCCAGCGCCTCAGCAAGCACCGTGTGGTTCGTGTACGCGAACGTCTGCTCGACGACGGCCCACGCCTTCTTCCAGCCAAGGCCCTCCTCGTCCATCAGCAGACGCATTAGCTCGGGAATGGCGAGCACCGGGTGGGTGTCGTTGAGCTGGACCGAGTTGAACTCGCCGAACTTCGAGAAGTCATCGCCGTGGACGCGCTTGTAGTTCTCAATGATGGTCTGGAGTGAGGCCGAGACGAAGAAGTACTGCTGACGTACCCGCAGCACCTTACCGTCGTAGGTGGTGTCATTCGGATAGAGCACGCGGCAGAGGTCTGCGACCCGCTCGCGTTCCACGATCGCATCGGTGAAACGCTGCGAGTTGAAGGCGTCGTAATCGAACTCCTCCATCGGCTCAGACTTCCACAGCCGTAACGTGTTCACGTTGCGGGTGCCGTAGCCCACGATCGGCATGTCGTAGGGGATCGCACGCACGTCCATGTCCGCGAAGCGCACGAGCTTCGCCTGCTCCTGGCGGCGAATCACGAAGGGGTAGCCCTCTTCCATCCACGAGTCCGGGTGCTCGTTCTGGAAGCCGTCATCGATGGTCTGCTTGAACAGGCCGTAGCGGTAGAGGATGCCGTAGCCGGTCACCGGCAGATCGAGCGTGGCACAGGAGTCCAGGAAGCAGGCGGCGAGGCGGCCGAGGCCGCCGTTACCGAGGGCGGCATCCCGCTCGGCGTCAAGCACATCCGCGATGTCCTGGCCGTATGCGGAGACGGCGGCGGAGGCCTTGTCACGAAGGCCCAGGTTGACGAGGTTGTTCAGGAGCGCACGACCCTCAAGGAACTCCGCCGAGAAGTAGTGTTCCTGGCGGCCGGCCTGATAGGCGGCCGTAGTGGCATCCCAGTCGTCGGCAACGCGGTTGACAACCAAAGAGGAGAGCCCTGTCCAGACCTCGTGCGGGGTCGAGTTGCGCGCGGTCTTTCCGGACGCGGATCGGACGAATGCGCCCAATGATGACTTCAGTTCGGTGGACATGAAACTCCTCACGATGATGACGTCCGCAAACTCCGCGGCGGCGGACCCAGAGCAATTTGACCTGAGATCGTTCCGATAGGCAAATGACTGGGGCAGTCCGCTCACGGTGAGCTCCCCACACCAGTGCGCTCAAAGCGTGGAATCTGGAAGCCCGCTCTAGTAGCGTCAACCATGTGAGTATCTCGACGAAGACCCTCGAGCCGTCCCCTATGCGAAAGATCGGACGCATTCCGGTGACCGAAGTGTTCCCGGTGGTGGAAGACGGCGATTGGCCGGCCAAGGCCACGGCCGGTGAGCCCTTCCCGGTGCGTGCCACGGTGTTCCGTGAGGGGCACGATCTCTTCGCGGCCACAGCCGTGTTGATCGCTCCCGATGGCACGGACTTCCAGACCTCCCCCATGGTCGACGTCGCCCCCGGCCTGAACCGCTATGAAGGCTGGCTGTGCCCCGATCGGCCTGGGAACTGGTCGTTCCGGATCGAGGGCTGGTCGGACACGTACGGCACGTGGTTGCACGACGCCCAGGTCAAGGTGGACGCTGGAGTGGATGTTGAGCTGATGCTCATGGAGGGCAATCTGCTACTCCTACGGGCGGCCGAGCAGCAGCTTCCCGCTGCAGCCACAAAGGTACTGACGGCGGGCGCCGCCACCCTCATGAACGAGGAACTCGAGCCGCACGAACGCCTGCTCGGTGGGACCAGTGACGAGGTGCGCGCCGTCTTCGCACAGTACCCGCTGCGTGATCTGCTCTCCCCCACCCGAAGCTATCCACTCGCCGTCGACCGGCCGTTGGCACTGGCGGGGGGCTGGTATGAGATGTTCCCGCGCTCCGAGGGCGCGTACTTCGATCCGATGAAGGGTGGCTGGGTCTCCGGGACCTTCGCGACCGCCGCCGAGCGCCTGCCGGCCATCGCCGAGATGGGCTTCGATGTGCTCTACCTGACGCCAATCCACCCGATCGGCACCACCAACCGTAAAGGTCGCAACAACTCGCTGACGGCACGCGCTGGCGATCCAGGTTCGCCGTACGCCATCGGCTCCAGTGACGGCGGGCACGACGCCATCCATCCCGAACTCGGCACTTTCGAAGATTTCGACGCCTTCGTGGCGCGCAGCAAGGAACTCGGTATGGAAGTGGCGCTCGACATCGCCCTCCAGTGTTCTCCCGACCACCCGTGGGTCACCGAGCACCCCGAATGGTTCACGACCCGCGCCGATGGCACGATCGCCTATGCGGAGAATCCGCCGAAGAAGTACCAGGACATCTATCCGCTGAACTTCGACAACGATCCCGAGGGCATCTATGTGGCGATCCGGGACATGCTGGAACTGTGGGTGGAGCACGGCGTCACGCTCTTCCGGGTGGACAACCCCCACACGAAATCGCTCGACTTCTGGCAGCGGCTTCTCGCTGAATTCCGTCAGAACCATCCCGAGGTGATCTTCCTCGCTGAAGCTTTCACCAAGCCCGCAATGATGCGCACGCTCGGCGCAGTGGGCTTTCACCAGTCCTACACCTACTTCACCTGGCGCACCGAGAAGTGGGAGATCGAGGAGTACCTCAAGGAGGTCTCCACCGAGACAGCACATCTGTTGCGGCCTGCATTCTGGCCCACCACGCATGACATCCTCACACCGTTCATGCAGCAGGGCGGCACCGCGGCCTTTGCGCTACGGGCAGTCCTCGCTGCGACCGGCGCGCCCACGTGGGGAATCTACTCCGGCTATGAGTTCGTGGAGAACATTGCGCGCCCCGGTGTCGAAGAGCAGATTGACAACGAGAAGTACGAGTTTCGGCCGCGCGATTGGGCGAAGTCCTACGAGACCGGCATCCCGCAGCTCCTTACGAAGCTCAACGAGATTCGGCACCGTCACCCGGCACTCCGCCAGCTCCACAACGTGGCGATTCACTCGACCACAGACGACAAAGTCCTCGCCTTCTCGCGGCGAGTACCGGGCCGCTTCACCGAGTCCGGCGAGGACGACGTCGTGCTCGTGGTCATCACGCTTGATCCGTTCTCAACGCGTGAATGCCTGGTGACGCTCGATCTGGCGGCCCTCGGGATCCCCGCCGGGCAGGATCTGCACATGCACGACGAACTCTCGGACGCCACGTTCAGTTGGGGTGCCGAAGGATTCGTACGGCTCGATCCGCGGATTGCCACCGCACACGTCTTCTCGGTCACGCCCGCATGATCGAGCTTCTGCGGGCGTGGCTGCCGCGACAGCGGTGGTATGCCACGAAGCACCTTACGCCGCAGCTGGAGATCGCCGAGATAACCGCCGAGGGAGACCACTTTCAGGTGGCCTTCGTGCGGGACACGGCCCCCGCTGCGCCGCTGCTCTACCAGGTCCCGCTCGGAATCGGGCCGCAGCCTCCCGAGGGTGTGCCGGTGCTCGGGCGCGAGGGCGATGACTGGCTCTGGGATGCCGCCGGCGATCCCGAGTTCATTCGTCTCCGGCTCGGATTCGGCGAGCCGGAGCACGTGCGAGTCCTCAGCGGCGAGCAGTCAAACACGTCCGTGATCTGCGAACTCGCCGACGGCCCCGTCATCTCCAAGCTATTCCGTGTCCTCTCCGATGGCGTGAATCCCGATGTCGAGCTGACCCAGGCATTGACGCTCGCCGGATGTACACACGTGGCCGCATTTGCCTCAGCCGTCTTCGGCCATTTTCCTGGTGGGAACGGGCACCTGCAGGTCACGAACGAGTTCATCCCCGATGCCCCGGATGCCTGGCGCGTGGCGCTCGAATCGGCACGCGATGGGGCACCCTTCGCGGCACGCGAGCTGGGGGCAACGGTGCGTGAGATCCACACTCTGATGGAACGCGAGTTTGGTGGAACGGATGCCGAGCCCGACGACGTCATGGCAGGGTGGCGAGCTCGGGCCGCCACCGCTCTTACGACGGTGCGTGAACTCCGCCCGCACGAGGCCGCGATCGCTCGCGTGTATGACGCGGCCGGGCGCGCCACCTGGCCCTCGTTGCAGCGGATCCACGGGGATCTTCACCTCGGCCAGGTCATTGACTCCGAGCGCGGCTGGATCGTGCTGGACTTCGAGGGCGAGCCGCTGCGGCCGCTGAGCGAACGCCGTCGGCCAGATGTGGCACTTCGCGACGTGGCGGGCATGTTGCGCTCATTCGATTACGCCCAGGTAGCCTCCGGTTCCACCGATCCCGAGTGGTCCCGGAACGCCCGCGCGGACTTCCTGACCGGCTACGGCGCCATCGCCGCTGGGAGTGCGCCAATCCTCGCCGCGTTGGAGCTGGACAAGGCGCTGTACGAAGCCGTCTACGAGGCGACGAGTCGGCCCGACTGGCTCCACGTGCCGCTCGCCGGAATCGCGAGTATTTTCGATGGTCTCGATTGAGTGAAGTGGCTCACGCCAACGTCGAACTATGGGAGAGTAGGAACATGACCGAGTACTACCCTGTTGAGCCGTCCGATCTGACTACTGTGGCACGCGGATTGCACCACGATCCGCACAGCGTGCTCGGCGCGCACGTGTATGACGGTGCCGTCACGATTCGCACACTTCGGCCGCTCGCCGACGCCGTCGAGATCGTCACGAGCACGGCCTCCTATCCGGCCACGCACGAATGCGATGGGATCTGGGTGGCGATCGTTGAGGGTTCCACGATTCCGGACTACCGGATCCAGGTGACATACGGCGACACCACGAGTGTGCTGGACGATCCCTACCGGTTCCTGCCCACACTCGGCGAGATGGACCAGTACCTGATCGGCGAGGGTCGCCACGAAGAACTGTGGACGGTGCTCGGCGCACACCTCAAGAGCTACCCCTCCGAGATGGGCGAGGTGCACGGCGCCGCGTTCGCCGTGTGGGCACCCAGCGCGCGTTCGGTCCGCGTGAAGGGCGACTTCAACTCCTGGAACGGCCAGCTCAGCGCGATGCGTTCCTTGGGCGCCTCCGGCATCTGGGAGATTTTCGTTCCCGGCGCCGAGATCGGCCACCGCTACAAGTACGAGATTGCCTCGCGTGACGGCTCGTGGCTGGAGAAGGCGGACCCGATGGCGCAAGCCACCGAGGTGCCGCCCTCGACTGCCTCCGTCATCACCGCGTCGCAGTACACGTGGGGCGATACGGAGTGGCTCGAGCGCCGCGCCGAGACGGATCCGCACTCCGGCCCGATGTCCGTCTACGAAGTACACCTCGCCTCCTGGCGCCAGGGCCTCAGCTATCGCGAACTCGCCACCGAGCTCGTGGAGTATGTGAAGGAGATGGGCTTCACACACGTGGAGTTCATGCCCGTGGCAGAGCACCCTTTCGGTGGCTCGTGGGGTTACCAGGTCACCAGCTACTACGCGCCCACCGCGCGGCTCGGCGTCCCGGATGACTTCCGCTACCTCGTGGACAAGCTGCACCAGGCCGGCATCGGCGTGCTCGTGGACTGGGTCCCGGCGCACTTCCCGCGTGACGCGTGGGCGCTGGCCCGCTTCGATGGCACGCCACTGTACGAGGACCCGGATCCGCTCCGCGGTGAGCACCCCGACTGGGGCACGATGGTCTTCAACTTCGGCCGCCGCGAGGTGCGCAACTTCCTTGTCGCCAACGCGCTGTATTGGCTGCAGGAGTTCCACATCGACGGCCTGCGAGTGGACGCCGTCGCCTCCATGCTCTACCTGGACTACTCGCGCAAGGATGGCCAGTGGCGCCCCAACGCGCACGGTGGCCGCGAGAATCTCGAGGCGATCAGCTTCCTGCAGGAAACCACGGCCACGGCATATCGCAAGGTGCCCGGTGTGATCATGATCGCCGAGGAGTCCACGGCGTGGCCCGGCATCACCGCCCCCACCAACGTGGGCGGCCTCGGGTTCGGCCTCAAGTGGAACATGGGCTGGATGAATGACACGCTCCGGTACCTCTCGGAGCTGCCCATCAACCGTCGCTACCACCACGGTGAGCTCACCTTCTCGCTGATCTATGCCTTCTCCGAGCAGTTCGTGCTGCCGCTCTCGCACGACGAAGTGGTGCACGGCAAGGGCTCGATCATGCGCAAGATGCCCGGTGACTGGTGGCAGCAAATCGCGGGCACCCGCGCGCTCTATGCCTACCAGTGGTCACACCCGGGCAAGCAGCTGATCTTCATGGGTCAGGAGTTCGCGCAGGAGGCCGAATGGAACGAGTCCCGCGGCCTGGACTGGTGGCATCTGGACAATCCCACCCACGCCGGCGTGGCCAAGATGATTACGCGCATGAACGAGATCTATAAGGAGACCCCGGCGCTGTGGGAAGAGGACTTCTCGCATGAGGGCTTCGAGTGGATTGAGGCGGGCGACGGCGATCACAACACCTTGGTCTATCTCCGCAAGAACCCGGACTTCTCCAGCCACCTAGTCTCGATCGTGAACTTCGCGGGCGTGCCGCACGAGGGGTACCGCGTGGGCTTGCCCCACGGCGGCGAGTGGATTGAGGTGCTGAACACGGACGCCGAGGAGTATGGCGGCTCCGGCGTCGGGAACCTCGGTAGCGTGATTGCCGAGGAGATCCCGTGGCAGGGCCGGCCGTTCTCGGTGCGGCTACGCGTTCCCCCGCTCGGCGCCCTCTGGCTCGTCCCCGACGGCCAGTAGCTGACTGCGAGCTGGCGAGCTAGTCGAGCGTGCTTGCCAGCTCGCGGCGTGTCTGCGTCAGGTCCGGATGGTCCTTCCCGGCGATCTCGAAGAGTTCCACGAGGCGCTTTCGCGTCGGCTCGTGGATGTCGCCACCCCAACCATCTCTCACGCAGCGAATTGATCAGCTCACTTTTGGCGGCGGCTCAAGGCTCTGAGGGGCAGGGTGAGCCTGCATCCAGAAACGCGCGGTATCTGCGCGTCTGGCGAACCAGGCTCTTCCTTTCTGCTGGGCATACACGATGAACTCGCGTAGTGCATTCGCACGACCCGCCTGTCCGATGAGTCGAGGACGCAATCCCACCGACATCATGAGGGGGTGCCCCGCCTCCCCCTCATGCCATAGTTCGTCCAGTCCACGCACCGCGTAGTCCAGGAAATCACTTGGGTCTGCTGAAGGTGTCGACGGCGCTTGAATTCTGGTCATTTTCGGTGTTCGAAAAGTGAACAGTTTTGAGCAGTCTAGTCGGTGGTCTGCTCGGTTGTGGTTTTGGTGCTGGGGAGGCTGTTGATGCCTCTGCCGCGGAGTCGGTAGCTGGCGCCTTTGAGGGTCAGGACGTCGGCGTGGTGGACGATGCGGTCGATCATCGCGGCGGCGACTGCTTGGTCTCCGAAGACGCCGCCCCAGCCGCTGAACGGGAGGTTGCTGGTCAGGATCAGCGAGGCGTGTTCGTAGCGCGATGAGACGAGTTGGAAGAACAGGTTCGCGGCGTCTTGTTCGAAGGGGAGGTAGCCGACTTCGTCGATGATGATCAGTCCGTAGCGTCGTAGCCGGGCGAGCTCGCCGGGTAGGCGCCCGTGTTGGTGTGCTTCGCTCAGGCGGGTGACCCAGTCGGTTGCGGTCGCGAACAAGACGCGGTGTCCGTGCCTGGCCGCGACGATTCCCAGCGCGATCGCGAGGTGGGTTTTGCCGGTGCCGGGCGGCCCGAGGAGCACGACGTTACGGGCCTCGGCGAGGAAGGCCCCTGAGGAGAGCGCGGCGATCTGCTGGCGCAGGGCGGGTTGAGCGTCCCAGTCGAAGTCCTCGAGTGTTTTCCTGCCGGGGAAGCCGGCGGCTTTGATGCGTAGTTCAGCGCCGGACGCGTTCCGGGCGGAGACTTCACGTTCGAGGACCGCAGCGAGGTAGTCCTCATACGACCAGTTCGCGTCACGCGCGTGATCAGCCAGCCGGGACGCGGCCTCGGTGATCCGTGGTGCTTTCAACGCGCCCGAGAGGTAGCTGATCTGTTTGGTCGCCTCAGTGTGTCTCGTGCCCATCAGATCGCCTCCCCACTGGCCAGGCCGAACGCCCGATCGTAATCGGCCAGATCACGCGTCAGGCCCTCCCCAGCGGGGATACTGCGTGGCTGCTGAAACTCGCGTCGCAGCACCGCTGCGGCCGCCTGATGGGCCGGATCAGTGACAACGGTGCTGCGGGCCCAGACCCGCCGATGGTCAGCGACCACGAGCCCGTCCAGGCGCACTGTGACCCGATCGAGGTCCGCGCTGACATCAACGAACCGGCCAATCGCGCGCGGATCAACCGAGTAGTCATTCGTGTCGATCCGCACGTAGTAGTCCCGCCCGAGCCGGATCCTGTTCCGCCACCCCAAATGCAACGGGACCGGTGGCAGCGGGAGCATCGCGGCCAAGTCCGCCTGAAGCCTCGAGGCAGGCGTCGCCTTGATCGTGCGAACGACCCGGTTATTGGCCCCTTCAAGCCAATCAGTGAACTGGGCGTTGAAATCGTCCGGGGACTGAAAAGACCGGCCGGGCATGAACGAGGTCTCGAAGAAGCCATTACGGCGCTCGACCACACCCTTGGACTCCGGGTCCCGAGGCGGTAGCAACACCAGTTTTGTTGCCAACGTCCCCATGAACAGATCGACACCTGCCGCGTGGCGCCGCCCGCGCCCGATCCCCGACTCGTTATCCCAGATCAACCTGCGTGGGACCGCGCCAAGCCTCCCGATCAGCTCCCACGACCCCAACAGCAAGTCCTCAGTCTTCCGCGTCGGGATCATCAGCCCATGCATGAAACGAGAATGCGCCGCCGTCACGACGAGTGTTGGCAGCAGACGCGCGGCGCCATCTTCCAGCGGGATCTTCGCCGGGGGAAACCACAAATCACACTGCGCCGCGTCCCCAGCATGCCACACCAGCCGGTCAGCCGGATCAACCCGCTGCTGCTCCGGACGGACCCGCGCCACGTTCTCACTGAACCACCGAATCGACCCCGTCCAGCCAACCCGCTCAGCCAACACCGTCGCCGGCATCGACGGAGTCTCTACCAGTAACTGGCGGACCCGCGCCTCGAACGGGCCAAACGATGTCGGCCCCGCCGCCCGCTCATACCGAGGCGGCGAATCCGACCTCACCGCCTTCCACACCGTCGTGCGCGAGATACCCAAACGCTCCGCGATCTCCGTCTGCGGCACACCCTCCGCCGCCAACCGCCGAATCAACGCCCAATCTTCCAAAGTGATCACTCTCCAATCGTGAGTGTTCACTTT
>FZQV01000035.1 GCA_900199505.1 Ruaniaceae bacterium KH17 | reverse complement strand
AGCCGAGCGCTCGAACCCTCGGTGGGCCCCCGCTGGCTGCCGCCAGGCAGGCGATGATCGAGACCTTCCTTGCCCGCCCGACGCGCCCGTTGTCTGTCCCGAGAGGCATCTGCTGCCGGTACTCTCGACACATCGGACTCTCTCTAGCTGCAAGAGGACAATCATGGGCGATTCGGTTGCTCGGGCGATGGGAGCGGTACCGCGCGCCGACTTCCTGCCCAGCAGTGTTCGCGCCCACGCACGCATCGACGCTCCAGTGCCGATCGGCCGCGGCCAGACCAACTCGCAGCCCACCACCGTCCGAATCATGCTGGAGCTCCTCGATGTGCGCCCGGGCCACCGCGTGCTCGATCTCGGTGCGGGTTCGGGATGGACGACAGCGATCCTCGCCCTACTCACGGGCCCGAACGGTCGTGTGATCGGAATCGAACGCCACGAGAGCCTTATCGCCCCGGCGCGATCGGCGCTCGAGCCGTACGGAGGCACGCACGCTGAGATCCGACAGGCCACGCGCGGAGCACTCGGGGCTCCCGACGACGCCCCCTTCGATCGCATCCTGGTGTCAGCAGGGGCAACGCGGTTGCCACCCGAACTGACCGATCAGCTGGTTGATGGCGGCGTGATGGTGATTCCCGTTGACGGTGTCATGCTGCGCGCGGTACGTTCCGGCGACGACATTCGCGTCACCTCGCACGGGCTCTTCTCGTTCGTTCCACTGATCGAGGACTAGGAAGCTCCGACCGGCCTCGACGCTAGGTGGCCGAACGGCTCCTTGAGGGCGTCGAGCTTTCCGACGTGCTCGGCGAGCAGGTAGTAGACGGTGAGGCGGCTCTTGTGACTCACGCCCGCCATCTTCTCGCCCACGGCGGCAATCGCACCATCGAGGTCATCGGCGTCGGTCAGGCCGAGCTTGCCCTTGAGGAAGTTCGTTTTCACGCGCTCCAGCTCGTCACCGTCGCTGTATGCAACGAGCTTCGAGTCATCCTGGCTCAGCACGAGGCGGTACGTGGCCTCCATCGCCGCAACGGCGGCCTCGTCCACGTTGGCGGTGTACTTCTTGACGTCTGCGACGTAGTCCATGGGACCCCTTCTCTCCGCGCACCGCCACGAAACCCTTGCCGCACGCTCGGTCCGTCCCACCATCATGGCCCACCGCGCCCCAGCGCGCATAGAATCTGCGGCGAGTTATCGGACGAGACGATGATCTCCTTCGAGCCCGACCAAAGGAGCGAGAAGCTGAACGCTTGCGTTCCGGCTCCGAGCGAGTGCAGGGGTTGAAGGCGCGAAGCGCCACATACGGCGTTCGGCCCAGTCCGGGCACACCCCGAGACCCCCTTCCCCGGGCTCACTCTTCGCAAAACGCGCCCTCGTCCCGCTAAGGTCGCTTGTTAGGAGGACGAGGACGCAATTTCTCGTCTCACGCTCGCGCCTCACAACCCAACCCCAGGACCGCCGATGAACTCCCCCGCCCTGCCCGCGAGCGCCTACGCCGGAACCAAGCGCGCCAGCTATACGGGACTCGTGATCCAGGCGATCGTCAACAACCTGGCGCCACTCCTGTTCGTCGTCTTCCACACCCAGTTCAACATTCCGCTCGCCCAGCTCGCCGTGCTTGCGTCGCTGAACTTCGTGGTCCAGCTACTCACGGACTTCGCCTGCATGTTCTTCGTCGACAAGGTGGGCTACCGCGTCCCCATCGTGCTCGCGCAGGCACTCGCGGCGCTCGGTTTCGTGCTCATGGCCATCTTGCCCACCGTCTTGGGTGATCCGTTTGTGGGCCTGTGCATCGCCGTCGTCTTCTATGCGATCGGCGGCGGCCTGCTGGAAGTGCTCGCGAGCCCCATCATCGAGCACCTCCCCACGCCCGCAGACCAGAAGGCCTCCGGCATGGCGATGCTGCACTCGTTCTACTGCTGGGGGCAGCTCGCCGTGGTCGCGGGCACAACTCTCATGCTCAGCGTGATCGGCCGCGAGAACTGGGCCGTGCTGCCACTACTGTGGGCGATCGTCCCGGCGATCAACACGATCGTGTTCATGCGCGTCCCTCTGCCCGAAACCGTCGCCGACGAGCACCGCACCTCCATGCGTTCCCTCTTCGGGACGCCCATGTTCCTCGCCGCGCTCGTGCTGATGATGACCGGCGGCGCCGCCGAGCTCACCATCTCGCAGTGGTCTTCGTTCTTCGCGGAGACTGGGATCGGCGTCAGCAAAGCCATGGGCGACCTGCTTGGGCCTGGCCTGTTCGCGCTCCTCATGGGGCTCGGCCGCTTCAGCTACGGCATGTGGGGCCACGGGCTCGACCTGCGCAAGCTACTTCTCGCATCGAGCATTGGCGCCGCGCTCTGCTACATCGTCGCCGCCACATCCACGATCGCGGCAGTGAGCCTGATCGCCACGGCCCTCTGCGGTCTCATGGTGGCGCTCCTCTGGCCCGGTACCTTCTCGCTGACTGCGGCGCGCTTCCCCCTTGGCGGCGCGGCCATGTTCGCGGTACTGGCGCTTGCGGGCGACGCCGGTGGCGCGGGCGGCCCGGCCCTCGCGGGCGGCCTGGCCGTGGCCACTCACGGCTGGCTGGCGCCTCTTGCGGCCCTCCTGCCCGACGACGGTGGGCACGGTCTGCGGACAGCCCTCCTGCTCTGCGCCCTCATCCCGGCAGTGTTCGCCGTGACGGTCTGGCGCTTCGGCCGGAGCACCGGGCCGGTCACCGACGCCCCCGAGCCCACCTAACCACGCCTTACCCTCCCTCTCTCTCGCCCCCGGCCCCGCCCCCGTGGACGTGTGCTCTAGGCGCACGGTTGACGGCGATCTGACCGGTCATAGCGCGCACCCCGCACAACACATGTGTGGAATCAACGCTTGACGTACTACGCCAGACGTACTACGTTAAGCGAAGGAGTCCAGTAGCGAGAGGAGCACCCACGTGATCAGCGCGGACGCCATTCGCGGCTATATCGACATCATGATTCTGTCGATCCTGAGCCGCGAAGCCTCGTACGCATACGAGATCGCCAAGACGATCGCCACGATCTCCGGCGGCCACTACACGATCAAGCAGACCACGCTTTACTCGGCCGTCAAACGCCTCGAGTCCTCGGGCGACGTCTCATCATTCGAAGGGGTATCCGAGACCGGAAAGCCCCGCACCTACTACCAACTCACCGACTCCGGCCGCGCCGCCCTCGCCGCCAAGTGCATCGAGTGGGAGTCAACCAAGTCCGTAGTCGATCGCTTCGCGAAGGGAGCTATCTGATGGATATCATCACCGCCTACCTCGACAACATGTTCTCCGCGTATCCGCCCAGCCCACGCCTCAGCGAGGCAAAGGCCGAGCTCCGCGCGATGATGGAGGACGCCTACCAGGCAGCGCTCGCCGCGGGCCACTCCGAGAATGAGGCTGTGGGCCAGGTCATCACCGAGTTCGGCAACCTCGACGAGCTTGCGCCGGTCCTCGGCATCGCGGCGGATATTAGGCCAACCCTGCCCGACGGCGGTTCGGCCACCTCGAGCGCAGCCGTCAAGTATCCCTCGGTCACCATGGCCGAGGCTCAGGGCTACTCCGAGGCGGTCCGACGGACCCACCCAAAGCTCGGGATCGCCGTCGCACTCTTTGTGATCTCGCCGAGCGTGCTGATCGCATTCCAGGGGCTCGATCTCTCAATCTCCCCGAACACCGCCATCTTTATCGGGATCGCCGTGCTGCTGCTCTTCGTGGTCCTCGGCATCGGGATCGTGCTCCTCAACGAACGCGAGCTCGGCCAGTACCAACGAATCACGAACGGCCAGTTCACCCCGGATCCCTCCGTCACCGCGTGGGCACAGGGCCAGCGGACGCGCCATGATCGGAAGCGAGTGTGGGCACTCTTGGTCTCCGTGCCGCTCTTCGTGCTCAGCGCGCTACCGATCTTGTGGGCCGCGCTTCTCCATGAGGGCGAGCAGGAGCTACTCCTCGGCGTCGCGGTTCCGAGCACGCTCCTGATCGTCGCGATCGGCCTCGCAATCCTGGTTCCGACCACATGGGCCGAGTCCGTGGCACAGCGCCTCTCGGTGGGATCCGGCACGAAGAAAGAGGATCTCGACGCCCAGGATTACCCGCGGGGCGTGCGCGTGTTCTTCGCGATCTTCTGGCCGCTCGTACTGCTGGCCTACCTCGTGTGGAGCTTCGGCTGGGGCGCGTGGCACATCTCGTGGATCCTCTGGCCGATCGCCGGGATCCTCAGCGGGATCATCGGCGGCGTGGGCAACGCCGTCAAGGACGACTGACCGCCGCGCCTCAGCGCCCCCACCTCAACGCAGGATGACGCGTTGCGGCGGGCAGCTACGCGGCTTCGACGTGGCGGCGGAACCTGGCCGCGCTCACGCTGCGGCGAGCCTTAACCGCCATATAGGACGCTGCACCGACGATCACCGCGATCAGTACCGCCACCGAGGCGAGGCCCAGAGTGCCGCTGCCGCCAGCCATCACATTGCGCACCAATAGGAAACCGTTCTGCATCGGCGAGAGCGAGTCCAGCCAACCAAAGCCGCTCGACCCGAGCGAGGACACAGCGATCGCCACCGTGGCGCCGAGTAGCAGCGTCGAGATTCCGCGTCCCACGTTCCCGAGCCACGCCGCGAGAGCGTGGTTCGCGAGGATGAAGAACACGCCCAGCGCGGCGAGCGCAAGAGCGAGGCCGATCGTGGTGCCAAATCCGAGCGACAGCACGACGCCGGCGATGACACCCATCAGCACACCCTGGCCCGCGAGGACGAGGGCCGGGAGCGAAAGCGTACGCGCCCACAGCTTGACACTTGAGGCCCGCGAAGCGATCGCATTGCTCGGGACCGGGCGCACCATCACAAAGGCGAGGAGGGAGCCGAGCCACAGCGCGCCGGTGAGGATCAGCGCCGCTGTCGCGGTCGAGTTCATCCCCGCAACTTCCGAGGGCGCGACCACCGGGGACGCCACGACCTGCGCGAGGGCTACGCGATCGGAGTCGCTGTAGTTCGGGAGTTGATCGGCGTTGGACTCCAGCTCGTGTCCGAAGGTGTCGAGGCCGTCTGAGAGCTCACCCGCACCATCGGCCAGCTGACTGATGCCATCTGCAAGCTCGGGGGCACCACCCGCGGCCTGTGAGACGCCGTCCGTGAACTGCCCGAGGCCGCCCGCGAGCTCGCTCACACCGTCACCGAACTGCGAGACACCGCCCGCAAACTGACCGGCACCGCTGGCGAGATCGGACACGCCATCGGTGTACTGGCCGACCCCACCGGCAAACTCCCCGACGCCGCCGGCAAACTGACCGACACCACCACTGAGTCCATTGATGCCATCAAGGAGAGTCGTAGCACCCGAAGCGAGAGTGTCTGCGTTATCGATCAAGGGTTTCGCGTTGTCCGAGATCGCGTTCGCGCCAGTTGCCATCTTAGAGAGCCCGTCCGCCAGATCGGAGAACTGGCCGGGAATCTGCTCGACGCCAGCCGCGAATGCGGGCGCGCCCTCAGCAGCCTCGGAGGCTCCGTCAGCAAGTTGAGCGGCACCAGCGACTAGGCCACCATCGGGGCTGGTCAGGGCCGTGTATCCAGCCCCTGCGCCTTGATTGAATCCAGCGAGTGCCGCCCCGCTCAACGCCTGAGCGTATGCCTGGCAGATCGGGTCATTCTCCGGGCATGCGGGCAAGTTCTCCGTCACAGCCGCAACAATCCCCGCAGCGGCCTGCTGGGCATCGGAGCTCTCGGGACTCGTAAGTCCTCCGAGTTGACCACTGGCATACGTCAGCCCATCACTGAGAGTACCGATTCCATCCGAGATCTCAGCCACGCCACCCGCGAGCCCGTTTGCGCCATCGACAAGCTGTTGAAGCTGCTTCGCAGCCTCTTCATCATTGAGCCCAGCGACAACCTGGTCGAGACCGGCCGCAAGTGGGCCAACGCCTTGCAGAAGCTGCTTCGCGCCATCGGCAAATGCTGGAATCCCTGCCGGTCCGAGGAGTTGGCTAGCTCCGCTCGCGAGTTCCGAGGCGCCGTCAGCGAGCTCCCCGGCGCCGCCAGCCAGTTCGCTCGCCCCAGACGAGAGCTCACTCCCCGCCGAGCCGAGCTGGCTCGCGCCGGAAGAGAGCTGGTTCGCGCCGGCCGTCAGCTCGCCCGCGCCCGCTGCCAGCTGGTTGCCGCCAGCGGCAAGTTCGGAACCGCCGTCGGCAAGCTGACCAAGCCCATCGGCGAGCGCAGCGGCACCTTCGGCGGCCTGACCGGTTCCATCCGCGAGCTGCCCGGCGCCATCGCCCATTTGCCCGACGGCGTCGGTGACAGTCCCGAACTGCTCCCCCATCTCGTTCAGCCCGATGAACACATTCTCGAGGTAGGTCTCGGTGAGCATCGAGTTCAGTGAACCGGTGGCAATCCGAGCGATCTGCGCGCCGAGCTGCGCGTCCGTGATGGGCGAGTTCTCGGCCGTCGTGATGTCAATCGTGGCCTGCTCGGCGACGGCGGCATCATTCTCGGCAAACGAGGTGGCGGCCGCGGAGAAGTTCTCCGGAATCGTCACCACCACTGCATACTCACCGGACTCCAGGCCGTCACGTGCGGCATCCTCATTGGCGAGGGTCCAGGTGATCTCCTCATTCGAGTCGTCCACGATAGCCGCGGCCATCTGCCTGCCCATCGGCGTGTACTGGCCCGCCACGGTGACCGGCTCGTCCAGGTTCACGATCGCCGCATTCACGGCGTCGTTCGAGGGTTGCTTCACCAACCCCATCAGCATCCCGGCAGCAATGAGCGGCACGATCGCCAAGACAGCGATCGAGATCCAGCTCAGCTGCCGGCCGGTTGCGGCGGATTCGGGTCTCATACCAGGCTCCCCTCGAGGATGGCGGGTGCGTCGAGCACGCCGTCTGGGTTGAATGTTGCGACGTGGGCGGTGGTGGCACCGGCCAGCACGAGCGCGAAAGTTGACTCCGTGCGAGTGCGTTCAATGAGCGCCTCGAGTGCGGACCGCTCGGCTGGGGTTCCGACCGCTTCGAGGTTGTCGATCACGACGATCCCGCCAGGGTGTGGTTCCTGCCGTTTGATCGCGGCCTCGACATCATGCACAAGAAGCAGGTCGACGTAGTCCGTCGCGCGACGGACCTTGCTCGCCGCCTGCGGCAGCAGTTGCCCCGCCACGCGCCCACGCCCTGCGGTGGTCTCCAGGCGCCCAGTCATCGCCAGTGCCAATCCGGTGCGCGGACCAGTGGCGCCCACCAGACCCACCACGTTGCCCGGCTGCAGGCTCACGGACGTAGGCGCCAGAACGCCGTCGACCTCGATCCCCTCAAGATGCGCCACCGAGCCATTGCCCGGCCACTTCGCGAGTTCCAGCTGAGCGGTGAGGGCCTCGCCCTCCACATCGAACGTGGGCAGGATGCGATCCAGCCACTTCGGCAGATACCAGGCGCGATCGCCGAGCAGCGCCATCACCGCGGGCACGAAGGTCATCCGGATCACGAAGGCGTCGATCGCCACGCCGACGGCGAGCGCAAGCGCCACCTGCTTGATAGCAAGCATGCCCTCGGGCACGAAGAAGGCAAACACGGAGAACATGATCAGCGCGGCCGCCATGACCACCGGACCGGAAGCCACAAAGCCCTTTCGGATCGACTCCACGGCGGGCGTTCCGTGCACGTACTCCTCACGGATGCGGGAAACCAAGAACACCTCGTAATCCATGGCGAGGCCGAACAGGATTCCCATCACGATGATCGGCAGGAACGAGATCACGGCGATCGTGTGATCAATGTTCACGAT
Organism: Ruaniaceae bacterium KH17; assembly: GCA_900199505.1. Classification (GTDB taxonomy): domain Bacteria; phylum Actinomycetota; class Actinomycetes; order Actinomycetales; family Actinomycetaceae; genus KH17. The sequence continues at coordinate 19,299 of FZQV01000035.1, read as the reverse complement.
CCGCATACCGACGCCCATGTTGAACACCAGGGCCGTCACACCAAACGCCGCACCCACACTCAGCAGGTACCCGACGGTGGCCTTGATCGGCACCCAGATTGAGCGGAAGACGGCGGCAAGCAGGATTAGCGAGAGGCCGACGACGAGCACCCCGAACGGCAGCAGCGACTCGCCCAGGCGAGTGGATGCATCGTTCGCGATCGCCGTCATTCCGGTCACCGCGGTGTCCACGCCGAACTCTTCGTCCCACTTCGGTGCCATATCGCGAAGGTTGTTTGCGAGCGCGACGGTCTCTTCGGCGTCGGGCCCGGTGGTGGGGAGCACCTGGATCAGCCCCGTATCGACATTGGGGTTCGGGGTGGCCATCGGCACAGAGGCGACCCCCTCCATAGCCTCAATATCCTCGACAATTCCATCCAGCACTCCGAGCGGATCATCTGCGTTCAAGATGTCCACGGTGACGATGAGTGGGCCGTTCGCACCCGCACCGAAGTACTCCTCGGTGAGATCGAAGGCGATTCGGTCCTGCTGATCGGGCGGGTTCTGGCCGGAGTTCGGCAGCGCCAGGTGCAGGTTCATGGCGGGCAGTGTGAGCGCGCCCAGTGCGGCAACCACCGCCACGATTGTCACGATCGGGTGGCTCGTTGTGACGCCCACCCACCAGGCGAACCAGCGGACATGTTTGGGCTCGCCGGTCTTCGGCTCGCCGCTCTTGTCAACGCGCGGCTTGGGTCGCATCCGCTCCCCCATGAAGCCCATCAGCGCCGGCAGCATCGTGAGCGCGATCAGCACGGCGAACACGAGCGTGAGCGCGGCGAACACGCCCATGATCGTGAGGAACGGAATGCCCGCCACGCCGAGGCCGAGGAGCGCGATGAACACGGTCAGGCCCGCGAAGATGACGGCCGAGCCGGCGGTACCAACCGAGCGGCCAGCGGCCTCCTCGAGCTCCGATCCATTGCGCAACTCATCGCGATAGCGCGAGAGGATGAACAGGGCGTAGTCGATGCCCACCGCGAGTCCGAGCATCACCGCGAGGATCGGGGTGACCGAGCTGATCGTCGTCAGGCTTGTCACGAACATCATGATCGCCATGGACAGCCCGACGCCGATCAGGGCCGTAATGAGCGGAAGCCCGGCCGCGATGAGCGAACCAAGCATCACAGCGAGCACGATGAACGCCACGATCACGCCGATCACTTCGACGATCGAGAGCGACGGCACGGTGATGTTGAAGGCTTCGCCACCCATCGCGACCTGCCAGCCGTCGGGCAGTTCGGCCTGGACTGCGTCGCCGACAGCCGTGATCTCGGCGAGCTGTTCCGCGCTCGGGGTTTCGGTGACATTCATGTTCAGCTGCATCATGGCTGCACGGCCGTCGTCGGAGATCATGCCAGTCACCATCTCGTTCCATGGCGAGACTGCCGTGTCGATCGTGCTGAGCTCCTCGAACTCGGCCATGGCCGCCTCGATGGACTCCTGCTCGTCCGCCACGTTCGAGCCTTCAGGGGCAACGATGATGGCGGTGGCTGCCAGCGCCGTCGCCTCCGGGAAGGTCATGCCCAGGCGGTTGTATGCCTCCGCGGAGGAACTGCCGGGGATCTCGAAGGCGTCTTCGAAACTGCCCATGAAGCCGAGGCCGATTGCGCCAACGACGAGGAGCGCCGAGAGCCAACCGACGACGACCTTCTTGCGATTGCGGAAGCACCAGCGGCCGAGTTCGTAGAGGGTGGCGGACACCGTGAGCCTTTCGATACGGTAGTGAATCCAGTGGTTAGCATACACTCATGTATCCGTTATGGATACGCCACTGTATCGATAGGGCTATCCTTACGCTATGACGTTCACCACCCCTCGCCGAGCGGCAACCCGGCGGCGCCTGATCGAGGCCGCCATCACCGAGTTCGCCGCCAATGGCATCGACGCCACGAGCGTGGAACACATTTCCGAAAGTGCAGGTTTCACCCGCGGCGCGTTCTACTCAAACTTTGCGGACAAGGACGAACTCGTGCTCGCCGTCGTCGAGCATGTGCACGCAGCGGCGAACGCGGCCTTCACGGCCGCCATCACCGAGCTACCCGAAGGCATAAGTGTGCACGAGGCGGTGGGGCTCGTGCTACGCACGCGCATGGTCTCACCCGAAGTCCACACAACGATGCTGGAGATCTCGCTGCGCTCGAGACACATCCCAGCCCTCGCCGAGCGCCTCACCGATCGTCGCAACGATATCGGCCCCACGTTCAGCCACATCTTGACGATGGCGGCCGAACGGCTCGGCCTGCGACTCACAGTTGCCACCGAGGACCTGATCGACGTGATCGATGCCCTCTACGAGTCAAGTTTCGTGCTACGCACTGCGGGTGCGGAGGACCGCATGGTCTACTTGACCGGCCTTATCGCGGAGCGCTTCACCTCCCCGAAGTAACGGGCTCCTACTGGGCGGCCTCAGCCTCAGCAACCTTGCGGCGCACGTCATCCATGTCGAGATCACGCGCACCTTGGATCAGTTCCTCAAGGGACTTCTTTGGCAGCGCACCCGGCTGCGCGAAGACCAGGATGCCGTCGCGGAACACCATCAGCGTGGGAATCGACGTGATCTGGAAGTCCATCGCGAGTTGCTGCTCGGCCTCGGTATCCACCTTGCCGAACGTAATGTCCGGGTTCGCCTCCGAGGCCGCCTCAAATACGGGCGCGAACTGGCGGCAGGGGCCGCACCATTCGGCCCAGAAGTCAACGAAGGTAATACCCTCGCCGGTGACGGTGCTCTCGAAGTTGTCGTAGGTCAGTTCGGTGGTTGCCATGATGTTCCTTTGGTTAGCTAACGATGTTGATGCCGGTCCGCACGGCCGCCTCTTCAAGCGAGCCGAGATTGGCAGTATGGAATCCGGCCACTTCGAGAATCTCGGCCGCCGCGGCCGAGCGAGCTCCTGATCGGCAATACAGAAGGTACTCGGGCACGGGATCGAGGCCGGGAATGGCCTCGAAGAACTCGCCGCCGTTGAAGTCCAGCAGGCGTGCGCCTTCCAGATGCCCGACGGCGTATTCGGCCGGGGTCCGGACGTCGAGGATGACCGTGGCCGGGTTGGGCGAGGTGCTCATGCGTCTCTCCTTAGGTCGCCTCCACCCTACGCAGGGCGGTCGGCCCAGTGCGAGGGTTTGCGCGCAGAGCGAAGCGGGACTGCCGAAGGATCGCACTGCCTGGCACCCCCCACGACCCGGGTGCGATCCTTCAGCAGCGTTCTACTTGCCGAACAGCTTGGCGAAGACGCCCGCCTTGCTCTGCGCGGCGTCGATCTCGGCCTGCGTGTGCTTGCCATCGCACCACTCAGCCTTCGGCACGCCCGCCTTAACGGACGAAATGTGCTGGCCACAGCCGGCCCACGTCGTCTTACCGCACACCTTGCAGGTCACCGCTCGGCACATAGGAGTTCCTTCCGTTCGCATCTTCCAGAAATATACCCCCTCGGGTATTTGGCGCCAAATCGAGCGAGCCCTCCTCCGTGCGGTGCGCCCAGGACTACGCAAACTGCTCGGCGTGAGCCGCCCAGTCCGCCTCCGTCGGGATGCGGCGCAGCGAGGGCGTCAGCAGAGCCATCCCGACGGCGATCACGCAGATCGCTCCCGCCAGCAGTAGTGTCCCGGTCCGGCCGAGCAGGTCGAGCCCGAAGCCCGCAATCAGCGGTGCCAGCGGCATCGCGGCCATCGAGATGAATCCCGCGGCGCTGTTGACGCGCCCAAGCAGCTCTGTAGGGGTCGCCACCATCATGTAGCCCAGCAGTCCGGCGTTCAGCGCTGGCAGCAGAATCACCGAACCGCCGAGCACGGCAACGATCGTTGGAGCCGTGCTCACGAGCGGCAGCAGAACGATCCCAAGGGTTGCCAATGCGAGCCCGGCAAGGGCAAGCACACCGGCCCGCACCCGCGTGACAAGGAACGGCCCGGCGCTCGCACCCAGCAGCATCACGGCGCCGAGCGCTGCATTCAACCCACCGATTACCTGCGGGCTCGCACCGCCCATCTGCAGAGAGTAGATCACCGTGGTCAGCGCCGCGTTGAAGCCGAGGTTGATCACGGTCGAGACGATCAGGATGCCGCGCAGGTCCACGCGCCGCAACAGCCAGACGACTCCTTCCCCCGCCTCCGCCAAGGCCGACGACGCCGCCTCAGCCGGGAGATCGGCGTCGGGCTCGTACCGAGAGACGGCCGCCGCGATCGGAACCTGGCGGCGGAGCAGCAGTGCGGTCGCCAGCGCAATCCCCTGGCATATCGCCATGCCTGCGCCCACCAGCCAGCCACCGACCGCGAGCAGTGCGCCGCCGATCGGGCCGCCCGCCAGATTCAGCGCGGCGTCGCGCGCCTGGTTCGCGGCCTGCGCGCGGCCAATCCCTTCCGCCGGGACGATGTCCTTCAGCGCGGCCTCCCCCGCCACGTTGAACACTCCGGCGCGCAACGCAAGCAGCATGTTCACCACGATCAGGGAGCCGAACGCGAACATGTCCGCGACCGCGAGCACCGCGAAGAGCACCGCGAGGACCAGCCCCGCCGCCGCGCCCCACACCATCATCCGCAGGCGATCATGCCTGTCCGCAAGCACGCCTCCCACGAGCATCGTCGCCAGCCGGGTGATCATCCCTGCCGCACCGATGATCCCGGCCTGGCTCGGAGAGCCCGTCACCGCGAGCGCGATCAGCGGGATCGCGAAGCTCGCGAGCGCGGAGGAGAGGCCGGTGGCCACGTCGCTGGTCAACCACGTGAGATACCGCCGATCGCGGCCGAGCCGATATGCACCCGCATCCTCGCCCGCAGGGCGCTCGGTCTCGACGCTCCCAGCCTGCCCCTGCGCATCAGTGGGAACCTCAGCCTCGGCGCCGGCGCCCGTTTCATCTGCGGGGCGCTCGGCCCACTCAGCACTGTCCGAAGGCTCCGATTCGGTAACAAAGCTGGGCCCGGTTGCCGCGACACTCGTGACCGCGTTGTACTCTTCCATACGCGCAACAATACTTGCGCACGTTCTCTTGCGCAATAGTTATTGCGCACCAATTCGTGCGCGACCCGCTCACGCGCCCTAGACTGGGATCGTGAGCGAGAAGAAGGCACCCCCCGAGACAGTGAGCGCGGTAAGCGCTCCGGTGGCATCGGCTGCATTCCTGAAGGCGCTCTCCCACCCCGTGCGCCAGCAGATTCACAACTCGCTCACGCGCCGAGGCCACGCGCGCGCGGCGGATCTCGCCGACGAACTCGACCTCCCAGCCAATCAGATCAGCTTCCACTTGCGCACGCTCGCGGACGCCGGCGTGATCGAGGAAGCTCCCGAGTACGCTCGCGACCGCCGCGACCGTGTGTGGCAGATGAAGCGCGGCGCGTGGAGTCTCGGCGACCCGGAACACCCCGTCGAAGATGAGGCCCTCGCGGACGTGGTGTCGCTGTGGGTCGCCAACGATCTCCACCTCGTGATCGACCGCCTGCAGAACTGGGTGAAGGAGTTCACCTCCGGGCGCGATCCCCAGGTGCATGGAACGCTCACACAGTCCTCCCTCTGGCTCACCCAGGAGGAGTTCGAGGAACTCACCGAGGACCTCGACGCGGTTCTCACGAAGTACCGCGCCCGGCATGAGCCGGGCGATCAGGCCGTCCGCCGCTGGCAGCTCGGCATCATCGCCGCCGACGACGAGATTTAGGCAGTTGCCCTCGCCGCCGCACGAGGAGCGGGCGGCATGCTCGATGACGTTGTGGTAGCCGTGTTGGCGCACCGGCACGCTGAGACGCCAACAGCACAACCACTTCGGCCTGGCGCGCCCCAGGGCGAGCTCGCGGCGCTCGCTTGATCATCTAGTCTCTTGAGGCGACCCAGACCTGGCGGCCGTTCACAATCTCATCGGACTTCACCAGCGGCCCGCCGATCGCCCGATCCGTCATCACGAGCGACTCCCCCGAGAACGTGGACATCGTGTCCAGCAGCTTCCGCCACTTCTTACTCCCGGCCGGCACCCCATCGCGATCGACGGCGCGCACCACCATGATCTTGCCCCCCGAGCCCCGCTCAGGGTTGGGCACCCAACGGAGGATGACGTCGTCGGGCTCCTCCACCTTCATGGTCCAGGTGTTGGTATCCACGAGGACGAGGTCTTTGTTGTAGCTGAAAACGCGCTCGATCACCTTGTCACCGCCATCGCCGAGGATCATGCGATGGCCGAGCAGCGCCGCAGCCTCGGTGGAGAAGTCTGCGCTGGTGCCCTGGCCGCGCACCGATCGCATGATCCAGATGGTCACCGCGAAAACGATGATCGCAATGAAGACTGTGAAGATGATCAGCCGCGGTTCCATACCGTCGAGGCTACCAACCAAACTCGGTCGAGATCCGGGAACGCGTCACCACGTGATGTGTTCGCAGGAGTCGGAGGCGCGGCTCTCCACCTGGATCGTGGCGTGATCGAGCCCAAACTCGCTGCCCACAAGCGCCTGGGCGGCCTGCAGCGTTGCCTGCGGATCGGCGTCGTCCGAGATCAGCACGTGCACGCTCATCACGTTCATGCCCGAGGTGAGCGCCCACACATGCAGATCGTGGATCTGCGCAACACCCTCGAGTCCACACAGCCGCGCTTCAAGGCTGCCCGTGTCGATCCCGTGCGGCGTGTGCTGGGCGAGCACATGCAGTACCTCGCGGCCGAGGATCACCGCGCGCACCAGCACAAACGCGCCAATCGCGAGGGCGATTGCGATGTCCCACCACGCCGCCCCCGTGACCTTGACGAGGATGGCCGCGGCAATCACACCCACGGAGCCGAGCGCATCCGCCAGCACCTCGAGGTAGGCTCCCTTGACGTTCAGCGATTCCGAACCCGGCCTGAGGATCAGCATCGTCACGATGTTGACCGTGAGGCCAATGATGCCGACGACGAGCATGGGCGTGGTCTCGACCTCATGCGTTGCGTGGCCCGAGAGGGCCGAGATCACCACGAAGATCGCCACGGCGATCATCACGAGGGCGGCGAAGCCCGAGGCAAAGACTTCCGCCCGGTACGCACCGTACGTGGCGTGGGCGGTGCGGCGGGAACGGGACGCCACGATGGTGGCCACCGTTGCGGTGGTCAACGTGATCGAATCCGCCAGCATGTGCCCGGCGTCCGTAAGGAGCGCGAGCGAACCGCTGAGCGCGGCGGCTACGAACTCGACCAGCATGAACCCGACCACGAGCCCGAGCGCCACGAGCAGGCGCCACCGGTGGACCCCACCGAGGTGCTGCGAGCCGTGTGCGTGGTCGTGTCCGCTCATACGGCCACGCTCTCACAAATCGTTGCTATTCCGCCATCTTGGGGATGGGAACCATTCTCGCCAGAGGTCGCGACATTGCGGCCGTCCGCACCACGACTCGCTCCCTCTCCTCGCAGCTATCGCCCCCTCCGAACGTGTGCGGCATATCCCGGATTTCGGGCCCCAAACGCCGTCGGACCTAGGCCAGCAGCACAAGTCACGAGAACGTGTGCGGCAGGGTGGGTAGTGACCCTACTCGAAGCGCGTCGCATCTCCGCCCGTGGCCCGGACCGCGGCCCGGAACGTCCCGCCAATGGCGCCCACCATCAGCACCGCGCACACCCCCAGAATCAGGTAGTAGGCCGGTTCGGGCCAGCCGATCGCGCGCCGCCCATCGGATGCCCCCACCACGAGCGCCCACGCCGTCAGCACGCCGAACCCGATCGAACCGGCGAACACCGCCGCAACCGGCAGCAGCGCTTCTAGCGAGATCACCGCACGCAGTCTGCGCGTGCTCATACCGGTCAGTCGCATCAGGCCGAAGACCCGCTGCCGCTCGAATACGGACGCCAGCGATGAGACCGCAAGAGCGACGGCGGAGATCGCTGTCGCGACAAGGATGCCGAGGTAGGCGAGGACTGCGAATTGGTTGTCGTTGGCGAGCGTCGCCGCCGCGGCTGCGTCCGCACGTGTCTGTGGAGTCGCGTGCAGGTCGAGATCGGAGGTGAGCAGCGCCGTCCGGGCACGCTCAATAGCCTCCGGCGAGCCATCGGTCGCAACGAGTATCACCGCGTAAGAACCCGGCACCTGCCCACCCTCGGCGGCCGTGATCCGCCAGTCCCACTCGAGGTTCAGCCATTCCGCACCGGCCGGGACATCGGCGTCGGGAGCGATCACCCGAAGCTCGTCCGCATGAATCACCCGATCCCCGTCCGGGCTGTTCGAGGCACTCGCAACGCCGGTCACGCCAGGCAACGCGGCGATCGACTCGGCCACGCTCTCCGCATCGCTCTGCCCTGGGGCGGCCTCAGCGACCAGTACGTCGGCGGGCAGCAGATCGGGATCCTCCGCGACGTCCGGGATTCCGGACACGGAGGTGATCGCCACCGAGAACACCGTGGCAGTGAAGACCGCGACGATCAGCCCCGAGACCGCGCGGAACGTGGCCCGCGGATGGCGAGAGATCCGCCCGGTAGCCATCATCACCGCGAGGCCCTGCGATCTCCGCCCCACACGGCGCGCGGCGAGATGCGTCAGGTAAGGTCCGGCCACGAGCAGGCCCCCACCGATCAGTAGGAATGCCGCGACCATGACGATCATGAGAACGTAGTTCAGATTCGTGGGGAACACCCCCGCCGCGAACGTGACCAGGGCGGCGATCCCCACGCCCAGCGGGATCAGTGATATCGCCCGCGGTGCGCGCTCGTGACGTTCGCGCGATGCACCGAGCGGACCAAGATCCCCGCGAAGCGCCCGCCACCACGCAACCAGTGTGGACAGCCCGACGGCGATCAGCACGGCCAGCGCGATCCCGGCGGGCGAGGCCACCAGATCCTCGATGAAGAAGCGGCCCGAGTTGACGCGGATCTGCGCGGCTAGCGGAATCAACGCAAAGTACAACCCAATGCCGAAGATAGCTCCCGCCGCCGTCGTGACTGCCGTCTCAACCGCCGTCAGCCGTGCCACCTTCCGAGGTGTTGCGCCGATCAGCCGCAGCGTGGCGATCCGTTCGGCGCGCTGGGCGGCGCCAAGATCGGTCACGATCCCGATCAACAGCAGCACTGGGATGAGGACGGCGATAGCGCCCACCACCGCGAGCCCGCGGTATGCATCAGACACGTAGTCGTAGCCCGCAAATTCGGTGACGAGAATGGCGCTCGCAAACCTCGTCAGCTCCTCGGCGCTGGCGCCGATGATGATCAGGAGTTGGTCCGGCGATTCCAGTCCGGCACGCCCAATCTCGCCGATTCGCGTGCCATAGCGCTCCGCGAGCAACTCACGCGGCTGCGCATCGATGAGTTCCGCCGCGGCCGGTGAGGCAACGTACTCGCCCGGTCCCGGCAACGTGGCGATCCCGGGGGCCCTCACCGTCGTCGCACCCGTCACCGCAATGGCGGCCGTCGGGATCGGCGTTCCCTCGAAGTAGTCCACGCCGGGACGGATCGCCGCTTCGTCGTCGCGCAGATCGGCCGCGTTCTCGAGGTAGCGACTCGTCTGCGGCCACTCGGCCCAGGTGCCGCGTTCGCTGCGCGCACCGAGATTCTCGGCGGCGCCCCAGAGCAGCAGGAACAGTGCAACGCCGATCATCACACCGACGGCGATGCCCGCGAGCCGTGCGCGCGCCCCGCGAGCGCTCCCGATGAAGAGCCGGTTCATCAGGCCTCGCTCAGCACGGCGCCCGTGGTGATCTGCCCGTCGCGGACGACCACCTCGCGCTGGGCATATGAGGCGGTGCGTGGGTCATGCGTCACGAGTACCACGGTGGTCCCGCCATCCCGAGCAACACCGGTCATCACATCCATCACCTGCTCGGCGGCCAGCGAATCGAGCGACCCCGTCGGCTCGTCTGCGAAGAGCACGCGCGGGCGGCTCACAAGGGCCCGCGCCACGGCCACACGTTGCGCCTCACCTCCGGACATCTCACCGGGGTACTTGCCGGCAATCGGGCCCACCCCCAGCTCATCGAGTTCGGCGCGCGCCGCATCCTCCGCCTCGCGCCGGCCCATCCCGGCGAGCATCAGTGGCACTGCCACGTTGTCGACGGCGATCAGATCCGGCAGAAGCTGCCCGAACTGGAAGACGAACCCGAACTCGCGCAGGCGCAACTGCGCACGCTCGGCCTCGGTCATGTCCGATGTCCGATGGCCGTCGAAGTCCACCGTGCCCGCATCTGCTGCGATCACTCCTGCCAGCACGTGGAGGAGTGTTGACTTGCCCGAGCCGGAAGGACCCATGATGGCGAGTGCCTCGCCCGGCAGGATGTCGATGTCCACGCCGCGCAGTGCGTGGACCGGGCCGAATGAGTGATGTACACCGCGTGCGCTGAGAATCATCGCGTCACCTCCGCGCGCAACTCATCGATCCGTGCGGATGTAAGTTCGATCCACCGCAGATCCGCTTCGATGTGGAACAGCGCATGGTCCGCGAGCAGGACCGTGCGCAGATCGGCGTCGCGCTTCATGGCCGTGAGTTCGCGCATGCGCGCCAGGTGCTCGGCGCGCTGCCGATCGAGCAACACTTGGGGCTCGTCTCCCACGAGTAACGCGATCACGGTCTTGGCGAAGAGATTGGACTGCAGCGCGTACCCGGGGACGTCCGGTGTGTCCATCCATTCGGCGAGTCGCTCATGACCCGCAGGTGTCACGGCGTAGCGCTTGCGATCGGGCCCGCAACCGGCCTCGGTGCCGAGTGTCTCGATGAAACCGTTCTTGATCAGCCGCGCGAGCGTGGCGTACACCTGCCCGAAGGCGAGGGGCCGTGACGGGCTGAACCAGCGGTCGTAATCGTGCTTGAGTTCGTACCCGTACTCGCAGCCTGAGTCGAGGAGCCCGAGCAGCGTCAACGATGTATCCATACCCGAAGTATGCACACCATACATACTGCCGCTAGCGCGAGTTCGTTCGCAGGCGATGAGAGTACGAGCGTCGCGCCTGAATCAAGAACTCATCCGTGCGCACTCTCGGGCGCCCGCCACCTTCTCTGATGGACGCCTCGCACCCGGCGCGAGGTTAACGGTCAGCCAGCGAGTGCGGCGACCGCCTCAACATAGCCGGAGAAGTCGCGTGCATCCGTCCTTTCGTTGACAACGCTCCAGACCACGACGCCGTCGGTCCCAATCAGGAAACTACCGCGCTTGGCCGCTCCAATCTCGAGATCGAACACGCCGTATGCACGCGAGAGGTCGCCGTGCGGCCAGAAGTCCGAGACGAAGGGGAAGTCATATCCCTGCTGCTCGGCCCACGCGGCCTGCGCGAAGCCGGCGTCACACGAGACGGCGACAACTTGGACGCCCGCGTCCGCGAAGACAGTGGACGAATCACGGATCTCGCACAGCTCGCCCTGGCACTTGCCGGAGAAAGCGAACGGGAAAAAGACGAGGACCACTGGACCATTTGTCAGCGCCTCGCTGAGCGAAAAAGTCCCGCCATCCGCCGTCGTCAGAGAAAAGTTCGGTGCCACACTTCCAGTTTCGATACTCATGCTTCATTGTGGCGCACGCCACCACGAGGCGCCATCTTGTGCCGAACCCCTTGACAAACTCGCATCTCATCCGCGTTGTTCGGCAGGTGCCCCCGCCCACCCACCGTCGCTCCCCCACCCGCGCAACCCCCACCTCCCCAAACTCGTGCTGTAGGTGCACTGCTGGCACGTGTCAATCGCCGCTAGATCGTGCACCTACAGCACTAAGTTTGGAAGGGGGCGTATGGAATTGCGCGCACACGGAAACAGAGGGTGTAGAGAACGCCACTTCGACGAAAGGAATCCCCATGAGAACCGCCCGACGACGCCCAGTCACCTTGTTCTCGGCGGCCGCGTTGGCCGCAACTCTGCTTGCCGGGTGCGGGGCGAGTTCAGCGGACTATGAAGGTTCCGACGCGATCGCACCGGACTCGGACGTGGCTTACAGCGAGTTGGCTTCCGAGGAGATGGCCGGGGGCGCCGCTCTCGATTACGCGGCCGAAGGCCAGTCCGTCCCCATGGACGAGCAGGTGATCCGCCGCGGCGATGCCAGCGTCACCGTAGACGATCCGTATACGGCCCTCACCGTGCTCGCCGAGAAGGTCGCCGAGATGGGCGGCAACGTCTCCTATTCGAGCCAGTGGACCACCGGCGATCACCCGCGTGCCGAGGCCACCGTGCGCGTCCCAGCGGACCAGCTCGACGCGCTCCTCGCGTGGCTCCCCGATCTGGGCAAGGTTGAGCAGCAGTCCACGAGTTCCGAAGACGTCACACTCGAGGTCACGGACCTGCGGGCAAGGATCGGCGCCTTGGAGACGTCGATCGACCGCCTCAAGGCGCTGATGTCCGACGCCGAGACGATCGCGGACCTGATTGAGGCCGAGGGCATGCTCACGCAACGCCAGTCCGAACTCGACTCGCTGAACTCCATGCTCACCTACTACACAGACCAGGTGGCCCTCTCCACGCTGACCGTCTCGTTTACCACCTCGGCGGACGCGCCCGGTCCTTCCCTCTCGTGGGGCGAGTCCTGGCAGAGCTTCCTCAACTCCCTGTTGTGGCTACTCAACATGCTGATCTACGCCCTGCCGTGGCTGATCGTCGTCGGGCTGGGCATCGTGGCGTGGCGCCTTGTGCGCCGCTCGAGGAAGCGTGGCGCGATACGCTCGGAACATGTCATTGACCTCACTTCGGACTGACGCCCCGCCACGCTTGCGCGCACTCGCGATCGCGATCTTCGCGGCGCTAGCGCTCTCGGTCTTCGCGGCGCTACCAGCCCAGGCCGACGGCGATTCCACCGAGGACATCGTCCGGAACGTTGATATCGCGGTCCAGATCGACGCCTCGGGCATCGCCCACGTCACCGAGACCTACACCTGGGACTTCGGTGATCGCAACGGCCTCGGCTTCTATCGCTCGCTCGTGCAGTACGCAGGGTGGGAGGACGATACGAGCCTGATGCGGCAGTATGTCTACTCGAACTTCGAGGTCTCCAGTCCGAGCGGGGCGCCCGCCGAGGTATGGGTGGAGGACGAGTACGGCACGCTCCTCATCCTCTCCGTTGGCGCACCGGATGGCTCCAGCGACACGCGCACCGGCGTGCAGACCTACGTACTCACCTACGACATCGAAGGCTCGCTCAACGCGATCACGGATACCAGCGGGAACCCGGCACAGGAGGAGTTCTTCTGGAACCCGCTTGAGGACTGGGACAACGACATCGAGAAGGCCACGGTCGCGATCACGGGCCCGGCCGACGTCGTCGACCTCGCCTGCTACGCGGGCCCCTTTGGTTCGGATGACCCCTGCACGAGCTACACCTCCGAGGGCGGCACGGCCACGCTCGTGCAGGACGGCATCCCCGCCGGCGAGGGCTTCACCGTGATGGCCGCCTACCCTCCGGGCACGTTCGCGGACACCGATCCGATACTCGTGGACAACTCTTTCGTTGACGACGGAGACGATTGGGACAGCGGCGGCTGGACCGGTGGCACCTCCACGGAGAACCCGGTGTCCAGTTGGATCGCGAGCCAGTGGCCATGGCTCGCCGCAGCGTGGACCGCGGTGCTTGTCGCGATCGGCTTCCGGCGCTACAAGAAGGGCCGCGACCTGCACTATGTGGGCCTCGCGCCCAACAACCTGCCGCCCGCGGGAATGGAAGACCAATACCAGGTCGAGCCATTGACCAGCGAGCCACCCGTCACCGTGCAGTTCCAGCCGCCCGCGGGGATGTCGCCCGCCGAGGCCGGCGTCCTCATCGAGGAAACGGCGAATCCGAATCACATCACCGCCACGATCGTGGACCTCGCGGCGCGCGGCTACCTCACCATTGAGGAGACCGGGCAGACCCTGTTCGGAAAACCCAAGGACTGGCGGCTCTCGCGCGTCCCCAACCCGCCCAGCGGCGCGGACCTAAGGCCGTATGAGGCCGATCTGCTGCGCGATCTCTTTAGCGGGCGCGCATCGGTCGAGATCTCCGATCTCAGCGGTAGCTTCGCCTCAAAGGTTTCGAAGTACCGGAAGTCGCTCACGCAGATCTCAGACTCCAATGGGTGGTACACGCGAAAGGGACTCGTCGGCGGATCCAGCGGTGGCAGCACCTCTCCCGGCCGGATCATGATGATCGCCTTCTTCACGATCTGGCTACTAATGTTCATGGGCGGCGGCTCCGTGGTGATGCTCGCCGGGGGCGGGAGCACCTTCGTCGTTGTGGCGGGCCTCGTTGTGGCCGTGATCAGCCTCGTGGTGGTGCTCGCCGCGACCGTGAAGATGGCACACGCCCGTAGCGCAAAGGGGCGCGCGCTCTACGAGCAGGTGCGCGGCTTCAAACAGTACATTTCCACCGCGGAAGCCCACCAGCTCAAGTGGGAGCAAGGCGAGGACATCTTCTCGAAGTACCTGCCGTGGGCGATGGTCTTCGGTTGTGCTGATCGCTGGGCCAAGATGTTCGAGCAGCTCGCGGCCGAGGGGATCTACACCACGATGCCAGTCTGGTACGTCTCCTCGCGCCCGTTCAGCCCCGCGTCCTTCAGCGCCATGGGCACCTCGATGACCACGTTCGCCTCCGCGGCACCATCGACGCTCAGCTATACGCCGGGTTCGTCCGGCGGCTCCGGCTCGTTCGGTGGCGGCGGCTTCGGCGGTGGTGGAGGCTTCTCCGGTGGCGGGGGCTTCGGCGGTGGCGGCGGCGGCCGCTAGTTCTCGTCGAACGTGAGCGAGATCGAGTTCATGCAGTAGCGATCCCCCGTGGGGGTTTGCGGCGCGTCCGGGAACACGTGGCCGAGGTGCGAGCCGCAGTTCGCACACAGCACCTCGGTGCGCCGCATCCCGAGCGAGTCATCCGGCCGCGCGATCACGGCGTCGCTCCTCTCCGGCGCGTAGAAGCTCGGCCAGCCGCAGTGCGAATCAAACTTCGTCTCGGACTGGAACAGCACGTTCCCGCACGCCCGGCACTTGTACGTCCCCACGCGATGCTCCTCGAGCAGCTCGCCGGTCCACGGCCGTTCCGTCCCGGCCTCACGGAGCACGTGGTACTCCTCAGGGCTCAGCACCTCGCGCCATTCGGCGTCGGTCCGTTCAACTGGCATCGTCGACCTCCTTCGTGATGGGCAGGGTGGAGGTGGGGGCCTCCCCTGCCGGCCTCTTCTTTGGTGGGATTGCGGCCTCGGCCGAGGGGGCGCCGTCGGCCTCAGGAGCACGTGCCCGACGGCGTGCGGCCGCCTCGCGCTCGGCCATCTCGGTGGGAGGAGGGCCGGCAAGTCGCTGGCCGCGTTCCTCGGCATCGGGACTGCCGGAGTAGAGGCGCGCGGACGCCTCGGGGGCTGCGGGGGCAGAAAGTTCCTCGAGGACGTCCTGCGGTATCAACTGCGTCGCGTCCGAGGATGGCCGCGCGGGGACCGGACCGTAGTTCGCCAGCCGCCCGGGCGACTTCCGAGCGGCCCGGCGATCCCGGCGCTCGGCGGCCTCGCGGGCACGACGCGCCGCGATGGGCTCGCGCGCGGGAACGGTGGCGTCGACGGCGCGGATCTCGTCGAGTGTGTCCCCTAATGCGGCGCGCGCACGCTCCTTCTCGTGCTCCCACTCGCGCTCGGTCTCCGCAATGAAGCTGGAGCGTTCCTCCTCGGTGGGCGCGGTGGTGGTATCCGGCTCGATGCGCGTGTGGACCATGGCGTAGGGCGCCTCGTCCTGAATCCATTCGACGAGCTTCTCGCGCACCTCGCAGCGCAGATCCCACAGTTGACCGGAGGTGGCGGCGGAGACGACGGCACGCACCTCCATCCTGCCGCCGGTGGTGTCCGTGACCTGGAGGCCCGCGGTGCGGCCGTCCCAGTTGTCGCTCGCGGTGACGATCCGCATCAGCTCCACGCGCATTGCCTTGACGGGCGCCATCATGTCGAGATCGAAGAACACGGTGCCGAGCATCTTGGCCTCGCGCCGCGTCCAGTTCTGGAAGGGGGTGGAGGTGAAATACGTCGTGGGTACCACCATTCGGCGGTCGTCCCACGTACACACCACCACGTACGTGAGCGTGAGTTCCTCGACCGTGCCGAACTCGTCATTCACGTTCACCACATCGCCCACGCGCAACGCATCCGAGAAGGCGAGCTGGATGCCGGCGAAAAGGTTGCCGAGGACACTCTGCGCAGCGAGACCGGCGACGATTGAGAGAAGACCTGCCGAGGCAAACAACGCGGTGCCGATGCGTTGGAACTGCTCGAATGTGAGCAGGACACCGGAGATCGCCACCAGCACGACGACGAACACTCCCACCCGGCGAATCACCTGCATCTGGGTGCGAACACGGCGGGCATGCTGCGAATCGGCATCCTCGCGGAAGTGATCGGTCGCCACGAGTTCGGCGCCCTTCAATGCCGCAACGAGCACGAAGGAGCCCGCCACGATCAACGTGATTGTGAAGGCATGCTCGAAGATGCCGTACCACGACGCCCCTTCAGCGCCCGCGGCGACGCGGTTGCGGAGCAAGATCGCGAGGCCGGCGCCGGCCAGTACGAAGAAGATGCGGAGCGAGAGCCGCACCTGACGCGAGAAGATCCGCATCGCCGGATGGCGGCGCGAGAAGATCGCCGTGATCAACGTGATTAGCAGCGCCACCACCAGGCCGATCAGTGCGCCGATCGCGCCCTGCCCGAGCACGGCCAGGATGTCGATTACTACTTCACCGGGCTCGTCCGTCATGCCCCAAGTGTAGAGCGGCTCCCTGAGAGCCGCCCTTCCGAATCCGCCCCCGCGTCGCGCCCACGAGCCAAACCCGGCTGCGCCCGTATCCTGCGCGATGACGCCGTCCCGCCTAGATGACTGATTCCTAGGTGTGACGGTGTTTGCGTCTGGTGTTGAGTTCTCATTCTTTGTCATCCTGCGCGGAAGCCGAAGGCTGGAGTCGCAGGATCCATGGTGGTGCGCCATTCCCCACGTACGTTCTGGACCCTGCGACCCTCCGCTCCGCGCAGAATGACAAGAGTTCACTTAGCACGCGTGTGTTGAGTCATAGACCCAGCTTGGAATCAAGCATCTAGCCGTGTCACTTCCCATACGTCTCACGGGCCCGGGGCGTATCAGATCATGCACCGCTCCGCGCGAGGGGCCTCAGTCCCAGCCGAGCTCGTGGAGGCGATCATCCTCGATGCCGAAGTGGTGCGCGATCTCGTGGATCACGGTCACGGTGATCTCCTCGATCAGCTCCTCGGTGCTCTCGCACATGCGCATCAGCGGGCCACGATAGATGAAGATCCGGTCCGGGAGGGAGCCGCCCCACCAGTTGTCTCGCTCAGTGAGGGGAACGCCGTCGTACAGACCGAGCGTGTCCGGCGCGACGTCGTCGGGCGGCTCCTCCTCCACGAGGATCACGCAATTGTCCACGTGATCCATAAGGTCCTGGGGGATCAGGTCGAGGGCGTCGCCGACGGCGTTCTCGAAGTCCTCGAGGGACATCTCCACCATGGGAACCTCTCACGTGACGTAGTACACGGAAATCCACTTTGCAGTGGAGGCCTGTTTCACCGTATGCTACTTGAGGTCTCACGGCGCTAAGCGTCGGTGGGTTGTTTAGGCCCCCATCGTCTAGTGGCCTAGGACGCCGCCCTTTCACGGCGGTAGCACGGGTTCGAATCCCGTTGGGGGTACGAGCTGGCCTCCATCCACGAGGCCCCGTAGCGCAGTTGGTTAGCGCGCCGCCCTGTCACGGCGGAGGTCGCGGGTTCGAGTCCCGTCGGGGTCGCCACGGCCTTCTTAGCGATCCTAGGAAGGCCGTTAGGCTCTGTAGCTCAGTTGGTAGAGCGTTCGACTGAAAATCGAAAGGTCACCGGATCGACGCCGGTCGGAGCCACCGAACCCCCGTGTCCACTCACGGGGGTTCTTTTTTGTTGCCTCCATTGGCTTTCAGGGTTAGCGGCTTATAGGCCAAAAAGAGTGGATGGGGCTTATAGGCCACGAAGTGTGTATGGCGTCGGCGTGTCATCGCCGTCGGCCGCGGCCCCGAGTCCCCGCCCCGCCCCCTGCGAAGTGGTTGCCGTGTTGGCGCACCGGAGGGCCGAGGCGCCAGAGCTACAACCACTTCGGCCGGCTTATAGGCCAAAAAGAGTGGATGGGTTCGGGCGTGTCATGAGCGTCCTGCCCATCCTTTTCTGACCCAGAGGCCTTCGTCGGCGGTTAGTCCGGTGTCGTAGAGGACGGGTCCTGGCTCGGGTTCGTGGCGTGTGGGCCGTGGCGCCGTTGCGGGCCTGTGCTGGTGCTCGGCGAGCACGCGTGCGGGGTCGGGATGCTCGCTTTGCATGTAGAGCCACCACTCGACTGCGCGGCGTTGATGGCTCTCTGGCATGCCCCGATGGTGCAGAAGCAACAAGCGCATCTGAGAGTTCGTTGCGCCCTCGATATTGTTCGTGGTGGCCGGGACTCGGAGACTGTCGAGGGTGGGATCGAGGAAGGTGAAGAGGTGGCCTTGCTTGAGGACGCGACGCAGGACCTGGTGCCCGGAACGTAGGCGTTGATGCGTGTACCACCACTGCTGGGTCGGTTTCACCCAGGACGGGGTCTCGGTGGCCTGAGCGCGATAGGTGCGTTCCTTGGTCAGGTGCAGATACTGCTCCTCTCAGGCAGCTAGGAGCTGTAACCATTCGGCGGCGTCATCGAGATCTTTCACGCGAGTAAGCTTCAGCGCGAGGTCCCACAAGGCCTTGCCAGCGCTGGTTTTTGACCGTGTGGTTACGTATTTGCGGACGTTGCGTTGGAGATGGACCAGGCAGCGTTGAACACGCGTATCGGGCCAGTGCTCGGCCAGGGCGGCGTGCATGCCTGTCCCTCCATCACACACCACCACTACTGGTGCCGGTAGGCGGGAGATCAGGGCGCTCCAGGCGGCCTGGGATTCGCGTGCGCACCACTGCCAGGCGATCACGTTCCTGTTGGCCCGGACGGTCAGGATGCACCATCCGGTCCGCAGGTTGAACCCGTCGATCTGGAGCACCTCGTGAACCTCGCCCGTCAGTGGGATGCGAGGCCTGAGTTCCCAGCACCACTGGGTGGCGCGGCGGAACGAACGACCCGAGGCAGTGCCGTCCGTGTCGGCCTGAGAGTCCTTGCCCAGGAGCCAGTGAAGGAAGCGCCGCATCGTGAATAGCCGGGACCTGTCGGGGCGTTTTCGCACCGAGGATGCCCCACACGACGGGCACTTCCAGCGTTGATTCCCAGCAGCGTTACGGCCGTTCTTTACCAGCTTCACATCGCATACCACACAGCGAGAAGGACGAGGAGTATCTGCCACAACTAATCGTCGCGGACATTAGCGACCCCGACTTTCCCGCAGAATCCCGCCGCTAGATCAGGATCTCATCCACTCTTTTTGGCCTATAAGCC
>FZQV01000057.1 GCA_900199505.1 Ruaniaceae bacterium KH17 | reverse complement strand
GGCTCACACGCCCGTCTCCAGACCCAGAACCGCCTCCGCGGCCCCCAGCACGCAGACCACCGCCCGGCCCCGTCTAGACCCGTCCCCAGCCCGAATCCACACGCACCCGCGACCGCACGCGATACCGGACCGGTAACACGACCGCGACCCCGTCCCCAGCCTCAGGTCGCACGTCGGCGGAGTCTCACTAGCCTCGCGACCGAGGAGGGATTGCTCTGCTTCGAGGCACCTGGCGAAGCCGACGAGCGTGCCTACTCGCGATCGAGGCTGAGGTAGCGTGCCAGGGCGTCATCGATTTCGTCCATGACCTTGCGTGGCACATAGTCAACGGGTTCGCCCATCACGCAATCGACCTCGATCGATCGAATCTGATCGATCATTACTCGCGTCTCGCGTCCCGCTAGAGTCACATCCGGACGGTGGGTCGCCGGTCTGGCCGAAGTCGAGGTCGGGATAACTGTGACAACGGAGAGCGGAATATCGGTAGGGGAGACCACCACTCCAAGCCGCTTCCCCTGCTGCTCATTCCCGCGAGCACGGCCGAGGTCGATTCGGTAGACCGCGCCGCGGACTACCATTCGTCTGGCTCCGCGCTGAGGTCTTCGTCATCCAGCGCCCGGGCGTCCTCGCGGAGCCGTTCGAGATACTGCTCGCGGCTTAGCGAACGGAGTCCGCGTCGGAGCGTCTCAGTGGTGGTTTCGCCTTCGCGTGAAACCTCACGCAGGATTCGCTCGTCCTCAGGTGTCAATCGGAATCCGATAGATGTCGCCATGCGCTCAGAATTGTCTGTGTATAACAGGTGTTCAACGGATGCGGATTGCGTCATCTTGCCCTCCTTCACAGCCCATCGTCTCGAGGTAGAAGTGTTACTGTCGATCCGGAATTCGAACGCCTGTAGACTCAGTCCCCTCGCGCGGTGTGGATGACGACACGCCAGCCCGTCCGCTGGAGACCCCTCAATCGGCACGCGCGGCAGCCTCGCGCTCGAGAAGGGATTGCTTTACTTCGAGGCCCCAGGCGAAGCCGCCAAGGGATCCGTCGGCGCGCAGGACTCGGTGGCACGGTACGAAGAGTGCGGGCGCGTTCTGTGCGCAGAGCGACGCCGCAAACCGCACAGCGTTGGGCCGGCCGATTCGCTCGGCGAACTCGGTGTACGTGAGCGGCGAGCCCGGTTCAATGCGCCGTAGCTCGGCCCATCCCGTCAGCTGCAGCGGCGTCCCGGTCTGCGCCACCTCGATCTCGTTGATCGCGCTGAGATCGTTCGCGTAGTAGTACTCCCGCACGGCTTCCGCTGCGAGCGTGACGCCGTCGACGACGTCGGTGGGGGGAGTCCGCAGCCGCGCCAGAATCGCATCGTGCTCATGTGTCCAGCCGCTTGCGAGCACGCGCCCGTCGCGGTCGGCGAGGATCGTGAATGGCCCGTCGGGCGTCTGAACGGTCTGGATGATGGCGGTCATGGTGCCTCCTTCGATGGAGTGGCGGGAACCCGCCACAGGTGTGCGGTGAGGTAGCTACGCCACGGCGCGGTGCGCCGGGCCCAGTCCTCGAGTCCGCGTGGGTCTGATGGGATGCCGAGCCGCTCCGCACCGCCGCGAACGACGACGTCGCCGGGCAGTGTCACGTCCGGATCGCCAGTGACACGCATCCGTACGTAGTCCGCGGTCCAGGGGCCGATGCCCTTCATTGCAAGCAACGCTTCGCGCTGGACGAGCGAATCCCCGGCGGGGTCGAGAACCAGCGTGCCCTCGGCGAGTGCCGCGGCGGCGGTTCGAATCGCGGTGACGCGGGCGGCGGGGCCACGCAGGACTTCGTGCCCGTGCTCGGCGATTGCTGCCATAGTGGGGAAGAGCTTGGGAGTGGCCGGATCGCCGTCGTACGGCGTGCCCAACTCCTGGACCAGACGCGTGAGCGCGGTGCGTGCGGATGCCACCGTGATCTGTTGACCCACCATCGCCCGGATCAGCATCTCGCCCGGATCGCTACAGCCGGGTACGCGGATGCCGGGCAACTCCGCGATACGAACTGCGAGCTCGGGGTGCTGAGCGAGAGCTCGATCGATCGCGATGGGATCGGCATCGAGATCGAACAGCCTGCGCACTCGGGTGATCAGTACAGGGAGATCGGCGAAGGTGGCCGGACGGGCTCGCAACCGGAGTTGCGTCCCGGAGGCATAGACCCGGAACCAGGCTGGGCCGCCGGGAAGCGCAAGGGTCCGCTCGTACGATTCGGGTCCGGCTACCTCGATCCCGTCGAGTGCTCGATCTGTGAACCATCTGAAGACGCCCGACGCGTCAAACGGCCGCCGGAACGAGAGTGCCACGTCGATTCCGCCGCTCGTCGCAGCGGTTGCCGGGCCCCGAGCCCTGAGCTCACTCGGTGTCAGGGCGAAGATCTCGCGGAAGGTGTCGTTGAACTGGCGGATGCTCTGGAATCCAGATGCAAGAGCGATCTGCGAGATGGGCAGGGCGGTATTGACCAGCAGGATCCGTGCGGTGTGCGCACGGTGCGCCCGGGCAAGGGCAAGTGGCCCCGCACCCAGCTCATCGGTGAGGATGCGTGTGAGATGCCGAACGGAGTAGCCGAGCCTCGCCGCGAGACCGGTGACACCTTCGCGTTCCACGAGCCCGTCGTCGATCAGTTTCATCGCCCGTCCGACGGCGTCCCCTCGCACGTTCCATTCCGGCGAGCCGGGTGCGGCATCAGGAAGGCATCGTTTGCAGGCACGATATCCGGACTCGTGCGCTGCCGCACTCACGGCGAAGAACTCGACGTTTCCTGGCCGTGGCGTGCGCGCTGGACAGGAGGGGCGGCAGTAGATTCCCGTGCTCCGCGCGGCAAAGAAGAACTGGCCGTCGAAACGCCGATCACGCGCGCTGATCGCACGATATCTCTCGTCAAACGTGAGGGCCATTCCTCCACCATCTCACGCGCGCGGCGCAATCACTAGCGGTTTTCGGCCATCGCGATAGTTGCGGGGAGGATGTCCCCTGAGTCGGGGTCCGCACGGTGGAAGGGACCACGCCGCATGACGCTGGACTTCCCGTCGCAGAACATGATCGTGGCACTCAGCGAACGCTGAGCGTTCATCCAGTGCCGAGATGATGCGTGCGTGGTTTCGACTCCGCCTGAGTCTCCGCTCAACCAACGGGAGGCGTGGTCTCGACTCCGCCTCCGGCTCCGCGCAGAAGTTAGGTGCGGACCATTCCTTCTTGTGCGGCGGAGGCGACGAGCCTGCCGGAGGTGTCATAGATCAGTCCCTCGCCGAGGCCGCGGCCGCCCTGGGCCGACGGCGATGACTGCACAAAGAGGAGCCAGTCGCGCATGTCGAAGGGCCTGTGGAACCACATCGAGTGATCGAGCGAGGCGATCTTGAGCCCGGGAGCCATCCACGACAACCCGTGTGCGCGCAGGACCGGCTCCAGCATGACCTGGTCGCAGGCGTACGCAAGCAGAGCACGGTGCATCAACTGGCTCGTGCGATCCGGAAGCGAACCGTTCACTCGCAGCCACACCGCCTGCCGCAACTGGCTCGCGGGGGAGACGTCCGCCAGCAGGTTCGATTCGACATGCCGGAAGTCGAACGCCCCCGTGCGCAGCATCTTGGCCGCGAACTCTTCGTCCAACTTGCTGTAGATATCGTTGCCACTACGAAGCTCGCCAGGCATAGGCACGTTGGGCATCCGAGACTGGTGGTCGAGCCCCTCCTGCTCCTCCTGAAACGAGAAGATCATCGAGAGAATCGGCTTTCCGTTTTGGATCGCGTGTGTGCGCCGGGTCGAGAACGAGCGGCCATCGTGTAGCCGTTCCACTGCCAGCTCCAGCGGCACGCTGAGGTCGCCCGGCCGGAGGAAGTAGCCGTGGAATGAATGCACTTCACGCGGCCCATCGCCGTCGTCCACGAGAGTGGCGCCTGCCGCAATGAGTGCCTGCGCCATGACCTGGCCGCCGTAGATTCGCCCGCTGATCTCGGGGAGGGAGTGGCCCGTGAACCTATCCGGCGCGGTTTCCTCCAGATTGAGCACAGCCATCACGTGATCGAGCGGGGCGCGGTGCTCGTGCGGGGACTTCTTCGGGCTCATCGCCCCAACTCTTCCAGAATTGGCAGCCGCCCGCGCACCAACTCGCGTGCGCGCTCGCCCGATTCGCAGCCGAGCGCGAGGCCTGCGAGCTCTCGGCACTCCGCGAGGGTCACGCTCTCAAGCACCCGCGCCACCACGCCGAGCCGGCGTGCGGACATCGAGAGTGCTGTCACTCCCAGCCCGACGGCGACGACGGCCAGTTCCGGGATACCGGCCATCTCTCCAGGGAGCACCACGGGACGGTCCTGCTGTGCGGCCGCCTGGCAGGTCAGCTGAATCAAGGTGAGGATCGAGCGGTCCCACGGGGTCGCGAGCTCGGCGAGGTGCGCGATCTCGCGGTCCGCGGCGAAGGTGTACTGGATGAGGTCGTTGGTGCCGAGCGTTGCGAAATCGGCGCGCGCGAGGATCGGGCCGGCGTTGAGTGCGGCCGCAGGGACCTCGATCAGGACTCCGGCGGTGCGCAGGCCCGCGGCGCGCGCGAGGTGCATGAACTCGTCCGTCTCGGAGGGGGTAGAGATCATTGGCGCCACCACCCACACGTCGGCGGTGTGCTGCGCGGCGGCCTGCGCGATCGCCTGGAGCTGGTTCTCAATCACCGAGCGGTGCTGGAAGGCAGCGCGAAAGCCGCGCAATGCGAGGGCGGGATTCGGGACGCCGACGGGTGCGAGGAAGGGCGTGTCCTCGCCGATGTCGAGCGTGCGGACGATCACCGTTCGGCCCGGGAACTCGGCGAAGACCTTGCCATACTCCGCAACCTGGCGCTCAACGCTCGGTTCGCGAATGGCATCGTTGAAGAGGAACTCGGTGCGAAGAAGGCCAACGCCCTCGGCCCCACTCGCCACAGCCTGCAGCGCGCCGGCGGGTTCGGAGATGTTGGCCATCAGTTCGATTCGGGTGCCATCGGCGAGGCGGCCCTCTCCGTCAAAACTGAGCGGCACGCACGGCACGTGATCGAAATCGGCTGGATCGAAGTTCGCCGTATGGAGGTATCCAGCCGTGCCGTCGATGGCGACGTGAGTGCCCTCGGGGATCTCGACTATTGCTGCATCGATCGCCACAATCGCGGGAATCCCCAGATCGCGGGCGAGGATTGCGGTGTGGGACGTAGGCCCGCCCTCGAGCGTGACGATGCCGCGCACGATCATGGGATCGAGGTTGGCGGTATCGGCGGGGGAGAGATCGCGTGCCGCGAGGATGCACGGCTCGGTGAGTTCGGGGAGCCCGGGCAGTGGCACGCCGGTGAGGTGGGCAACGATCCGGTTGCGCACGTCAATCACGTCCGCGGCCCGCTCGGCCATCATGCCACCCATGGCGCGCAGGGTCGCCGACTGATCGTCGGCCGATTGCCACACCGCGAGTTCGGGCGTGAGCTTCTGCTCGCGCACGAAGGTCTCGGCGCCGCCGAGGAGCGCCGGATCGGCGGCCATGAGCGCCGTCATCGAGAGGATCTCCTGTGCCTGCCCCGTCGCCTCGGCGGCGAGTTCCTGGAGTTCGGCCTTGACGGCCGCGGCCGCCGTGCGGATGGTCGCGCAGGCGTCATCGGGGGAGATGCCAAGGGGGCGCAGCGGCGGTGGGTCGATCGATTCGACGATGTGAACGAGCGGCGCGGTGGCACGGCCCGAGCTGACGGCGATGCCACGCAATCGACTCATGACTGCAAGCATACGGCGCCAACGCCACCCACTCGCCATTCAGCGTGGAAGATCACGTCATGGCTCCGCGACAGATAGGCTTGTCTCGTTGCACAGCGGACGTGCAGATGACTGGAAGGCGATGAGGATGACTCACCCGAGCGACTCGCTCACGGAACTCGCGGCGGCATACGGCGTCGAGACCGAGTCCTGGACCATGGATGGAGAGCATCTCACCGCCTCGGCGGAGTCCCTCATCAAGTGCCTCGCGGCACTCGGCGTGCCTGCCGGAGATGACGCCACTAACGCCGAATCACTGCGCGCCCGCGCGGATGAGGAGTGGCGCCGCACGCTCCCGTATTGCGTCGTCGCCCGGGCCGGCAGCATCCACAACGTTCCGGTGCACGTGGTGGATGGCAGCGCCGTCGGGCTCGTGGTGGAGCTTGAGGGCGGCGGCACCGTGGACCTCGCCCAAGTGGATCAGTGGGTCCAGCCTCGCGAGATCGATGGCGTGCTGATGGGCCGCGCCACGTTCGCGCTGCCGCAGTCGTTGCCGCTTGGCTGGCACACGCTTGTGGCAACCACGGCCGACGGCGTCCACACCGCCCCGCTGGCCGTGACCCCCGGGCGGATCGACCTTCCCGAGCTCGAGACCGGCCGAGCCTGGGGCATGATGGTGCAGCTCTACTCGGTGCGCTCGAAGCGCTCGTGGGGCCTCGGAGACGCGCGCGATCTCGCGGAGATGTCCGGGCTATTCGGGGACCTCGGCGCGGACTTCGTGCTGATCAACCCCATCAACGCAACGGCGCCCGTGGTGCCGATTACGCACTCGCCGTACCTGCCGTCGACCCGGCGCTTCTTCTCACCGCTGTACATTCGGCCGGAGGACATTGAGGAGGTCGCCTATCTTTCGGGCCCGCAGCGCGCGCTCGTGGAGTGGGCGGCCGAGGAGGTGCGCCCGGCGAACACTCGTAACGAGATCATCAACCGCGATGACGTGTGGGAGGCCAAGACCCAGGCACTCGAAGTGATTTTTGCGCACGGGTTGAGCCGCACTCGGCAGCGGGATTTCGAGCGCTTCCAGGAAGAGCAGGGCGAGGGCCTGCAGGATTACGCCCTGTGGTGTGCGCTGTGTGAGAAGAACGGTGGCCCCGAACTTCCGCCGGAACTCGCCAACAGCCAGACCCCGTTCATCGCGCGCCAGCGCCGCGAGCTCGCCGAGCGTGTTCAGTACCACTGCTGGACGCAGTGGATCCTCGATCAGCAGCTTGAGCGTGCACAGGCCGAGGCGAAGGCGGCAGGCATGGCCTTCGGCGTGATGCAGGATCTCGCGGTGGGCGTGTTCCCGTTTAATGCGGACAAGTGGTCCAACCCGGATGCCTTCGCGGAAGGCGTCACCGTGGGCGCGCCGCCGGATATGTACAACCAGCAGGGCCAGAACTGGTCTCAGCCGCCGTGGCGCCCGGACACGCTCGCCCGCACCGCGTACCAGCCGCTGCGGGACATGGCGCGCGCCGTCATGAAGCACGCCGGCGCGTTGCGGATCGATCACGTGATGGGCCTGTTCCGCCTCTGGTGGATCCCGGAGGGTGCGCTGCCCACCGAGGGCACATACGTGCGCTACAACCACGAGGAAATGATCGGCGTGCTGCTGCTGGAGGCGCACCGCGCAGGCGCGATCCTGATCGGTGAGGACCTCGGCACTGTGGAGCCGTGGGTGCGCGATTACCTCACGGAGCGCGGCATCCTCGGCACCTCGGTGATGTGGTTCGAGAAGTACGACGACGGGCAGCCGCGTCACGCTGGCGACTACCGTAGGGGCGTGCTCGCCTCCGTGGATACGCACGATCTGCCGCCCGCCGCAGGCTACCTCGCCGGGGAGCACGTGACATTGCGTGCGAAGCTCGGCCTCCTCGCGGAGCCCGAGCCTGTGGTTCGCGCGGCCGCACTGCGCGAGCGGGACCGGATGGAGGCGCGGCTCGCCGAATACGGACTCATTGGCGAAGCCCCCACCGAGCGCGAGCTGATCGAGGCGTTGCATCGCTACGTGGCCATGACGCCGTCGGCCTTAGTGGGAGTCTCCCTCACGGATGCGGTGGGGGAGCGCCGGACTCAGAACCAACCCGGCACGGATCAGGAGTATCCCAACTGGCGGATTCCACTCGCAGATGGGAGCGAGAAACCCGTGCTCGTGGAAGACTTAGTATCGAATGCGCGCCTACTCTCGCTCATTGGAGCGCTCCGCGCGCAGATGGGATAGGAACATGAACGCAGCTGAGATCCTCGCCGCTCT
>FZQV01000025.1 GCA_900199505.1 Ruaniaceae bacterium KH17 | reverse complement strand
GATGGATCTGCCGTCCCCAGCCCGAAGCAGTGTGCCACACGCGGGGTGCAGGAATCCCGCCAACGACCGCACCGTTGCCGTCCCCAGCCTCGGCCGTGCGCCCGCGCCAACCCGCGGTTGGGGGTGCCGAGGAGGAGCAAGCGGTCCCAGGCCCCCGCCGGACGGCGTCCGGGCACCCAGGAATGGACGCGGGGCCAACGAAAGCCTGCGGCTCAGGTACTCTCATTGGCAGTGACTTTCCGAAGATTGCGAGAGGTGATATGGCGGACTTGAGCGCGCTCGATAGCTGGCGCGACTTCCCGGCGGTGCAGCAGCCCACGTGGCCGGACCAGCAGAAGCTGGCCGACGCCGTCGGCGAGTTGAGCGCTGCCCCGCCGCTCGTTTTCGCGGGCGAGGCGGACCAGCTCAAGGAGCTCCTGGCGAAGGCCGCACGCGGCGAGGCGTTCGTGCTCCAGGGCGGCGATTGCGCCGAGACGTTCGAGGGCGTCACGGCCGATCACATTCGCCGCAACGTCATGACTATCCTGCAGATGGCGGTGGTCCTCACATACGGCGCCTCGCTGCCGATCGTGAAGATGGGCCGCATGGCGGGACAGTTCGCCAAGCCGCGTTCGTCCGATGTCGAGGTGCGTGATGGCGTGGAGTTGCCGGCCTACCGGGGCGACTGCGTGAACGGTTTCGAGTTCACTGCCGAGGCGCGCATCCCCGAGCCGAATCGCATGCTGCGGGCGTACCACGCCTCGGCCGCGACCCTGAATCTCGTGCGGGCCTTCACGTACGGCGGTTTTGCGGATCTGCGCCGCGTGCACGAGTGGAACAAGGGCTTCACCCGCAACCCTGCCTACGCCCGGTACGAGAAGCTCGCCGCAGAGATCGATCGCGCGGTGCGCTTCATGGCCGCCGCGGGCGTGGACTTTGACGCCCTGCGCACCGTTGACTTCTACTCCGCACACGAGGCGCTGGTCCTCGAGTACGAGCGCGCCCTCACACGCATCGATTCACGCACGGACTTGCCCTACTCCACATCCGGCCACTTCCTGTGGATCGGCGAGCGAACCCGCCAGATCGACGGCGCACACGTGGAGCTGCTCTCGAAGGTGCGCAACCCGATCGGCTGCAAGATCGGCCCGAGCATCACGCCCGCGGAGCTGATTGCACTCATTGATCGCCTCAATCCCGACGGCGAAGAAGGCCGGCTCTCGCTCATCACGCGCATGGGTGCAGACAAGATTCGCGAGGTGCTGCCGGCGTTGGTTGAGGCGGTGAAGGCGCACGGTGCGCCGGTGACCTGGATTTGCGACCCGATGCACGGCAACACGATCGTCTCCTCGACCGGCTACAAGACTCGCCGCTTCACTACGGTGGTTGACGAGGTCAAGGGCTTCTTCGAGGTGCACGAGGCGGCCGGCACGATTCCCGGCGGCCTGCACGTGGAGCTTACCGGCGACGATGTGACCGAGGTCCTCGGCGGCGCCGAAGAGCTCAACGATGAGAAGCTCAAGGATCGCTACGAGACCCTCGTGGATCCGCGCCTGAATCACCAGCAGGCGCTGGAGTTGAGCTTCCTCGTGGCCGAAATGCTCCGCGCGTAGCTCCGACGCACTAGTCCTGCGGGAGCGCCCAGTTCACGGGAACCGCGCCTTGCGCCTCGAGGAGCTCGTTCGCGCGCGAGAACGGCCGTGAACCGAAGAAGCCGCGTGAGGCCGAGAGCGGCGAGGGGTGCGGTGACGAGATGATCGGGGTGGAGCCGAGAGCGGGGGCCAGGTTGCCGGCGTCGCGCCCCCAGAGAATCGCCACGAGCGGCGCGTCCGAACGCTCCACGAGTGCCTCGATCGCGCGAGAGGTGACGTCCTCCCAGCCGCGCCCCCGGTGTGAGGCGGGCGCCCCGGGCCGCACCGTGAGCACGCGGTTGAGGAGGCACACCCCTTCGCGGCTCCAGGCGCTCAAATCCCCATGGGCCGACGGCGCAATCCCCAGATCGTCTCGCAGTTCGGCAAAGATGTTCTGCAGGGAGCGTGGGAGGGGCCGCACATCCCGCTGCACGGAGAACGAGAGGCCCATCGGATGCCCCGGGGTGGGATACGGGTCCTGCCCAACGATCAGCACCTTCACCTCGTCCAGTGGGTAACTGAAGGCGCGTAGCACGTCCGTTCCGGCGGGGAGGTAGCCGTGTCCGGCGGCGTTCTCTGTGCGCAACATGTCCCCGAGCCGGTGGATGGTCTCCTCCTGACTCGCCATTGCCGCGGCCCACGAGGGGTGCATCACGTCGTCCAAACTCACGCTCCGAGACTACCCGGCCACCACCGCCTCCCTCTCACTAGTTGAACCAATGAATGCGTTATCCCGGCTCAACGCATCCATTGGCTCAACTTCAGCTGTGGTGCGGTGTGGGATGGACGGCACCGCAATTGTGCGGTGATCGCGTTAGTGGATCGAATCCTGCTCCTAGTTCACGCGTGGGGCGGCGATGCGGGCGACGGCGCGGCCGGCGAGCGGGCGGCGCGGGGCTTCGGTGTCAGGAGGGCTGCGGCTCGCGGCAATGCAGCTGGGAATGACACGGATGTAACTCCGTGAGTACACTCGGGTTCATGCACGCACACGCACTCGCCCCGGATGGTGGTGAACTCACCGATCTGGAATCGCGCATGCTCGCATTCGAGAAGCAGTGGTGGAAGTACGCCGGCGTCAAGGAGTCCGCGATTGCCGAAGAGTTCGGCATGAACGTGACGCGCTACTACCAAATCCTCAACGCGCTCCTGGATAACCCGGCGGCGCTGGAAGCGGAGCCGCTCCTGGTCAAGCGGCTACGCCGCGGCCGAGATCAGCGGCATCGCGAGCGCTCCGCGCGTCGCGTGGCGACAGACCTCTAGTGCCGAGAACGTATTAGCCTTGACCGCATGAGTCAGTACCCACAGGACGAGTTTGATCTCGCGGCAAAGGAACGTGGCCCGAAGGGCGTGCATCGGCGCACGCAGTCCACGTTGAAGCGCCTCCTGCCATTCTTGCTTGTGATCCTGCTGGGAGTCTTGTTGGCGTGGGGAATCGTGGCGTTCCTCAACCGCGATCACGAGACGGGCGATGTGGATCCCTCGCCCACCGTCACCGAGCAGGCCACGGACGTCGCAACTGACGAGCCTAGCGAGCCCGAGACCACGGACGAGGCTACGGACGACGGCGATGCCGTGCCTTCGCAGGAACCGGACGACTCCGAGGGGCCGGACGATTCCGCGGCCACGCTCAACCGCGATACGGCGATTGCCGTCCTCAACGGCGGCGGCGCTCAGGGTCTTGCCGGCCGGGTTGCCGAGACTGTGGAGGGCGACGGCTTCACGAACGTGACGGCGGGCAACTACCGTTCCGCGCTTCCGAACGTCTCGTACGTCTACTACCAGAGCGACGATCTCAAAGAGACCGCGCAGCACATTGCCGATCTCCTCGGCATCCAGCCGGTGGAGCAACTTGGCGCGGCGTCGAGCAGTATCGTCGTGGTCTTGCGGAGCGACTTCAGCGAATAGCACCGCGCAACTCGCGTGCCGATGGCTGGCACCGGGAGCGAGATCGGGGATGCAATGACTGTCCTGACGATTCTCCTCGCGGTCACGTTTGCGGTTCTCGTGGGTCGCAACGACGGCTCGCCGCTCGTGGCGCTCGCCATCCGCCCTCTTTCCAGTGGCCAGTGGTGGCCGCCGCTCGTGCTCGTGATCGCCACGGTGGCCGTCCCGGCCCTCGGGCTTCGCGCCGTCGCCGAAACGCTCCGCGAGATGTTCGCCGCCGCCGCGGGCACGAGCGGTCTCGGACTGGCGGTCCTGCTCCTCGCAACAATCGCTACCCTCGCCCTTTCCACCGTGCTGGGGGTGCCGACGTCGATCACGCTGGCGCTCGTGGGGGCCTCGGCTGGGGCGCAGCTCGCCCTGGGCGCCTCCGCAGGCGGTCGCATTGGGCGAGTCCTACTCCTCGCGGCCCTCGGCCCGATCGTTGCCGCACTACTGGCGTTCGCGGTCACGAGGGTGCAGCGCGTTGCGAGCGGCCGCAATCTGGAGCGCAATATCCGCTGGCAGTACGGACTGGGGTTCGTCGCGACCGCTATTGCATACGGCGCCAACGATGGCCAGAAGCTCCTCGCCGTCTTCGCGCTGTTGTGGGGCGTGAGTGCCGGGGTTGGCGCCACCGATCCGCGGGTCGTTGTACTGGTCGCGGTCTGTTTCGCGATCGGCATGGTGTGGGGTTTGCGCCGGAGCGCGCGCGGCCTACGCCAAGGGGTGTTGCACCCGAAGCCGTACCAGGTAGCCTCGACGCTCTGGGCGAGCGCGATCGCCGTCCTCCTCGGTTCGCTGCTCGCCGCGCCTGTGAGCATGACCCAATCGATCACGGGCGGTTTGATTGGTTCCGCGCCCCCGCAAGAGTGGCGCCGAGTACGGTGGGAACAGTCGCGAAGAGTGCTCCTCGCCTGGCTGTGGACACTCCCGGCCGCCGGTGTCGCCGGTTGGCTGCTGACGCTATTGGCGCAGGCGATCGCCTGAGAGGAGAGTATGGTGGCACGATTTTTCAGAGACCGTGAGAAGCGGAAGTCAACGCGTCGGCTCATGATGCGCCAGATCGACATCACGCTTGACGGCGTGGCCTTCGCGCTTGACCTCGTGGAGACTCCGCCCACCGATCGCGCCGTGGCGCGCGCAGAGATGGCCGAGATCGAACACGAGGGCGACGATGCGCGCGCCGAGGTGATTGGGGTGATGCTCTCGAAGCTCTCCACCCCGCTCGATCGCGAGGATCTGTTCCGGGCCTCTCGTTCGATCGACGACGTACTCGACAACACTCGCGATTTTGTGCGCGAGATGACGCTGTGGAAGGCCACCGCGGGGGAGTCATCGGCTGAAGCCCTCCGGCATGTTGCGACGTCACTGGAGGAACTGCGGGTGGGAATCGCGAGCGGAATGCCCGAAGACGTGCGCACCCACGGGATCGCTGCGCGGAAGGAAGCCGGCCAGGTGCGCCGCGCGTATCAGCGTGGCTTGAAGGAACTTTTCGAGGGTGAACTGACGATGGAGACGCTGAAGACACGTGAGTTGTTACGCCGACTGGACGTGATTGGTCTGCGTCTCGCGGAGGCGGCGGACGCGCTCCTCGACGGACTCATCAAGCGCGCCATTTAGCCCGTGGCGATAGTACCTGCTTCGTGCAGGGGTGATCTTGCACTCTCCACCCGAGAGTGCCAGAATCGTAGTTAGCACTCTCCACCCGAGAGTGATAAGCCCATCGGCTTTCCGGTGAGGCGCCCCAACTGAGTGACAGGAACTCACGCGGGGTCGTCGTCCGTCGCGGGCACCAGGAAGCCACCCGTATATCGGAAGGTTCTGAACCGAATGGCAAAGATCATTGCCTTTGACGAGGACGCTCGCCGCGGAATGGAGCGGGGTCTCGACACCCTTGCTAACACCGTGAAGGTCACCCTTGGCCCGCGTGGCCGCAACGTTGTCCTCGAGAAGAAGTGGGGAGCCCCCACCATCACGAACGACGGCGTATCCATCGCCAAGGAGATCGAACTCGAAGAGCCCTTCGAGAAGATCGGCGCCGAGCTCGTCAAGGAGGTCGCAAAGAAGACCGACGACGTCGCTGGCGACGGCACCACCACCGCCACCGTGCTCGCCCAGGCACTCGTGAAGGAAGGCCTGCGCAACGTTGTTGCCGGCGCCAACCCGATCGCCCTGAAGCGCGGCATTGAGCGGGCCGTTGAGGCCGTGACCGCCGAGCTCTTCACCCAGGCGAAGGAGATCGAGACGAAGGAAGAGATCGCCGCGACCGCCGCGATCTCTGCCGGCGACACCACGATCGGCGAGCTCATCGCCGAGGCCCTCGACAAGGTGGGCAAGGAAGGTGTCGTCACCGTCGAGGAGTCCAACGCGCTCGGCCTCGAGCTCGAACTCACTGAGGGTATGCGCTTCGACAAGGGCTTCCTCTCGGCCTACTTCGTGACGGACAACGAGCGCCAGGAAGCGGTCCTCGATGACCCGTACATCCTGCTCGTCGAGTCCAAGATCGCCAACGTGAAGGACATGCTCCCGCTGCTGGAGAAGGTCATTCAGTCCGGCAAGCCGCTGCTGATCATCGCCGAGGACGTTGAGGGCGAAGCCCTCGCCACCCTCGTGGTCAACAAGATCCGTGGCACCTTCAAGTCCGTTGCCGTCAAGGCGCCGGGCTTCGGCGACCGCCGCAAGGCGATGCTGCAGGACATGGCCATCCTCACCGGTGGTCAGGTCATCTCCGAGACCGTGGGCCTCTCGCTCGAGAACGCCGACCTCTCGCTCCTCGGCCAGGCCCGCAAGGTGGTCATCACCAAGGACGAGACCACGATCGTGGATGGTGCCGGTGACGCCGCGCAGCTCGAGGGCCGTGTGAACCAGATCCGCGCCGAGATCGACCGCTCCGACTCCGACTACGACCGTGAGAAGCTCCAGGAGCGTCTCGCCAAGCTCGCCGGTGGCGTGGCCGTCATCAAGGCCGGCGCCGCGACCGAGGTGGAGCTCAAGGAGCGCAAGCACCGCATCGAGGACGCCGTTCGCAACGCGAAGGCCGCCGTCGAAGAGGGCATCGTTGCCGGTGGTGGCGTGGCCCTCATCCAGGCCGCCAAGGACGCATTCGAGAAGCTCGAGCTCGAGGGCGACGAGGCGACCGGTGCGAACATCGTCAAGGTAGCCGTTGAGGCCCCGCTGAAGCAGATCGCTGTGAACGCTGGCCTCGAGGGTGGCGTCGTGGCCGAAAAGGTGCGCTCGCTGCCCGCCGGCCAGGGCCTCAACGCCGCGACCGGCGTGTACGAGGACCTGCTCGCCGCTGGTGTGAACGACCCGGTCAAGGTGACCCGCTCTGCGCTGCAGAACGCCGCCTCGATCGCCGGCCTGTTCCTCACCACCGAGGCTGTCGTGGCCGACAAGCCCGAGCCCCCAGCGCCGATGCCCGCCGGTGGCGACGACATGGGTGGCATGGGCGGATTCTGATCCGCTAGCTGAACCACAGAAGGGGCGTGCCGAAAGGCACGCCCCTTCGTTTGTCGTTGGTTGAGCGTAGTCGAAACTCACTATGTTTCGACTTCGGCCTTCGGCCTTCGATCAACCAACGGTAGGGCAACTACCCCGTGAAGAGGCGGGTAGCCGTGGCCTCCGTCTCGGCGTAGCTCGCCGCGGCCTGATCGAGTGCAAGCGAGATCATCGAGAGATTGTCCTCGACCACCCGCTGCGTGACCTGCCACTGCTCTGCAGCGCCCGCGAATGCCGCCGAGGCGCCACCCGTCCAGCTACTCTGCAGCGCGATGAGATGCCCCATCATTGCCGATGCTTCCGCGCGGAGAGCCTCGACCGACGCGCGGGTGCGCGCCGACGCCGCTGCGACTTCTGCCGTGTTAACCGTGAACTGCATTGCGTTCCCCTTTCTGTTGGTTGGAGGAAACGCTAGAGAGTTCTCAGCGATCTTCGATAGGGCGAAATAAGGTGCCTGTGGATTCAGTCGCCTCGCGCGGTGTGGATACGGACGCACTGGCCCGTTCATCGTCGGCAGAAGCCGGAGATTCTGCGGATCCTGCGGGCCGTGCCGCCCGGGCGATGATGCTCTCGCGCCGCGGAATATCGCGCTCGGAGATCGGTGCGCGCTCGATTCCCCACTCTGTCGCGGCCGCGGGTTGCACGCGCGGGCGCTCCTCGAACGGGACGCCGACGAGCTCCGGCGCATCCTCCTCGTCATCGGCGGGGGCGGGGCTTGCCGTGGGCGAGGGAGCTGACTGCTCCGGTGTCTCGATCGGTGGCGGGATGACGGGGATCGCGGCAGTCTCGTCAGGCACCACTGCGGCGTTGGGATCGGCGAGGATCTTGCCTCGCTCCTTGGTGAGGCGGGCAAGCTCGGCTGTCAGATTCTGCCTCCCCGCGTTCTCCCAAGGCTCTGCGAGCGGTGAAAGGAAGAGACGCCGTCGGGCAAGAAGGGCCGAGACAATCTTGATGCGCGCTTCGAGGTAGTCCAGCACCGGTACATGCGCGAACTCGGCGCGCACGCGATTTCGGTAGTTGCGGTACTTCTGCGGCTCCGTTGCGAGAATGCCGAGATCGGCGTCACACAGAGCCATCGAGTCCACGTCGCTGGGATCGGAATCGTGCCGCGTGAGACCGCGGATCAGCTCGGCCACGCGCTCCGCCTGATTGGTGGGGACACCAAGCCGCCGCAATTCGTACACGGCGTGCGCGGCGGAGGCTTCCTTGTTCTCACCCACCGCGCGTTTGTAGACGGTGTGCACCGTCGCGTCGAAGACGGCGCCGTGATACCAGGCGGCCACCCGGACCAGCTCGGGGTTGTGGGTCTCATCGGCAAGTTCGTCGACGCGCTCGAGCACGGCAGTGAGGTGAGCGAAATCGTGGAACTTGCGATCAGGTGAGGACCAGCGCTCGATGAGGTCGCGCCCGCAGGCCTCGATCTCGGCAGTGGGGGCCGTGGCTCCAAGAGCGGTGACGCTCCGGAGATACGCCGGGAGTAGCCATTGAGGGGCTGGCATGACTCTTTTCCTTTGTGGAACAGCAGGCCAAGCCAATGTTAGTCCGCGGGCGGGGCGCTCTCCACTCCATTGGTCCCAGCGAGCGGAATCGAGAGTCGGATTGTGAGCCCGCCGCCCGGAGTCGTGAGCGCCTCAACCGTGCCGCGGTGCGCCTCGACGATCGCCGCGACGATCGCCAGGCCCAGCCCCGAGCCGCCCGATTCGCGCGAACGCGAGGTGTCCACGCGGTGGAACCGCCCGAAGATCCGCGGGAGGTGTTCTTCCGGAACGCCCGGCCCGTGATCGCGCACCTCGACGATTGCGTAGTCCCGGTCCGCACCCACCGCGAAGTCCACTGCGGTGCCCGAGGGTGTGTGCTGGATCGCGTTCCCAACCAGATTCGAGAGCACTTGCCGGATCCGGTTCTCATCCACGGTCGCCACAACTGGTCCGGGGGTGCCGCCGCGCAGCCCCACCAGCGAGGCGGGGCGATCCGGATGGAGCGCGTTCATGTCCCCGACGGCGTCCGCGGCGAGTTGGGTCAGATCGGTCCGTGTGTACTGGATGGGGTGGCCTTCGTCCAGCCTGGCGAGCTGCAGCAGGTCCGAGACCAGGCCGCCCATGCGGTGCGCCTCCGATTCGATCCGACCCATTGCGCCGGGGAGTTCCTCCTCGGGGATCCCGCCGAGGCGGTAGAGCTCGCCGTAGCCCTGGACGGTTGCCAGCGGCGTGCGCAGCTCGTGTGAGGCATCCGAGACGAACCGGCGCATCTTCTCCTCGGACTTCCGCTGCGCCTCGAAGGACCCTTCGATGTGGCTGAGCATCACGTTGAGCGAGTTGGCGAGGGAACCCATCTCGGTCTCGAGGGGCCCCTCCGGGACGCGCTGGGAGAGATCTCCGGCAGCGATCGCACCCGCTGTGTGCTCTATCTGGCGCAACGGCCGCAAGGACTGCTTCACGAGGGCGTAGGCCACCAGGCCGCCAAGCACGATGATCAGCGTGTCCACCAGCAACACCCGGGCCGTGAAGTCGGACAGGGTCTCGTTGATCGTGTGCATCGAGAGCGCCACCGTGAAGTATCCCTGGACCGTGCCGGTGGTGCGGTCGGTGATGGGCTGGCTCAGGATCCGCCACGCTGGCCCGTTTGCGCGATCGACCGAGTGGACCGTAGTCGGGTGGGTTTGCTGGGAGATATTGATCATGGAGATATCCGGGACGGGATCGGTGTCCGAGGCGCTCGTGGGCCGGTAGATTTCCGGCTCAGCATTATCGCGCGTCACAATCACCACAAAGCCATCACGGTATGACTCCGAGAGGCTCGCGCCGGGGCGGAGTAGACCCTGCAAACCCGGGTCGATCTGCTCGGCAATGGAGGAGAGTTCGTCATCCATCACGTCCGCGAGCCGGTCCGCAAGGACAACGGTCATCGCGAACGTACCCATCGTCAGACCAAAGGCGAGCAAACCCACCGTTATCACGACGAGGCGGCGCGAGAGCGGTATCCCGCGCTGGGGAAGAGCCACGGAGACTACGCCTCCTTGCGCAGCATGTAGCCCACGCCGCGCCGGGTCTGGATCAGCGGCGCATACTCGGCCGTGTCGATCTTGCGGCGCAGGTAGGAGATGTAGGACTCGACGATGTTGGCGTCACCCATGAAGTCGTACTCCCACACGTGGTCGAGGATTTGTGCCTTCGAGACCACGCGCTCTGCGTTCAGGACGAGGTAACGCAGCAGCTTGAACTCGGTGGGGGAAAGCTCGATCAGGGTGCCGCCGCGGCGCACCTCGTAAGTGTTCTCGTCGATTTCGAGATCCGCGTACCGCAGGATGGCGTCGTCGTCCACGCCTTTCGTGCGGCGGAGCACGGCGCGAATGCGCGCCACCACCTCTTCCAGGGAGAAGGGCTTGGTGACGTAATCGTCGCCCCCGGTGGTCAAGCCCCGGATGCGGTCGTCGACGTCATCGCGCGCGGTCAGAAAGAGCACCGGCACCTCGGACCCGGAGGACCGGATCCGGCGCAACACGGTGAAGCCGTCCATGTCCGGCATCATCACGTCCAGCACGATCAGGTCCGGGTTGACCTCGGACGCCTGCTTGAGTGCCTCGTTCCCGTTCGCGGCGGTCGCTACTGAGAATCCGGCGAACTTCAGGGATGCGGCCAGAAGGTCGCGAATGTTCGGTTCATCGTCAACGACAAGGAGGCGGGCTTCGGGCTCAGATTTCTGCATCACGGTTTCATCTTGCCGACGTTTTCTGGGAATCGCCTGAGGACTCGCTGACAAGCCCGGGCCCTCCCGGCCCATACCCCCGAGGGTCGCCACACTTCGACGTGTGCTGCTCATCCCAGATCCGCTCCCGCCTGACGGCCAGATCTGGGAGATGCAGCGCAAGATGCAGGGCAGGGGCGGCGGGGCTGGAGGTGGGACGTAAGGAGGCCGCACGGGAAGTAGGCTTGGGGCGTGACCACTTACCTACTGATCGACGGTGAGAACATCGACGCCACCCTTGGAATGAGCGTGCTCGGGCGCCGCCCGAACCCGGACGAGCGCCCCCGCTGGGACCGGGTCCTCGGATTCCCCGAGGAGGCATGGGGCGTGTCCGCACGCGGCCTGTTCTTCCTCAACGCATCCTCCGGCCAGATGCCGATGAGCTTCGTACAAGCGCTCCTCGCAATGAACTTCCACCCGATCCCGCTCGCCAGTGACGGCGACGAGAAGGTCGTGGACGTCGGTATTCAGCGCACGCTGGAGGCGATCGGTGAGCAGCAGGACGGCGATGTGCTTCTCGCATCGCACGACGGCGATTTCGTGCCCCAGGTAGAGGCGCTCCTTCAGCAGGGTCGCCGGGTGGGTGTGCTCTGCTTCCGCGAGTTCCTCTCGGCACAGCTCGCCGAACTCGATGGGATCGAGATCTACGACCTTGAAAGCGATGTGCAGGCGTTCAACACCGCGCTACCGCGCGTGAAGATCATCCCGCTCTACCAGTTCGATCCGACGAAGTACCTGTAAGGAGACCGTCATCCTGCGCGAAGTCGCAGGATCCAGAAGTGCAATCCGGATGGTGCGCACGGCCTGTCATTCTGCGACTTCGCCTTCGGCTCCGCGCAGAATGACAGGAGTCTAGTCTTCGTCGTCGAGGTCCGGGGTGCGGTCGCCCCAGTCGCCCACCTGGCGGGCGTCGACGCCGTCGGCAATGGCTTCGGCCACCTCGGCGCCTTCCTCGGCGAACTCGTCGACCGCGTCATCGGTCGCG
The DNA here is from genome assembly GCA_900199505.1 of Ruaniaceae bacterium KH17. Taxonomy (GTDB): domain Bacteria; phylum Actinomycetota; class Actinomycetes; order Actinomycetales; family Actinomycetaceae; genus KH17. Next base: position 27,137 of record FZQV01000025.1, on the reverse strand, counting down.
TCCTCATCGAAGTCACGGAAAACGGCCTCGCCGCCATCGCCCACAATCCGGAAGGTTGAATCCGAGGCGTCATCGTCTGCATCCGTGCCCACGTGTGAAATCTCGGCTTCTGGTTCGGTGGAGAGGTGCTCAGCGATGTCCGTGGCGGCGTCGTGCGGCGTGGGTTCGCCGAACGAACGTGCCTCGAGCTGCTGGAGCGTGGCCTCGTAGAGGGCGAAGGCCGAGGCCGGGTCAAACACGTTGATGCTTGCGGCCGCCACCGCACCGGGCACCGCGCTGGCGGCGGCGATGAGGTCCGTGCGGTTCGCCTTCAGGTCCCGCAAGCTGCCACGCAGCTGCTCGAGCCCTGAAGTGAGCGACGCAATTGCCTGTGCCTGCGCCCCGATGAGGGAATCGACGGCGCCCACGGCACCCTCGGCGGCGTACTGCTTGGAGCGGGCAGCCTCGGCGAGTTCATCGAAGGGTGTGGGATTCGAGTTGCCGAGCGTGGTGCGAAGTTCATCGCCGCGGTCCCACGCGGACTGTGCCGCGGAGGCCCAGCGCGTGGCGTTCGCGCGGTCCTCGTCCCGGTCCAGTTCGGCGAGGCGCTGGTTGGCCTCGCTCACACTGATCGCTTCCTCTGTCTCCGAGATCGTGGCGGTCAGATCGCGCACGAGTTGATCGAGCATGACGCCCGGGTCCTGCGTGGCGGCAAGCAGTGCACTCACGTCGAGGCCGTTCAACTCGGCGATTCTGCCCAGGATTGATTGCTTCTCAGTCATGCCTCAACTGTACGCGGGCCGAGACCGATTCGTGCCGGGTAGAATGGGCGGGTATCACTGCGCACGAGGGAGAGGTCCAGTGCCCACCGGCAAGATCAAGTTCTTCGATTCCGACAAGGGATTCGGATTCATTCACGGCGATGACGGTAGCGACGTCTACGTCCATGCTGACGCGCTCGCGGTTGGCGTTGCCGCGCCGAAGCCCGGCGCCCGCGTCGAGTACTCGGTCGCGGAAGGTCGCCGCGGCCCGCACGCGCTCCAGGTTGAAGTCCTCGAGCCCGGCCCATCGGTGGTGCGCAACACGCGCCGCAAGGCCGAGGATATGAAGAAGATCGTTGAGGACCTGATTAAGGTGCTCGACGGCGCCGCGAGTTCCCTCGACCGTGGGAAGTACCCCGAGCATGGCCGCCGGATCGCACAGATGTTGCGCGCCGTGGCGGACGATTTCGACGCCTGATGGCCCGCGACGCCGTCCTTGAAGACGCCACCGAGCTCGCCCGTGAGGTGGCCGTGTCTGCCGCCATTGGCGGGGTCGGGGAGCATCTCGGCTTCTACCTCGATGGTGAACGAATCGGCACGCACCGCTTCGCGGCGCTCCACCCTGGCTACGTGGGCTGGCACTGGTCCGTGACGCTCGCGCGCGCCCCGCGCAGCCGCACCGCCACCGTGTGCGAGGTCGAGTTGATTCCCGGTCAGGGCGCGTTGCTCGCCCCCGAGTGGGTGCCGTGGTCTGAGCGGTTACGCCCCGGTGATGTGGGCCCGAATGACACGCTTCCCTACCAGGCCGACGACGCACGGCTGGAGCAGGGCTATGAGCAAACCGGGGTCGAGGATGAAGATCGCATGGCGGTCTACGAGCTGGGCCTCGGACGCGCCCGCGTACTCTCGCCGGAAGGCCGCGCCGAGGCATTCACGCGCTGGTACGAGGGGGAGCACGGCCCCAAGGCCGCCGAAGCCCAGAACGCCACCGCACAATGCTCCACCTGCGGTTTCATGCTGAAGCTTGCCGGCACGGGCCGCACGGTCTTCGGCGTCTGCGCGAACGAGTGGTCGCCCTCTGATGGCTCGATCGTCTCAATGGATCACGGCTGTGGTGCCCACTCCGAGACGGATGTGCGGCGCCGCGCGCCGGAATGGCAGCAGTCCGAACTCCTGATCGATCACAACAACATCGAGGTCGTGTCCGCATACGTCCACACCCCTGCGCCGGATGCTCCCGCCCCAGAGAGCGCAGACACCGATCCGAAGCTCACTGATGCTCCCTCACCCGGCACATCGGAAGCCGAGCCGGAGACCGAGGACACCGAAGCCGAGTAGCCGTTGCACCTCTCAAACTTGCACTACTCCTCCCACTTTCGGGGCGATTGAAGCGATCACACCTGGGATGACGCGCAGCACAAGTTCGGTTAGCGGACCCGGTTCTCGAGGGGCTCGCCGGCGAGGAGGTGGCGCACGTTCCGCGCCACGAGATCCGCGGCGCCCAGCGGACGGTTCCCTGCCACATGCGGCGTGATGATCACGCCCGGCGCGTCCCACAGCGGGCTCTCGGCCGGTAGCGGCTCGGTGGCGGCGACGTCGAGCGCGGCACCCGCAAGCTTCCCGGCGGTGAGCGCCTCGACGAGCGCGTCCTCGTCAATCGTGACGCCGCGGCCCACATTCACGAGCATGGCGTGCGCTGGCAGAAGCTCCAACAACTCGGCATCGAGTGCCTTCGTGGTCTCCTCCGAGGCGGGCAGGATCATGATCAGCACATCGGTGTTCGGAAGGGCCGCGCGGATATCGCTGGTCACGGGGTAGCCGTGGCGCTCTCCGTCGGACCGGGCCACGCCCGTCACCTTCGCGCCGAGCGTGGTGAGGATCGGCGCGAGCGTTCCGCCGATTGAACCGAAGCCCCAGATCAACACATTCGCATCGATGATGCTCATGAGCTGACCATCAGGGCGCAGCACGGGAGCTTCGTAGCCCTCCTGGTTCCAGATGTGGGCCTCCTGGCGCTCCATGAGAAGCTGCATCCGGCGCACGAGCGAGAGCAGCAGTGCAGTGGCGTGCTCGGCAACGGTCCGATCGTGCAGTCCGCGCCCGCTACACACCGCGACGTCGGTGCGGAGCGCGGAGTTGAGCACGCGGTCCGGCCCGGCCATGCAGGACTGCACAAACTTGAGTTCGGTGAGGTGCGGGAAGTTCTCGTCCATCCACTCGGCAGAGGCCAGCCAGGTCACGATCGCTTCGGCATCGTAATCCGCGCTGGAGAGCGGACGGAATGGGTCATACTCGACGGCCTCGACGCCGTCGGGCAGATCGAGCGTGAGTTCCAGTTCGGCAGGTACAAGGATCTTCATTCTTCGACGATACGCCCGAAATGCCCATGTTATGGGCGCGATGTGCATTTGTAACGCAACCTCTGAAACACTATGGCAAGTGAGCACACCAGTTCAGCAATCCTCTGAGAGCCGCTCCTGGCTCGACCGCACCTTCAAGATCACCGAGCGTGGCTCGAGTGTCTCCCGCGAGATCCGAGGTGGCCTCGTCACCTTCTTCGCGATGTCCTACATCCTCATCCTCAACCCGATCATCCTCGGTTACACGCAGGACGGCACGGGCATGTACCTGGCCGGCCTCGAGGGCGGCACCGCGCCGAACCTCGCCGCTGTCGCCGCAGGTACCGCGCTCGTCGCGGGTCTGATGACCATCCTGATGGGTGCCGTGGCCAACTTCCCGCTGGCGCTGGCCGCCGGACTCGGCCTGAACGCCGTCGTCGCCTACTCTGTGGCGGCACTGCCCGGCATGACCTGGCAGGCCGCGATGGGAATTGTGGTCCTTGAGGGCCTCATCATTCTGATCCTCGTTCTCACCGGTTTCCGGGAGGCGGTCTTCAAAGCCGTCCCGCGCCAACTCAAGACCGCGATCTCCGTGGGTATCGGTCTGTTCATCGCACTGATCGGCCTGGTCGACGCCGGTGTGGTGCGCCGGGGAGGCGGCACGCCCCTGCAGTTGGGTGCCAACAACTCCTTCGGGACGCTGCCCGTGGCCGTCTTCGTGGTGGTGTTCCTGCTGATGGCCATCTTGATGGTCAAGAAGGTGCGCGGCGCCATCCTGATCTCGATCGCGGTGGGTGCCGTTCTCGCGGTGATCACGGAGACCATCTTCCACCTCGGTGAGCGTAGCGATGAGAACCCGGGAGGCTGGGGCCTCGCGGTGCCCGCTGTCCCGGATTCGCTGGTCCAGTCACCCGACTTCTCGACGCTCGGGCAGGTGGATCTCTTCGGAGCGTTCAGCAAGATCGGCATCGTCGCTGCGGCGCTGCTCGTCTTCTCGCTCCTCCTGGCAGACTTCTTCGACACGATGGGCACGATGGTTGCTGTTGGCGCCGAAGCGGAGCTGCTTGATGAGGAGGGCAACCCGCCCAACACGTCGAAGATCCTGATCGTGGACTCCGTGGCGGCTGCCGCCGGTGGTCTCGGTGGCGTCTCCTCCAATACGTCCTACATCGAGTCCTCCGCGGGCGTCGGTGACGGCGCACGCACCGGTCTGGCGTCGATCGTCACCGGGTGCATGTTCCTGCTCTCGATTTTCTTCGCGCCGCTCGTGGCCATGGTGCCCTACGAGGCGGCGACGCCGGCTCTCGTCATCGTCGGTTTCTTGATGATGATGCAGGTTACCGAGATCTCGTGGAAGGACTGGGAGATCGCGATCCCCGCGTTCCTGACGATGATCATGATGCCCTTCACCTACTCCATCACGGTGGGGATCGGCGCCGGTTTCGTGACCTGGGTAGTGATCCAGATCGCCGTCGGCAAGATCAAGAAGATCCACTGGCTGATGTGGGTCACCGCATTTCTGTTCATCCTCTACTTCACGATGCAGCCGATCCAGGAACTTCTGGGCATCGGCTAAGCCCGGCACGGCACTCTGCGCGTAAGGGCGGCTGGGTGGTCCCGAAAGGCGGACCGCCCAGCCGCCCTCGCATAGCCGGGCGTAGAATGCTGTGTGAAGGAGGCGCGCCATATGAGGTCCTGTCTGCACACGCAGATGGTTGATCGGTGAGCCGTACCTTCGAGTCTCTTGGATTCCGCAACTACCGCTGGTGGTTCTTCTCCGCGCTGATCGCCAACATTGGCACGTGGATGCAGCGCATCGCCCAGGACTGGCTGGTCCTCACGCATCTCTCCGATGATTCCGGCCTCGCCGTCGGCATCGTGACCGGCCTCCAGTTCCTGCCGATACTCTTTGTGACCCCGCTCGGCGGGCTCCTCGCCGATCGCATGAACCGTCGGCACCTCCTGATCGCCACGCAAGGTGCGATGGGTGTGCTGGCCGCCGCGCTCGGCGCCCTCGTGTTCACGGACACGGTGCAGATGTGGCACGTCTACGTGTTCGCGCTCCTGCTTGGCGCTGTCTCCGCGCTCGACTCGCCCGCCCGGATGGTGTTCGTGGGAGAGCTCGTGCCCCGCCAGTCGATGGCGAACGCCGTCGGGCTGAATGGCGCCTCGTTCAATGCCGCGCGACTGATTGGCCCGGGCGTCGCGGGCTTCCTGATCGCAGCAGTCGGTGCCGGCTGGGTGTTCATGATTAACGCGGCTTCGTTCGCTGTGACGATTGTGGGCCTGCTCGTGATGACGAAGTCCGAGCTGATCGAGATGCCGCAGGCGAAACGTGCCAAGGGCGCGATGCGTGAGGCCGTGCGCTACGTGCGCGGGCGGCCGGACATCATCCTCCTCATGGTGGTGATGACCGTGATGTCTGCGTTCGGCCTCAACTTCCAGGTGACCTCGGCGGTCATGGCGCGTCAGGTCTTCGACCGGGGCGCGGACGGATTCGGCATGCTCGGTTCGATCCTCGCAATCGGCTCGCTCGCTGGTGCGTTGCTCGCAGCCCGGCGGAGCCAGCCCATGCTTCGGATCGTGCTAGGCGCTGTCTTCGCGTTTGGCGCCTCGATGGCGATCTCCGCTGTGATGCCCACGTACTGGTCCTACGCGTTCTCCGGCATCCTTGTGGGCTTCTTCTCGACCACGGCGATGAACTCCGCGAACGCCACGATTCAGCTCTCCACTGAGCCCGAAGTTCGCGGGCGTGTGATGAGCCTGTATCAAATGGTCTTCATGGGGACGACGCCGATCGGGTCACCTCTCATTGGCTGGATCGCCGAAGAGTTTGGGGCACGCTGGTCTGTGGGGATCGGCGCGATTGCCTCCATGACGGTTGTGCTGTGGGCTGTGTGGTTCGCACGGAAGCACTGGGATGTGCACGTGCGCTACCGAGTGCGTCCCCGCCCGCATCTCTTTGTGGAGGCCGGACCGGAGTTCCTGCGGAAGCCCGTGGTCGAGGAGGACATTCCCCTAGACGAGGAACCCGGCGACGATGACGGTGCACCTCAACCTGCACGGAGCGAGTGAACCCTGCGCATCATCCTGCGCGGAGCGTAGCGGAGTCGAAGGATCCAGGCAGTGCGACGGATTCGACGCGCGTTTCTAGATCCTGCGATCCGCTCCGCGGCCGCAGAATGACGATCTGGCCTATAGCCGCTCGATCACGTAGTCAATCGAGGCGGTGAGGGCGCGGACGTCCTCCGGATCGACGGCGGGGAACGTCGCGATGCGTAGCTGGTTGCGACCGAGCTTCCGGTAGGCATCCACGTCCACGATCCCGTTCTCGCGCAGGACGGCCTTCAACGGGTCCACATCGATACCTTCGATGTCGATCGTGGCGACCACGGGCGAGCGGTGCGCGGGATCCTGCACAAACGGCCTCGCGAAGCTGCGTGCCTCGGCCCACTCGTAGATGTGCCCGGAGGACTCACGGGAGCGCGTGGCGGCGGCACCGAGCCCACCGAGTTCAAGGAGGAACTCCAGTTGCGCGGCCATCAGCTCCAACGTGGCGATGGCGGGGGTGTTCAAGGTCTGGTGTGCGCGGGAGTTCGTGATCGCCGTCGTGAGCGAAAGGAAGTTCGGGATCCACCGCTCGGCTGCGATCTCCTCGGCGCGCGCCACAGCGGCGGGGGAGAGTACGGCGAACCAGAGGCCGCCGTCGGAGGCGAAGCACTTCTGGGGGGCGAAGTAGTAGACGTCGGTTTGAGAGAGGTCCACCTCGACGCCGCCGGCAGCGGAGGTCGCATCGATCACGATCAATGCGTCATCGGTGATCCGCGTGACCGGGGCGATCACGCCCGTGGAGGTCTCGTTCTGCGGCCAGGCGAAAACATCGCCCTTCTCGGTGCCTTCCGGCACGGCACACGAGCCCGGCTCGGCCGTCACGGCGATGGAGCGCTTGAGGAACGGAGCGCTGTGTGTCTCCTTATAGAAGGAGTTCCCGAACTCGCCGAAGACGCCGTGCGTGGCGCGGCGTTGAACGAGGCTGAAGGTGGCCACGTCCCAGAACGCGGTGGAGCCGCCCACGCCGAGCGCGATCTCGTAGCCCTCGGGCAGGCCAAGGTGCTCCGCAAGCATCGCCTGCACGCGTGCCACCAGATCCTTCACCGGCGCCTGCCGGTGGGACGTCCCGAGGCGAGGGGAGTGCGCGAGTTGGCGGACGGCGTCGGGCCGAATCAGCGAAGGTCCACACCCGAAGCGGCCATCATGGGGAAGAATGGAGTTAGGAATCTGCACACTGCGATTCTTCCATGAAGGTAGGAAACCGTGAGCGAACTGGTCGACACCACCGAGATGTATCTGAAGGCCGTGTGGGAGCTGGAGGAGGACCGCGTGCCGCCGCTGCGAGCGCGGATCGTGGAGCGGCTGCATCACACGGTGCCTACGGTCTCGCAGACGACAGGCCGGATGGAGCGCGATGGCCTGCTCCACATCGAGGAAGATCGCACGATCACTCTGACGCCGCTCGGGCGCGGCTATGCGATGCGCGTGATGCGCAAGCACCGGCTCGCGGAGTTGCTACTCACCGAGGTGCTCGGGCTGCCGCTGATCGACACGCACGACGAGGCGTGCCGCTGGGAGCACGTCATGAGCACCGATGTGGAGAAACGGATCGTCGCGCTCCTCACGGAACCGTACGTGGATCCGTTCGGGAATCCGGTGCCGGGGCTGGCCGAGCTCGGGGTGGCCGATGGGCCCGCGTCCGAGCTGGGATCACCGGTGGACCAGTGCGAGCCGGGCGAGGCACGAGTGCTGCGCCTCGGTGAGCCGCTCCAGGCAGATCCGGAGATGCTCGCATTGTTGCTCGAGGCGGGCATCGTGCCGGGCGCCCAGATCACGATCGGTAACGAATCCATCTCAGTGAACGAGACCGGAGCGACCGTGCCGCTCTCGACCGAGGTGGCGCATCATTTGGCGGTATTTCAAGGTTCCTGACCGCGGCGGCGCGATGCTCTGGGACGAAGGTCCGTGTGAAGCGCATCATAATCGTGACCAAAACGTGACATTCGGGCGGCGGTTCAGTAGTCTCTAGGAAGCTTCGATCCCTCCATCAAGCGTTGTCTACGAGAGGCACATTGTGACTCACACGAGCACCCGCGGTCGCCACGCAGCACCGGCCCGCACCCCGATTGCCGTGCTTTCCAAGGCCGCATCCTCGCCGTCGAACCGGCGTGGGGCCATGGTTGTTGCATCGTCCGGGTTGATTATCACCATGGCGGCCACCACCGCCTCCGCCGCCCCTGTTGTGGGCACGCTCCCCGCGACTCCGGTTGCTGGCGACGCCACCATTTCTGACGAGGCCGTTGCCGCTCTCGCCCTGGCCCCGGTTGTGTCCGCGCCGGCCGACGCCGAGTTCGCGTCCCTTGATCTTGAGGCTTCTTCGCAGCCCGCTCCCGTGATCGTCCCCGTTGTCTCGCGCGCCGCGACCCGCACGGCAACCGCCGCCTCGGGTACCGCGTCGTCGGCTTCGTCGAGCTCCGCGGCTGCCGTGACCACGGCCGCTCCGGCCTCGGTGGCGGGTGGCGTCGTCGGCATCGCGCGTCAGTACGTTGGTACGCCGTACGTGTCCGGCGGCTCGACCCCGGCTGGCTTCGACTGCTCGGGCTTCACCCAGTACGTATTCCGCCAGATCGGCATCAACCTGCCGCGCAGCTCTTCGGCGCAGCGCTACGCCGGGACCGTGGTCTCGGCGTCCGAAGCGAAGCCCGGCGACCTCGTGTGGTGGCCCGGCCACGTGGGCATCTACACCGGTGGCGGCATTCACATCGCGGCCCGTAACCCGGGTACTGCGCTCCACGAGAGTGTCATTTACCGCGCCAACCCGACCTACATTCGAGTCGGCTAGAGACTTCTTCTCATTTCCTTCCAGGAAGAGGCCCCGTTCTTCGGAACGGGGCCTCTTCTGTGTCAGCGTTATTGGTGACCTCTTTGCCGATTGGTGACACAATGGAGGCACATCTCAAGAAACGGAGCTGGTCATGACTCGCGAACCTATCGTGCTCGTTGGAGTAGATGGATCCGATGCCTCCTTTGGGGCGATCGACTGGGCGGTCAAGGAAGCCGCGCAGTTGGGATGGGGCGTCAAATTGGTGTGCGCCTACTCGCTCCCGGCGTTTTCGGCGACCTCAATGGACGGTGGCTACGGCGTGATGGACGAGAGTCAGCTCGTGGCCGGCTCGGAGAGCATCATTGCTCAGGCCGTGGCGCGTGCTGGCACCGAGGTGCCGGTGACCTCGCAGGTGATTGCCGGGGACCCCACACACGTCCTCGCTGAGCTCTCCAAGACTGCCTCGATGGTGGTGATCGGTAAGCACAGGGGTGGCGGTCTTGCGAACCGCCTGCTCGGTGCCGTCTCGTCGTCGCTTCCACCCTTGGCGCACTGCTCCACCGTGGTGGTGCCGTACCGTGCCACTGATACTCACGCGCGCGGTCCCGTGAAGCGCATCGTCGTGGGCGTGGACAACTCAGACTCCGCGAAGGGAGCGCTCCGCCGTGCGATCCGTGAAGCGAGGATCTGGGATGCCGAGCTGACGGCGTTTGCCGCCGTCACGATCATTCAGGGCGCCGGTGCCTTCGCCTTCATGCCGCCCTCGACCGATCACGACGAGATCCTCGCTTCGGTGAAGGAGGGCCTCGATGTCACCGTGGCGCAGGCGCTCGCTGAATCGGAATCGGACATCACGGTTCGACGCCATGCCCTGGATGGCTCTGCCGCCGCCCTCCTGACCGAGTTTTCGACCGCCGTCGACCTAGTGGTGGTGGGGACGCGTGGCCGTGGCGGGTTTGCCGGGTTGCTTCTTGGCTCGACCTCGCAGGCCGTGATGTCGCACTCGAGTTGCCCCGTGATGGTAGTGCCCACCCGCGTGACGGACGATTTCCCCTCCGAGTTCCCCTGGCAGAAGTAGCCGCTACTCGAGTGCGTCCTCAAGGGCATCGAGGGCCTCGTGGAGCTCCGCCTCGCTGATCACCAGCGGCGGTGCCAGCCGAATCGTGCTCCCGTGGGTGTCCTTGGCGAGCACGCCGCGATCGCGCAGCCGCACGCACACCTCCTTACCGCTCAGACCGAGTGAGGGTGCCACGTCGATACCGGCCCACGCGCCCACGCGCCGGTAGTCGGCGATGAGTTGGCGCTCGCGGAGCTTGTCGAGGCGCTCGCCAAGTGGGGCCTCGAGCGCGCGGGCGTGTTCCTGGAACTCTCCGGTCTTGAGCAGTTGGACGACGGCGATCCCAATCCGGCAGGCGAGCGGGTTGCCTCCAAAGGTGGAACCGTGGGTTCCGGGCGTGAGCAGGCCGAGCACGTCCGCGCGGCCCACCACGGCCGAGACGGGCATGATGCCGCCGCCCAGCGCCTTGCCGAGGGTGGTGAGATCGGCGGCCACTCCCACGCGTTGCTGGTCGAGCGTGTAGCCGGTGCGGCCGAGGCCGGACTGCACCTCGTCGAGAATCAGCAGGACGTTGTTGGCATCGGTGAGGGCGCGTAGGCGTGGCAGGTAGTCGACGCTGGGGATGATCACGCCGCCCTCACCCTGGATCGGTTCCACAAGGATTGCGGCTGTGCGCGGCGTGATGGCCGCGGCGACGGCGTCGGGATCGTCGTAAGGGACGGTCACGAAGCCAGGGGTGTACGGGCCATAGTGATCGCGGGCGTCCGGATCGGTGGAGAAGGAGATGATCGTCGTCGTGCGGCCGTGGAAGGCGCCCTCGGCCACGATGATTTCCGCCTGGCCGTCCGGGACGCCTTTGCTGAGGTAGGCCCAGCGGCGCGCGGCCTTGATCGCCGTCTCAACGGCTTCGGCGCCGGTGTTCATGGGGAGCATCATCTCGGTGCCGGTGAGGGCGGTGAGGGCGTCCGCGAAGGGCGCGAGGAGATCGTGATCGAAGGCGCGCGAGACGAGCGTGAGGGAGTCCAGTTGCTCGTGTGCGGCGGCGATGAGTGCCGGGTGGCCGTGGCCGAAGTTCACGGCGGAGTAACTCGCGAGGCAGTCGAGGTAGCGATTGCCGTGGATATCAGTGAGCCATGCTCCGCCGCCCTGGGTAAGGGTGACGTCGAGTGGCGCGTAGTTAGGTGCAAGGTGTGCCATAGCTCAGCCTATCGAGTGGGGCGCCGCCATGCGGCGCGATAGACTATCTGCGCCCCGCCTCCGTAGCTCAGGGGATAGAGCACCGCTCTCCTAAAGCGGGTGTCGCGCGTTCGAATCGCGCCGGGGGCACCAATCAATCGTTGGAATACCAACGATCGCGAATCCAGCCGAGTGTGTGTATCAAGCGGTTGACACACGCCGCGCCGTGGGCATAGTGTTGCGTGTATTAGTTAGTTGATACACGAAGGGGTGCGCTGTGCGGTGGGTTTCGGCGTTGATGTGGCTCTTCATGCTCATGATTCCTGCGGCGATTGCTGTGGCGTGGGTCGTCGGGCGAGGGATGATCGCCACGTCTCCTCGCGCTGATCTCGATCAACACGCACAGGTCGCTTTGCAGGCCGCTCGCCGGCGCATGATTGGCGCGGCGACAGTCGCCCTTGTCCTCGCGATAGTGCTGCTGCTCGTTGCTATCGCCATCGGGCCCGGCTGGATCGCATTGGTGCCGGGACTCGCCGTCGGGGGTGGGTTACTGGTCTACGCGACGTGGCCGGGCCGCGACGGTTCGGTGGGTCCGCAACGTGCGGCATCGCTCGAACCGCGTGCACCCCGCGACTCGGTGACCCGCCGTTCGATCGTATGGTGGGGAACTGCGGCCGTGATCTCAATTGCCGCAGCTCTTGGCGTACTCTTCGTCGAGTTCGAGGACGGCGTCCTCGGACGCGCTCCCGATCTACGGCACGTTCCGGGATTTGTGGGCACGAGCCCGGGGTGGCACCTCACGCTCCCGCTGGTGGGCGTGACCTGTGTACTCGCAGCCGTGACCTGGTTCGCGCTCCGGCGAGTAACCGAGATCCCCGCGCTGCCGGGAATCGGGCTGGCAGAGCAGGACCGGCGGTGGCGGTCGGAGAGCGCGGAAATCATCGTGCAACTGAGCGCTGGGGCACTGCTCGTCCAGTGCGCCGCAACCGTGGCGGTAGTGGTCTATGCGGTTTTCGGAGAGCGTATGCATGCGGCTCCTGGCGGGAGTGACTTCTTCTTCCTCTATGCGATGGTCGTGCTCGTGATTGCAGTGGTGGCGTTCATCGTCTTCGGCTCGGCGCTCTCCCGCGCTGCGGGTTTGCCGCGACATGCGATGGCGGTGCCGGAGCGAGAGCCGGCGCAATGATCGTCGTCGACGAGACCAGCGCGGTCCCGCCCTTTGAGCAGATCCGCTCGCAGATCGCCGCGCAGATCCGCGCGGGCGAACTCGCGGATGGGCACCGGCTTCCCGCGATCCGGCAACTCGCGGGGGACCTCCGCGTGGCACCCGGGACCGTTGCGCGTGCCTATGCCGAACTCGAGGCCGCAGGTCTCATCACCACAAGCCGCGCCGCGGGGTCGCGTGTGAAGGGGCAGAGCGCGGAGGGCACTCTTCCCAGCCAACTCGACCTCGCGGTGCAACACCTGCTGGACCGAGCCGAGGGGTCGGGCCTCAGCCGCGCCGACGTCGTCGGGCTCATTCAAGGCGCATGGGCGAAGCGGGAGATGGAACAAGGAGGCATGAAGTGACCACGGACGTGAAGGTGTCTGCCGAGACTCAACTAACCCTACGCCGCGTGGTGCGCGTTCTTATCGCGCTCGGGCTCTGCTGCTGGGCCTACTGGGCCGCGTGCCTGTCATCGAAGGGGATGACCTTCGGTGGCATCTCGGGCGAATACGGCCCCACCGGCAGTGACGGACAACCGACTGACGGGCCGATCCTCTCCGTGTCGATGGAGCTGGGGCCGTCGCTCTGGACGGTGTTCCTGGCGCTCCTGATTGTGATCGCGGGCGTTACCGTGGCAGGCCGGAGAGCCAGCGTTGCGGATGCGGATCGTGTTTTGCGTTCCACCGTGGCGGTGCTGGTGGGCTTCACGGTGCTCGCAATCGTCACGGCCCAGACGGCTTTCGGGCTCACGCCATTGCGTGAGGACATGACCGACGGCGAGCGCGTCTGGATCCCATTCGGTGTCATTGATGTGACCGTGACGGATGTGTACCAGGAGTATCTCGAGAACTTCGAGCAGATGGAGGGCTAACCACGCAGGTGCGGGCAAGGTTGGCGAGGTTAGGCTTGGCGGCGGAGCTGTGGCGGACGCTTTCGGAGGCTCCCAATCACCACGCCGATCATCGCCAGCGCGAGGCCAATGACTGTGGTGGCCGGGATGCTGGCGTGCCGCGCGAGATCCAGAATCAGCGCGGTGCTGAGCTGCCCCGTGACCGCCAGTAGCGTGTAAACGAGCGCCCCGGTCCGATGCACCACGATCGACGCCAGCCCGGCGAAGAGGATCCCGAAGACGCCGCCCGAATACAGCCACCATTGGCCCGGGAAGTCCCCAGGGACGCCGTTGCGCGCCACCTGAATGATTGCGAGCGGAATCAGGATCGCCAGGCCCGTGACGCCATTGAACAGTGTGCTCGTGAAAGTGCTCTGGGCGATGATCCGAACCCGCGCGTTGACCGCCTGCTGCCAGCCTTGTGCGATCCCGACGGCGATGGGTAGCAGGAGCATCCACGGCGGCACCCCGGAGCTGAAGCTCGAGAATTGGGTGATCGCCACCGCGGCGAGCGTGAGGAGTGCTCCGAGAAGCCTGGCAGGCGTGAGGAGGTGCGGCCCGCCGGGGACGATCGAGGTGCGGTCCATGACCGCGCCGCCGATTGTCTGGCCGCCCACGGACGCGACCGAGAACAGTGCCACGCCCAACGTGGTGACCACGAGGCTCTGGCTGAGGACATACGTTCCGCCCACGAGCCCGCCCAGAATCATCCACGGTGGGATGTCGCCGTTCTTGAGTGCCTGTGTGACCCGGGCGAGGCCGTCGCGCCCCGGCTTCCAGAATGGCAGCAGGGCCGCGAGGACGAGGTTCGAGCACAGGAAGACGAGCGCGGTGCCCGTAAACGGGTCATCGAGCCGCGCGGCTAGCTCCCCGTTTACTCGCGATTGCAGCGCCATCATCGACCCGGCGGCGAGCGCGAGGAGGATGGCGCTCCATAAGGGGATTGACTTCATGATGGCGGCTCGCGTTCCCTTCCAGCACTCTCTACGAGAAGACTACCGGCCGATGCGAGCCGCTCGTCGGGCTGTCCGAGCTCGCCTCGCGTGAAAGATGTGGTGTTTGCACAGAAGTCGCGCGACTAGACGTAGGTCGAACTCTTGTGCTCATGCCTGGACTCACGACATACTCAAAGGTGGACGAAGCGCGATGCGAAGCCCCCTGCGTGTCGCGCTTCGTTCCGCACGTCCTGTACGGTCTAGCCGCGCGGCCGCCCTCGGGGCCCCGATATCTTGACTCCGTGCGGGAAGCTCTCACCGCGTGAGGGGCTCCGGTCCGTGCGTTTCGCGGTGTTGCACCATTGCCGAGGGCCTCGCACGGTTTAGCCTGGTGGAATGGCTCCGCTCTTCTCTCGCCGACGCAAGGACGCTGCTCCCGCGCCCGAAGCCGCGCCCATCGAACAGGGCGCCGTTCCGCGGCCGGCACCCGCACGCGAGCCGGAACCCACTCTCAAGCCCGACGACGATCCCGCACCCTTGGTGGAACCCGAGTCCGATCTCTTCGAGAAGGCCCGCGCACATTGGTCTGAGCAGATCCGTGAGCTGTCCGACTACTCGACCCTCACCGATCTCACCCAACTCGAGGGCGCGATCATCGACATCACGCACGCGCACCCATCGGGCATTGCGCAGCTCTACGCGGGCCGCGCCACACGGCTCTCCAGTTTGGTGCGAGACCCCGCCGCGCTGGCCGTGGCGCGGGAGACCGCCCGCGCGATGCTCGTGCGTGCTGCCGAGTTCGCCGAGCGGTTCGGGGCGGCTCCCGTGTACCTCGCCCTCGGCGTCGGACAGTGGGGTGAAATCGACACGGACGGCGACGTGCGGCTGGTCAACGCACCACTTCTGCTGCGCCCCGCGCACCTGCGTGAGCTATCCGAGAGCGATCTCGAGCTCACCTTGATGCCCGGCGTCGAGATCAACCCGGAGTTGGTCTCCGCACTTCAGAGGGCTGGGGCGACTGATGACCTGGCGGCGCTCGCGGCGATGTCCGTGACCGTTGATGGCTTCTCTCCGCGCGCAACTCTCGCGCAACTCACTCAGCTGGGGGCCGGTCATCTCTCCGATTTCGAGATGAGCGAAAAGCTCTACGTGGGGCCGTTCGTGCATCCGGTGACGGCGCTGCAGGAGGATCTCCTGGCGGTCTCGCGGCACTGGCCGGAGCACCACATCGTGCGTGCCCTCGCGGGGGATCTCGAGGTGAAACGTCACCTCGCTGTCGAACTGCCCGAGCGTCAGCGCACTGATCGCGCGCCGGATGCCGAGCGTGGAGTGGGCGATCTCGATCCCGAGCAGCAGGCCGTCCTCGATCACGTCGTGGCCGGCTACGATCTGATTCTCGACGCCCGTCCAGGCTCCGATGTTCCCGCGATGCTCTCCGCGATCCTCGCGGATGCGGCGGCCTCCGGGAAGTCGGTCGTGTATGTCACCGGAACGCGCCGCGCGGGCCGAGCGGTTGTCAGCGAACTGGAGGAGCGCGGCCTCGGCTCGCTCGTGCTCGATCTGCAGGATGCCGCCTGGCGCACGCAGTCGCCTGGCGTGCTTCGCAACTCGTTGCGCCCCGCGCCCGATCCAGTGGACGAGCAGGCGGTGCGCGCGCTACGCAGCGATCTGAGTGCCACCCGCGCCAAGCTTGAGGAGTATGCGCGGGCGCTACATGTGCCCCGCGCGAGCTGGGAGCGCACGGCCTACGATGCCCTGCAAGGGCTCGCGGATCTGACCTCCGGCCCGGGCGCACCCCGCACCACAGTCCGATTCGACGAGGAGACCACGCGGGCGCTCACCCCCGAGGTGCGCGCGCAGGCAGTGGAAAAGCTCGAGAGCATTGCGCGCCTCGGCGGCTTCACGCTGCGCCCCGAGGACACCCCCTGGTTCGGCTCGACGATCACCGATCCGGATGCGGTCACAGGCGTGCTCGAGGCGACCCAGAAGCTCGGCGAGGATCTGTTGCCGAGGGTCCTGGCCGACGTCGGCCGGGTGGCCCGTGAGACCGGGCTGGAGCGGGCGGTCTCGCTCGGCGATTGGTGCGAGCAGATCGAGATGCTCCAGGGAATCCGCGAGTCACTCGACACATTCATCCCGGTGATCTACGAGCGCTCACCCAATGACATGGTGATTGCCACTGCCAGTTCCGCGTGGCGTAAGGAGAAGGATCTGCCGATGCCGGCGTCCACGCGGCGCCGCCTCACGAAGCAGGCCAAGGACATGATCCGGCCGGGCCGCACGGTCGAGGATCTCCACGCCGCACTGGCCACGATCAAAGAGCAGCGGGACGTTTGGCGCCGGTACTGCCCAGGTGGCGGCTGGCCGCACCTACCGCAAGGCCTTGGGGAGCTCGAGCGGACCGCGAGCGAGGCCCGCACCTGGCTGGCGAAGCCGGATTCCGTCCTCGTGGACGATCTGCTGGCCATGCCGCTTGAGGAGCTACGCGATCGCATGCTCGCGCTCGGTTCGGATCCCTCCGCCCTGCGCTACATCCCCGAGATCAACTCGCTTTCGGGCGAGCTGCGGGAGCAGGGGCTGGGCGCGTTCATCGCGGATCTGTCCGAGCGCAAGGTGAGCGAGACCGGGGTCGCCAACGAACTCGAACTCGCGTGGTGGGCCTCGGTTCTTGAGTCGATCGTGCGCTCGGACGCAAACCTGGCGAAGTTTGACGGCGCCACGCTCAACGAGGTTTCCTCGGCGTTCCGCGCGCTGGACGAGGCACAGGTGCGCACCTTGTCCGGCCCGATCCTGCGCGCAGCCTCGCGCCGCCTTGCGCGCACCGTACTCGATGACAAGGCATCCGCGCAGGATCTCTGGCGCGAGCTCGCGCAGGGCCACGGCGCGGATCTGCGCACTCTGCGCGGTCGTTTCCCCGAACTGATGACCACCACGCGGCCGATCTGGGTGGTTCCGGCGCTGCAGGTGGGCCAGGTCCTGCCCACGAGCCGCCATGTGGACCTCATGGTGGTCGACGGCGCCCAGAACCTTCCCACGGGAGCTCTCGTGGGCGCGCTCTCGCGTGCCACGCAACTCGTGTTCGTCGGAGATCTCTCGCGGCGGAGCTCGGGCGTGGTCGATGAGCTGAATGGAACGCTACCTTCGGTCCTGCTTCCCACGGATCGCGGCCAGCGCGAGGAGCACATCGCCTCGTTCCTGGCCGGACAGGGATACGGGACGCTCGGCACCGTCCCCACGCGCCCATCGCCGTCACGCATCCGGCTCCACCTCGTGGACGGAGTGGGTGCGCCCGCGATCGGTTCGGTGAGCGTGGAGGGCGTGGACGCCGAGGTGCAGCGCGTGCTGGAGCTCGCGCGTGAGCACAAGGGTGAGAGCCTCGGGATTGTCTCGCTTTCGGCGATCTGCGCACGGCGGATTGCGGACGCCATGGCGCGCGATCCCGAGTTGGCGGCGCTGGACATCCCCGTGCTCGAGATTGAAGAGGCGGCCGGCCTCCTGCGCGATACCGTGATCCTCTCCGTGGGCTTCGCGAAGACCCCTCACGGCCGCGTACTGCACCGCTTTGGTCCGATCTCCACGCCTGAGGGCCTCTCGCTGATGATCGACGCGCTGGATGCCGTGCGCCACAACCTCGAGGTGGTTTCCTGTATCGCTCCCGAGGAGCTCGACGGCGATCGGCTGAGTCATCCGGGCGCGAAGCTGTTGGATGCGTTGCTGGACTTCGCATCGGACTCGCCCGCCGGGCCGGGGTCATCGAAGGCCAAGAGCGCGCCGAGTGCGGGCGAAGCGGATCGGCTCCTGTCCGATCTCGCGCGTCGGCTACGCGAGCGTGGGCTGACGGTTGCGCCGCAATACGGCTTCGACGGCGGCGTACGGATCCCGCTCGCCGTGGGCCACCCCGATTGCCCCGGCGAGCTCGTGGTTGCCGTGCTGACGGACTCTCCCGATTACATTGCCGAGCCCTCGCTCCGGCGCCGTGATCGGCTCTGGGTGCAGCGCCTTGAGCGCCACGGCTGGGACGTGCACATGGCGTTCTCAACGGCCGTGTTCATGGATCCCATCAGCGAAACGGACGCGATCGAGGCGCTCGTGTGTGCGCGCATCGTGGAGGCCCCGCCCGCACCCCCCGAGCCGGTGGTCGAGTCCGAACCGGTGCCCGCCGCGGTCCCCGAACCCGACGGTGTCTCCTCGCCTGAGCCGGCCACGGCCGCTGCGGAGGGGGATGAGCCAGAGGCCGCACCGGATGCAGCCGAGATCGCTCAGCGAGAACCGGGTCCCGAGCCGGAGACGTCGGGCTCGTTGAGTGAGGACCTGGAAGTTTCGAGTCAAGACAGCCCTGAAGTGTTCACGGACTCGGAGGACGCCGCGCCGGAGGCCTCGGACTCGGAGCAGCAGTCCGAGCAAGACACTTCAGGCTCGTTGAGTGAGGACCTGGACGGTCCGAACCGAGACGAAGCGAGTTCCTCGGAGTCCGAACTTGAACTGGCGCCGAAGGCCCCCGTGCAGGAAAGCCTGTTCGCCACGGTGACCCGTGACATCCGCGACTACTCGGATGACGAGCTCGACGAGATCGCGGATTCCTGCTTTACCGTGGGAATGGCCGAGGACGATCTCGTTGCGGCGATGCGCGTGAAGCTCGGTGTGAAGCGGCGCGGCAAGCGGATTGACAACGCGTTGGGCGGTGCCGCAGCTCGGAGGCTCGCGCAGTGAGTCGCCGTGCCAGCAGGCCCGGAATGCACAGCGATCCGGAGCCTCCAGAGCTGATCATCGAAGAGGCGTTCCCGGAGGCGGAATACACGCCTGGCGAAAAGGAATCGCCCGGCGACGTTCCGGTGATTCCGGAACGATCGCCGAGCGATGATCCCCGAGGCTGGGGAGATGGCGCCGACTCGAACGATCAGCGCCTGCGCGAGGGCGTCCCCCCGCACTGGTGAGTTAGGACTTCTTCAGCAAGTCGCGGATCTCGGCGAGCAGCTCCACATCGGTGGGCTCTGCCTCTTCCTCCTCACCCTTCTTTCTGGCCGCGGCGAGCTTGTTCATCGGCACCACGATGAAGAAGTACAGGGCGAAGGCAACGATCAGGAAGTTCACGAGCGCGGTGAGCGTGGCGCCCGGCATGACCACCGCGTCCCCGATGGTGAACGAGAGTACGGAGTCAAAGTTCGGCTGGCCGAAGATCGCGCCGATCAGCGGGTTGATGGACTTCTCGACGAGTGCGGTGATCACGTTGCCGAATGCGGCACCGATGATGATGCCCACGGCCATCTCCATGGCGTTTCCGCGCGCGATGAATTCCTTGAATCCCTGAATCATGAGGGCCTTCTCCTAACGTGTGATGGCGATGCGGACCGGGATTGATCCACTCGCACTGAGAACGAAACTAGCGGATTCTCGTGGAACGGCAACCACCGCGACCGCGTTATCGCTCACACCACCCCCAAGCCCGCCCCCAAGAATCGAGCTGGAATCGCTCTCGAATACGGCGAGCACGACGACGCCGTCCACGACCTGCGCGGTCCCGTCGAGGGGGTCGGCGGCCACCACGGAGACGATCGCGCCGGGGGAGACCAGCGCGCGCGAACCGGCGTCCGCGAGAGCGAGGGGGAAGACCAGCGTTCCAGGAGGCGCCAGATCGGCGAGCCCATCGCCGTCGGCCAGAGACTCGCTAAGGACCGTGTGTGCGGGAAGATCGAGCACCAGCTGCCGCCCGATCGGCGGATCGGTGAAGGTCCCGAAAGGGACGGTTTCCCGCGGCACACGCACCGTCTCGAGGTGAGCGGCGCTGAGGGTGGTCCCCGCGGGAGTGTCCGCGGCCAGCGCCCACACCCGCGTCCCGGGCGCGAACACACGCACCACAATCAGGAGCGCGGCGAGCGCGGCAACGGCGGCAAGGAGGTGCCGGAAGCGATGCAGTGCGCGGCGCCATTCGGGGCGCGGGAGAACGGTCATCGCTTAAGCGTGCGGCACGGGCGCAACGGCCCGCATCCCCCCTTGTGGATAGCGCAGCACTGGGAAGTAGACCCCTGTGGATAACACGCCGCGCCGCTAATCGTCAGGCGCGCAGGCGGTCGTCATTCTGCGCGGATTGAGCGCAGTGAGTGCAGTCGCAGATTCCAGGCCTTCCGACCGTTCGGACGCACCTTCCTGGATCCTGCGACTCCGCCCTGCGTGGTGCGCGCAGGATGACGTGGTGATGCCGCGCAGGATTAGTTCGAGGCGGACTTCTTCGCCTCGGAACGAGAATCGGTGCGGTAGAAGCCGCTGCCCTTGAACGTGATGCCCGTGGGCGTGAAAAGCTTGCGCAGCTTGCCCTGGCAGGCGGGGCAGGTGGTGAGCGATTCTTCGTCGAAACGCTGGTAGACGTCGAACGCGTTGCCGCACTCGGTGCAGCGGTACGCATACGTGGGCATTCGACCTCCTTCTTGGCACTTACGGGTTCCGAGTGCCAAGTTTAGCGCGCCGGGGGCGCGCTGGCACCGTGAGCCGCGTTACCCTGAGAGGCGTGCGCCGCATTATTAAGCCCGTTGTTGTGACGGTTTGTCTGCTCCTCGTGCTCGCCCTCGTGGGGGCTATGGCCCTCGCGCTGTTCGTGACGCGCCGGCCGCTACCCACTACGGAGGGGCAGCTCTCGGTGGATGGCCTGATCGATGAGGTGACAGTGATTCGGAACGCCCAGGGCATTCCGGATATCTACGCGAACAGTGATGCCGATCTGTTCTTCGCGCAAGGCTACGTGCAGGCGCAGGATCGCTTCTTCGAGATGGACTATCGCCGCCACGTGACGGCGGGTCGGCTTTCGGAGCTCGTGGGCGACGTCCCGGCGGCGCTCGAGGCGGATTCCGTGACGCGCACGCTCGGCTGGCGGCGCGTGGCGGAGGAGGAGTGGGAGCTGCTCGATGACGAGAGCCGGGGCTATCTCCAGTCTTTCACCGACGGCGTCAACGCCTACATCGGCAATCGTGAGGCCTCCCAGCTTGGCTTGGAGTACACGGTGCTCGGCTTGCAGGTTTCGGTCCCCACGATCGAGCCGTGGGAGCCGGCAGACTCGCTTGCGTGGCTGAAGGCAATGGCCTGGGACCTGCGCGGGAACTTCGATGCCGAACTCGAGCGCACGATCGTCATGCGCGCTACGGGGAGCAACCTCGACCGGGTGAACGAGCTCTTCCCCGAGTACCCCTACTCGGTCAACTCGCCCATCCTCACCTCCAACGCCGCCCCCGTCGTGGGTGATGCTGCGGAGACGAGTGATAACGAGGCCGACGCCGCGGGCTACGTGGGCGACGTCGACCAGGCCTACGAGGGACTCCAGCTGGCTAGCGAGGCCCTCAGTGCGGTGCCCGCGCTCTATGGCGAGGGTGACGCGATCGGTTCGAACTCGTTTGTGATCTCCGGCGAGTACACGGAGACGGGCGAGCCGATCCTCGCGAACGATCCACACTTGGGTTCTTCCGCGCCGGGGATCTGGTATCAGACTGGCCTGCACTGCCGCGAACTCTCCGAGACCTGCACGTTCGATGTCTCCGGCTTCACGTTCGCGGGCCTGCCGGGCGTCATCATTGGGCAGAATCAGGAGCTCGGATGGGGGCTGACGAACCTGGGGCCGGACGTGACCGATTTCTTCCTCGAGGCGGTGACCAGCGAGAACACCTACTACTACGATGGCGAGACGAAGCCGCTGACGAAGCTCACCGAGACGATCAAGGTGGCCGATTCTGACCCGGTGGAGTTGACGATTCTCGCCACCGAACACGGACCGCTCGTCTCGCGTGTGCTCGATTCGCTCGCGGCGGCAACGGGTCGGCCAAAGTCGCCCTCGAGCCCCACCGGTGGTGCGGGCGGCTTCGATGTGTCGCTGGCGTGGACGGCGCTGAGTCCCGGCAACACGATGCAGGCGATCTTCACGATTAACCGTGCGTCGGATGCTGCGGGGATCGCCGAGGCGGCCGCCCAGTTCGATGCCCCCTCGCAGAACATCATCTTTGCCACGGCAGAGGGCGATATTGGATACCAGGCGCCGGGCAAGATCCCGATTCGCGCCGCAAGCATCACCGGTGATTCCCCGGGGATGACTGACTCCTGGCCGCGGCTCGGCTGGGACCCGCAGTTTGACTGGCAGGGCTTTGTCCCCTCAGAGAGCCTGCCGAGCGCGCTCAACCCGGAGGAGGGCTTCATCGTCGCCGCGAACCAGGCGGTCACCGAGAAGGGCGCGAGCGTCTACCTCACCGAGGATTGGGACTACGGTTTCCGCTCGCAGCGGCTACGCGAGCTGATCGAGGAGAAGATCACGGCCGGAGAGAAGATCTCGGTGGCGGACGCGAACGCGTTCATGATGGACTCCCACAACCCAATGGCGGAGAAGCTGATTGGGGAGATCAAGACCCTCGATCTCGAGGGCGACTATCTGGAGACCGCGGTGGCCGAGCTGGACTCCTGGCTCGAGGAAGGCGCCCAGAACGAGGTTGATTCGGCAGGCGCCGCGTACTTCAACGCCGTGTGGGCTCACCTCCTCGATCTCACGTTCGCGGATGAACTCCCCGAGTCCGCGTGGCCCTACGGCGGTTCGCGTGCCGTGCAGGTGATGACCACGCTCCTCGACGATCCGGAGAACGAGTGGTGGGACTACATGCCGACCGTGCACGTCACCGAGACGCGCGACGAGATCCTCACGCAGGCGCTCACCCAGGCGCGCAACGAGCTCACGAACCGGCTCGGTTCGGACGCTACTCGCTGGCGTTGGGGCGATCTCCACAAGGCGAAGCTGCAGCACACGGTGCTCAGCGAGGATGTCCTTCCCGGTCCGTTGGCGCGGCTCACGAACCCGAGGCCGCTTGAGGTCTCCGGTGCGTCCACCTCCCCGAACGCGACCGCCTGGGACGCCACCGCGCGGGCTGGCTCCGGCGTGGACTACACGATGACGTCCTCGCCCTCAATGCGCATGGTGATCAACTTTGCGGATCGCGATGCCTCAACTTGGGTCACGGCGACCGGCGCCTCGGGGCACCCCACCTCGGGGCACTACTCCGATCAGTTCGATGAGTGGGCGGCCGGCGAATACTTCACGTGGCCGCTCACGCCCGACGCCGTCGAGGCGGCTGGGGAGGACACCCTCACTCTCGTCCCGCTCCAGTAGGCATCCACACTTCTGGGTACTCGTCATCCTGCGCGGAATGAGCGTAGCGAATGGGGTCGCAGGATCCAGGCCCCGCGTCGGAACAAGCGTGCGTTCCTAGATTCTGATTTCGGCTCCGCCTCCGCGCAGAATGACGAGGAGTGTCCGTCTAACCCGTGGCCTCGGCGAGGTTGGCGAGCGCTTCCTTCTGGAACGGTGAGCCCTCGATCAGGAAGAGCCGTGTGGGCGTGATGACCGCGTCGATCGGTTGATCGTAGTCATTGAGTGGGAGACGCTGGGTGGCGACGAGTTCGTCGTCGAACAACATCGTGAAGACCATCGTCTCCTCGCGGAGCGAGGCGAGGGCTCGGTCGTACCAGCCGCCGCCTTTCCCAAGGCGAGTGCCGAACCCGTCCACGGCCATACCAGGTGTGATGACGAGATCGACCTCGTTCAGGACCTCCGCCGAGTAGCTCTCGCCGGACGGCTCGGGTGGCCGCCCGGGTGCCCGCTCGGACAGGTCATCGAGGCCCTTGAAAACTCCCCAGTTGCGGGCGAGGCCGGGCCCGAGGACCGGAAGAAGAATGTGCACACCCCGTGCTGAGAGTTGGGTCAGGGCATCCTGTGTGGGGGGCTCCCCGGGCGTGGAGACGTAGAACGCGACGCGCCGTGCGTCGCCCACTGCGTCGAGGACGTGCTGGGTGAAGCCCGCGCTGAGTTCCCTCAGTTCCGCTTCATTTCGCGAGCGGCGGTGCTCGCGAATCTCCTTCCGAAGGAGTTCCTTGGCGTCGTCGACGTCGTATCCGTGTGCCAGAGGTAGCCGTAGTGGCTCCGTCATGCCTCGATTCTCTCAAACTTGGCCGCGCGATGGGGACTCGTTCCGCCCTCAGCGATCACCCGGCTCATGAAGTGGTTGCGGTGTTGGCGTGCCAGGCCCCTGAGACGCCAACACAACAACCACACCGGGCGTGCGGCCGGTGCGATTCGGCGCGGACGGTCTCATCCCGCTCTCGTTCCGGGCGTTTGCCACTCACGTGAGTGCGAGATGGCCGGGAAGAGGGGTGTGGGTGGGAGTTTGCCACTCACGTGAGTGGCAGAAGACCGGGTGCGGGGTTCTGAGTGGGATCGGGCAGGGGCGGGTTCCGAGTGGCATCGACCCGGGGTGGGTCCCGAGCGGTGGGGCAGTGCGGCGATAGATTGGGCCCATGCGAACTGTGAGCGAGCATCTGCAGGCGTGCCTGGACGCCGTCGGCCAACTTCCCCCACTCGCGGTGGCTCTGGCCGACGCCGTGGGCTGCGTCCTCGCCGAGGATGTGATCGCGCCTTCCGATAACCCCGTGGTGGACCTGGCCGCGTGCGATGGCTATGCGCTGGCGGCGGAGACCAGCCGCGAGGGTAGCGCACGCGTCATGGACGTGGTGCGCGCGGGCGACGCCGGGGTGCTGCGCCTGGTCCCCGGAGCCGTGGTCCGGATCGACTCGGGTGCGCCCATGCCGGTGGGGGCGGATGCCGTGATCCCACTCGAGGAGACCGATCGTGGGGAGGCCGTGGTGGCGTTCGGCCGCGCGATCACGCCGGGCGAGAACGTGCGGACTCAGGGCGGGGAGGCACGCAGTGGCGAGGCGGTACTGGCACGCGGGACGCGCGTGGGTGCCCGTCAAGTCGCAGTGCTTGCGGGGCTCGGCCGGGCCCGAGTGCTCGTCCACCCGAAGCCGCGCGTGGTGATCATCTCGGTGGGTGTTGAGCTCACGGAGCCCGGCCGGCCAGCGTCCGCGGGGCAGGTGTATGACGCTAACGGGCACGCGTTGGCGACCTGTGTACATGATGCCGGTGGCGTGCCCCTACGAGTCGGCGCGGTCTCGGACCAGGTGCGTGAGCTGCGTGAAGTGCTGGAGGATCAACTGGTACGTGCGGATCTGCTGGTGACCACCGGGGGGCTCTCCCAGGGCGATACGGTCCGGGACGTGGTGACTGCGATGGGTGACGTGCGATTCGACAATGTGGCGATCTCGCCGGGGCGGCGCTGGGGCGTCGGCCATGTGAACGACGGCGCTACCCCGATTTTCTGTCTGCCGGGAGATCCGCTGGCGGTCCAGGTGGCATATGAGACGTTCGTACGCCCGGCCCTGCTCAGCATGGCCGGGTATACGGAGCTGTACCGGCCGTCGGTGCGGGCCGCGACCACCTCCGGCTGGGATTCGCCCGGCGGCGAGCGCGAGTTTGTGCCGGTGGTGCTGCAGGGAACGCCGACGGGTGGTTACACCTGTGAGCCGCAGACGGCGTCCCTGGTGGGCTTGGCCGAAGCGAATGCTCTGGCCGTTGTGCCTGAGGATGTCACCGCCGTCGGGCAAGGAGACACTCTCGACTGCCTCATTCTCGGCTGATCTATACCACGACCTACTGACACGCCGGGCGTCCTGCGGCGTAGTGAGCGTGCCGTTGCCTACCTTTGAGCTGTGGGACTGTCGGGATGGGTGTTTGTTGCGCTCACCGTGATCGTCCTGGGGTATGTGCTTCCGCATCTGGTGCGTTCCCGAGAGGTGAAGGTCGATTCGCGCGTGACCGATCGATTCTCGGAGGGGTTGCGGCTTGTGGAGGTCGATTCTCCAGATCGATCCTCGACGCATTCGTCCAGCAGCATCCACGCGTCAGGTAAGGAACGAACGGAGGCTCTCGCGATGATTCGCCCCACTGTGCCCAATGCTGCACGTGTGAACGCGCGTGAGCTTGCCGCGAGTCGCGCCGCGTGCGCTGCCGAGATCTCTCGCCGTGCTGCCGCTGCACGCCGCCGCAACATGGTGCTCGCCGTGCTCGCCGTGGCCGCTATAGGCGTCGGACTGCTTGGCGGGCTGTCGGTGATTCACCTGGCGTGGACTCTCATTCCTGTTGCGCTACTTGGTGGCGCGGGGTATCTGAGTGTGCAGGCGGAGAAGCAGCGCCGGGTGGCCGATGCGCGTTCGCGTTCGCAGATGCACCGGCTCGATCAGCGCCTGCAACTGTTCCGGACTGATGAGGCCGACGTCGTTGTGGAGCCCGTCCAGAAGGTCCCGTTCGATGATCTGTTGACGGGTGGGGCGCACGCGCCCAAGGTTCTTCCGGACGAGGAGCCGCGGCACGCGCGCGAGACCGTTCCGGTTGATGCGCGTAGCGTCGAGGAGCGCGCCGAATCGCGCCGTGCCGTCCGCGAGGCTGCCTCGTGGACGCCCGCACCTGTGCCCGTGCCCACGTACACGTTGAAGCAGGAGGTGCCGAAGCGAGCCGTGGCGGCAGTGGAGGCCGAGGCTGCCGAGGAGTCGAGGGCTCTCTCGCCGGAGCGCCCCACGCACGTGGTGGGCGCTCGCCACGACGAGGAGGCGTTTGAGGCGGCCACCTCGGTGGATTCGTTCCTGGAGCGCCGCCGCGCCGCCGGGATGTGATGTCCAATAGGGGCACGTAGGCGGAGTCACATTCGCCTGGTTGTAGTAGCGCCCAGCGCCGGTGTTATAGTTGTTCTCGCTCGATAAGGGGCTATGGCGCAGTTGGTAGCGCGCTTCGTTCGCAATGAAGAGGTCGGGGGTTCGAATCCCCCTAGCTCCACCCTGTGATGTCTCGCGTCATCGTTCAGTCGATGGCGCGAGACATCTCTTTTTTGGCTGGGGGGATGTCTCACGTCATCCTTGGCTTATGGTTCTTGGTGGGGTCGATGGTGTGTTCGGCGATGATTTCACCTCATGAACGAGGGTTAGCGGCCAAAATGTGTGTATGGCGTCGGCGTGTCATGAGCGTCCGGCCCATCCTTTTCGGGTCCAGAGGCCTTCTTCGGCGCTGAGG
>FZQV01000069.1 GCA_900199505.1 Ruaniaceae bacterium KH17 | reverse complement strand
GCTTGGGCCGCGGAGCGCGGCATGCGCGGCACGACCCCGCCGGCCCGATCGTTGGCGTGATCGGCAAGCCAGGCTGTCTGTTGAGCGGCTTGCTGGGCCGGGCTGCCATAGAACAACGGCATCTCCACGCCACCTTCGGTGGGGGTGGTGTTGGCGGTCGCCGCGGCGTCCCGGAGTGCTTTCTTACAGGCGAATGCTTGCGGGGTGGGGATGAGGGCGGTCAGGAATGCCATGCCGTCGGCGGCGGGACGCACGCTCACGCGCCGCTCCGAGACGGCCTTCTCAAACCGCTTCAACACGGTCCCGGGGTCGGCTTGGTAGGCCAACGCGCGGGCCCGTGCCGTCAACTCCTTGATCGGCAGGTCTCCGTACTCGGGCGCCAGCGCGGTATCGACGCGTTCCCGATCCGGTTCACTCAGGGTCTCCACTTCGGACCTAAGTAGGCCCACGGCGCGTTCATTCACGCGCCCGGCGGTGAGCGCGGCCAGAGCGTTCGGCATCGAGTCATTCAAGGCGACTGCGAGTCCGAGGAATCGGGAACCGGCAAACGGGGACTCGTTACGTGCCAGCGCGATCTCGTCCCCGAGCCCTTTGCCCTGACGGGAGGCTGGGATGCCTTCGGCGGTCTCCCGGTCCAGGCGGGCGGTGCGGAAGGCGACGGCCTGACGGACCTGCGCGGCAGTAACAGCGGCCTTGATTTCCTCAAGCACCGCGATCCGCGCCACACACACGCCCTCACTCCTGGCCGTGGGGAGCTCACGGAGCGCGTCACGCACCGCAGTCAGCATGCTCGTGCCGGCCGCCTCGTCCCATGAAGCGAGTTCACCCAACAGTGTTACGAGGTCCGCAGTAAGGAGCGCGGGCGGCGCGGGAACCGCGGCGAGCACCGGGCCCCGCCCGGGCGACCCTACCTGCGCGGGTGACCCGGCTGGCACAGTCACCGGTGGGGTGGGAAGGAAGGCCACGGTGGGCGTGTCAGTAGCCGCCGGTAGGGTGGAGGCGTCACGATCTTCGACCCCATACTGTGTGGTTGTCATATCGTTGTCACCGCCTCGCGTGTCACTCGTTCGTTTAGTGCATGGAACCATTCTAGGGGCTCCCACTGACACCAACAACCCTTACACCGCTATTTGATGCCGTTTCTGTGAAGTCTGTGGGTTCCCACAAGACACGCCCGGACGTGTTGTAGGGCGTTCGGGCTGGCGTATCTCTATCCACAGGCCAACACCCGATGTCAGATAAATGTCAGTGGTCCGTGATATAGACACAACCACCCGGACAAGGCCCCACA